>NZ_JBMPPI010000025.1:0-93053 GCF_049340245.1 Undibacterium sp. TC4M20W
GCAAGTATTGGCAGTAATCCAGTCGGCTCGGACGTTTTGATGTCATGTCCCTTAGTGTACTGACTTGAAAGCTGCTTTGGGTTTACATCATTTTTAAAATAGCTCACTTTTTTTGCGTAAGTCCTATATATAATGCACAATTCCATTCCAGCAATGAAAGCGTGCATGAACAATTTTTATAAGCCTCTCGCCTGCAAGATCGCCCTTGGTATTGTCAGTAGCATGTCTTTCTTTCATATGCCGGCTTCGTATGCAGCTAGCGAGCCTATCCCAATCGCCAGCTTTTTCAAAGAAGCCCAGTTCCGTGATGCGCGTCTTTCTCCCGATGGCAAAAACATCGCCATGATCATGAAAGGTGCGAATGACCGCATGGTTTTGGCAGTACTGGAAGTGGGCCAACTGCGCCCTGAGATTATCGCGAACTATGAAGACAAGGACTTAAACTCCTTTCACTGGATTAATAATGAGCGGCTAGTATATGACCTGACTGACTTGCAATATAAGGAAGCTCAGCGCTTTTTCGGTCATGGTCTGTATGCCGTTAACAAAGACCGTAGCAAGCGCATACGCCTGGTCACGCACCAGTTCACCGGTGTACGTACCAAGGTGGAAGGTAATGAATTGCCGTGGTACACCCATTACCTCGACATTGCCCATGGTTCCAGCTCACCTGATATCTATGTCACGCAAGCTGTGGAAGCAGGCTCCAGCATCTATGACCTGTATCGCCTGAACACCATCACGGGCAATACCGAATTGATACCGCGTCCTGGCAAGGTCAATTCGTGGCTGATAGACAAGGCTGGTGTTGCACGCATTGCAGTCACGACGGAAGAAGACAAATCTGTCATTAACTATAAAGACCCGAAGACAAATGCCTGGCGCAAACTGGCGACATCCAGCTGGACATCGGATGACAGGATTACCCCTATGTTTTTTAGCCCCGAAGGTGATTTATATGTACGCGCCAATAATGGCAAAGACCTGAGTTCCTTGTATCGCTTTGACTTGGAAAAGAATCAGCTCGAAACAGAACCTGTCATTTCATTGAAAGGCTATGACTTTACCGGTCAGTTGATTTACAACGGCCCACAAAAGAAAGTATTGGGTTTGCGCTATGAAATGAGCAGACCTGCGACCGTATGGTTCGACGAGTCCATGGCAGAAAAACAAAAGCAGATTGATGCACTTTTGCCAGACACCCATAACTCCCTGCATTTCCCTTCAGATCTGAAAACCAATATCGCCCTGGTTTACTCTCATTCAGATATCGCACCTGGCACATGGCAACTGTTTGACTTCAGCTCAAAAAAATTGGTACGCCTGGGTGTCAGCAAACCTGACATCAAACCTGAGCAGATGGCAGAAAAACAGATGCTGAATTATGCAGCGCGTGACGGCCTGCAAATCCCGGTCAACCTGACCCTGCCTCCAAACAGCACGGGCAAAAATCTGCCAGCCGTAGTACTGGTGCATGGTGGCCCCTATTTGCGTGGCAATCACTGGAACTGGAATCCGCAAGCACAATTCCTGGCCTCACGCGGTTATGTTGTGATCGAGCCGGATTATCGCGGCAGTACAGGCTATGGTGCAAAACACTTCCGTGCAGGTATCAAGCAATGGGGCCTGGCCATGCAGGACGATGTTGCCGACGCCGCCAAATGGGCAGCCGCTCAGGGTTATGCAGACCCAAAACGTATCTGCATAGCGGGTGCTAGCTATGGTGGTTATGCAACCCTGATGGGTCTGATCAAAGACCCCGACATCTTCCGCTGCGGCATAGAATGGGTGGGCGTGACCGATATCAATCTCATGTACGACATCCACTGGAGCGATTTTTCAGACGAATGGAAATGGTTCGGCATGCCAGTGCTGATTGGTGACCAGGTCAAGGATGCAGCCCAGTTGAAGGTGACTTCACCTTTGCAAAACACCGACAAGCTGACACGTCCCTTGTTGATGGCTTATGGCAAGCGTGACCGTCGCGTTCCCATCGACCATGGTACTCAATTCTATAAAGCCATCAAGGGAAAAAATCCCAATGTCGAATGGGTAGAATACGCAGAAGAAGGCCATGGATTCTTCCTGCTCAAAAACAATATCGATTTTTGGGGTCGGGTAGAAAAATTCCTTGAGCAAAATATAGGTAAAGGCCAGCCACTGGCAATATCAGACGCCGGTAAATAATCTTTCCTGCAAAAAGGCCACGAAAGTGGCCGTCTTCAAAGCCAGCCAGTCACGCGCTGGATACACTGCATACACTGGTGAGCCGCTGGGCAATTGATAATTGTCCAGCACTGCCACCAACTCACCACTTTGTAAGTGCTTGCTGACGATGAGTTTATCGATCAGCACTATGCCAGCGCCTGAGCAGGCGGCAGCGACCAGAGCAAGACCATTATTGGATTGGAAGTGGCTGCTCACTCTGACCTTTTTCACCTCGCCATCCTGCAGCAAAGTCCATTCATCATTGGCGCGACCCGCATAGATATACAACAGGCAGGCATGTTGTGCCAGGTCCTCTGCCACAACAGGATATCCAGCGCTGGCCAGATAGGCAGGTGATGCGCAAAGTATGCGCTGACTATCGACAAGCTTGCGCGCTATCAGGCTGGAGTCTTCCAGGTGAGAAACACGGATGGCAACATCAATCTGTTCGGCAATCAGATCAACGAGCCGGTCCTCGACTTGCAGGGCAAAATCAATTTGCGGATAGCGCCTGCAGAATTCCATCATGACTGGCACCAGCCTTGACACCGCCGGAATGGGACAAGTAACACGTAAGCGCCCTTTGACTTCTTGCTGGTGTTGCCCCGCCATTTGTTCTATGTTGGCTAAAGCGGTATCGATGCGCTGAGCCTCGTGCAGGACTTGTTCGCCTATCTCGGTCAGGGTCAGCTTGCGGGTGGAGCGCTGTATCAGCCGTGCGCCCAGATCCTGCTCAAGCTTGGCCAGTTGCCGCGATAACAAGGACTTGCCACAGCCCAGCTGTAATGCGGCTTTGCTGATGCTGCCAGCACGGATAATGGTGGCAAATACGGCCAGGTGTTGTGGATTCAGCATGGATATCCTCTTTTTGCTTCGACATTGTCCTGATTAAGACAACAATATTATGCAATATACCTGACTTATCAAGCAACAATAAGTAACCTATACTGCTTTCCATGGTCAGCAGCGTGCTGCCACAATAAATTCCCAGTAAGTCCTCACTAGCCGACAAGGAAAAAACATGAACGCCATCAACTCTCAATTCAAACTTGCAGCCCGCCCACAAGGCAGCGTCAAAGCCAGCGATTTCAATCATGTCACAGAACAGTTGCGTGACTTGCAAGCAGGCGAAGTGCTGATCAAGAACCTGTATATCTCGCTTGACCCTGCCATGCGCGGCTGGATGAATGAGAGCAAAAATTCTTATATGCCACCAGTTGCTATTGGTGAAGTCATGCGCGCGCTGGCCGTTGGTCAGGTGGTTGAATCAAACAATCCTAAATTCGCTGCCGGTGAGCATGTCAGCGGCATACTGGGCATGCAGGAATATGCCTACTCTGATGGCAATGGCATCAGCAAGATAGACCCAAAACTGGCCCCTCTGCCACTGTACCTGAGTACTCTGGGCATGCCGGGCATGACTGCCTACTTTGGTTTGCTCGAAGTCGGCCAACCCAAGGAAGGTGATACGGTCGTGATATCCGGCGCAGCAGGCGCGGTCGGCACCATCGTTGGTCAGATTGCCAAGATCAAGGGCGCACGTGTTGTTGGTATCGCCGGTGGCGCAGACAAGGTTCGCTACCTGACAGAAGAACTGGGTTTTGATGCCGCAATCGATTACAAGAGCGAAGACGTCAGCGCCGCCTTGAAGCAGCATTGCCCTAAAGGTATAGATGTGTATTTTGATAATGTTGGTGGCGATATTCTGGACGCAGCGCTGGCGCAACTGGCCTTTGGTGCCCGCGTGGTGATTTGCGGTGCGATCTCCCAATACAATAATACGACCCCTATCAAGGGCCCATCAAATTACCTGAACCTGATGGTCAAACGCGCCACCATGAAAGGCGTGATGGTATCCGACTTTTACCCACGCGCCATGGAAGCGGCGATGGTCATGGGTGGCTGGATCATGTCTGGCAAACTGAAAAGCCGTGAAGACATCGTCGAGGGTCTGGAAAATTTCCCTGAGACTTTCCAAAAACTGTTCACCGGTGAAAACAATGGCAAACTTATTTTGAAAGTAGCTGCTGCCTAAGTCAGATTGTGCGTCAAATGAAAAGCCACCAGCATGCTGGTGGCTTTTTTGCTTAAGCCTAATTACTTAAGGCTTCAGTACAAAATGCAGCACAGACAAGGCTGGCAATGTATAACTGAACTTGTTCTTGGAGATATTGCTGAGCCCGCTCCTGGCAGTGATATTGCTGCTGCTGCCACTGACACCCCAGACCTGCGCATATTTCAAATTCACAGGGTGGCTGAGTTGAAAGCTGCTCGTGACATTGCTGCTCTGACGGTTAATGGCAATGACGTGGATGACATTAGGGTCATTGAGATCGACCGCTGCATACACTGCCGCATTGCTATTATTGCTGGAAACCGCTTTCACTGAAGTCGCTGGGAAAACAGATTTATTACCGTCATAATTTCTGTAAATTTTAAAACCGGAAGCAATGTACTGCTCTGCATCACCAAAATAAGTCGCCAGATACACGCCTTGTTTGCCAAAAGCACCCAGCGCATCTGCCTGGGCAATGGCACCGGTTATATCGCTCTTGCCACCGAAATCATATTCGGTCACCGCCAGTTTGGTACCAGGATAAAAATCATTGACGGCTTGTTGCAGCTTGGGCAGCATTTGCAGAGAACGTCCATCAGTAAAACCGTTGCCGGATTGAGTAATCCAGCTAGGCTCTACATAAGTTGCATCCCACAGACTGCGTGCAGCCTGCACCCGGTCAGTGGCATTGTAAGAAGCCTGTGGATAGTAATGGAAAGAAAACACGTCGAGCAAACGGCGGCCAGCGCTTTGCGAAGCCTGGTTCATTTTTGCCAGATAGGCATTCGCCATGGCCATGCCGTTGTAACGATAACGGTCACCAGTATTATTGCTGTAATAAGGCTCAACATTGTATTGCGCCCAGTCAGATGGTTGATGCGAGGCTGAACCATCCCACACTGCCCACAGGCTGAACAGACCAAGGTAGCCGCTGATTGCGGGCCCAAAAGTTTCTGCGCTGGCGTCCATGCGTTTGACTGTTGTTGCAAGGCTGATATTTCTCTGCAAGACATCGGTGACCGTGGTCAGCGTTGGATACAGATTCGCATGCGTACCGCTTTCTCCGCTGTTGGTGGTCCAGTGATGCCAGAGATCAGGCTCATTATCGAGCTCATAGCCTTTAACACCATTTGCGGATGCACCATTGCCATATTTCTGGACAAGAAAATTGATTTCTTCATCTATATAAACCACGCCATCATTCAGACCAGGTGCCAGAGTCAGGCCACCAGCCGCAGCCGGTTTGTCATTGACGATATTGACCCAGCGCGCGGTATCCACATTCGATGGCCCGGCAGTGCTCTGCCAAAGCTGGGAACCCATGCAAGTGCTTGGAGGATTGAGGTTGATGATGTCTTTAGGCAGCTTGCCAGCGGCAGGCAATTGCAGCAAGGAATACGTGCCCAGCACCAGCGACTGGTCCTGGAAACTTTGTAAGGCCGCACCAGGCGTGTAGTAGGCCAAGCCATTATTTGAATTGGGATTGCCCGCTCCTGCAGTAGCACTGACGCCAGCATTGGATGAATGGCACCAATCATTACCAGAATTGCTGACGCCGTTTTCCCAGTTATAGCTGGTCATGTTATTGCCACCCAGGCGACGCGAGCGCAGGTTCAGGTTTTGCAAACTGGCTTGCCCGCCCTGATTGGCCCAGCCAGCACGGCCTGTTCCATCGGCATAAGCGTTATAACCATAGATCAAGGGGCTGATGGTCTTGCGCTCTGCCTGGGTATCAATGGAGAATGTGACATTCTGTGCCGACGTTGTCGAAATTTCTGCCGAAATGCCCAGAATTAAAAGAACTTTGCACAAGCTGACTTGTCTCATGAGGCACCCTTGGTCTGCTCGTCAATAAATTATTTCCAAGTGGAAATTTAATATTCAGGGTACTTCATAGTTTTTAACAATTCAAGAAATATCCGACGGGTAAATGTAACCGTAAGACACATTACCCAGGGGCTTGCTTGGTAACAGCGAAAAACTACTTACAGAATGTTGCAAATCCCGTTGTTGATATAACTTTTACCCCAGCCTTTGTATGTACTTGAGGCTGTTTTTGTTTGCAGTACCACTTTGTCATTTGTCTTTTAATTTGTACAAGTATTAATTTGTACAAGTATTTATAAAAACCATCCAAATCCATTTTCGAGAATAACAATGAGACTAAGCAAACTCGCCCTCGCTCTTAGCCTGACCAGTCTGGCAACAACTGTATTTGCCGCACCAGCCTACTATCGTTTCCCCAGCATACGTGGCGATGCTGTGGTATTTACTGCAGAAGGCGATTTATGGAAAGTTGCAAGCAGCGGTGGCCAGGCGCAAAGACTGACCAGCCATCCTGCGGCAGAAACCTTGCCCGCCATTTCACAAGATGGCAAATGGCTGGCGTTTTCTGCGGCTTACGAGGGGGCAACCGAAGCTTATGTCATGCCCATGGCAGGTGGTGTGCCAAAGCGTATCAGTTTTGAAAATGACCAGGTATCCGTATTGGGCTGGACTGCCAATGGTGAAGTACTGTTAACCACACTCAACAGTACAGGCCCGGCATCGCACCGCATCATCGCCGCCATCAATCCACAAAGCCTGACGCGCAGGGTTTTCCCGGTGGCAGATGCGAATGAAGCTGTGCTCGACGATAGCGGCAAGTATTTGTACTTCACCCGCTTTGGCCTGCACATGACCAATGACAACGCCAAGCAATATCGCGGTGGCGCCACTGCACAAGTCTGGCGTTATGACGTACAGGCCAAGACTGAAGCCACGCAATTATTTGCCGACGACAAAAGCAACAACCGCCGCCCCATGCTATGGAAGGGCAAACTCTACTTTATCAGTGACCGCAATGGCGCCTTCAATATCTGGAGCGCCAATCCTGATGGCACAGATGCCCGCGTCCTGACCCAGCACAAGGAATGGGAAGTACGCAACCCCAGCATAGCCGATGGCAAGATAGCCTATCAACTGGGCGCAGATTTGCATGTACTCGACATCAGCAGTGCCAAAGACCAGACCCTGACCATAGACCTGGTGTCTGACTTTGATCAGCAGCGCAAGCGCCAGATCAAAAACCCTATGGAATATGTGTCGAATATAGAAATCGCTGGCAAGGAAGAACGCCTGCTATTCACTGCGCGCGGACGCCTGAGCATAGCGGGCTCTGGCCCGCAAAGACGCATAGATCTACCGGTGCCGGAAAACGCCCGCGCACGCGAAGCCGTGTTTTCGCATGACGACAAATCCGTTTATGCCATCGTCGATACTACCGGTGAAAATGAAATCTGGAAATTCCCGGCCAATGGCCTCGGTAAACCAGAAGTCTTGACGAGCAACGGCGACGTCCACCGCTACCGCATCATCCCCTCGCCTGATGGCAAATGGCTGGCGCATACCGACAAGCGCGGCAGGCTGTGGTTGCTGGATCTGGCGACCAAGACCAATCAGGTCATTGATGATGCAGGCAAGATAGGTGCTGAGAGACAGGAAGAAGTCATCTGGTCACCTGATAGTAAAACCATCGCCGTCGTCAGGGCAGACAACAAATTGCAAAGGCCGCAGATAGGTCTGTACGCTGTCGACAGCAAGCAAATACACTTTGTCACCAGCGACCGTTATAACTCGCACGCACCAGTGTTCTCTCCCGATGGACGCTGGCTGTATTTTTACTCGGAACGCAATTTTCAGGTCAGCAACCGTGCCCCCTGGGGTGACCGCAATATGGGGCCGCATTTCGAGAAGCGTACCGGCCTGTATGCGCTTGCTCTGCAGGTAGGGAACCGCTTTCCCTTCAAGGCAGATGACGAGTTGAGCAAGTCCGGTGACAAGGCAACTGACAAGCCGTCAGATAAAGATAAAGATAAAGAGAAAACTGACGACAAGAGCGCAGACAAGTCAAAAGACAAGCCAGCCGATAAAACTGAAGAAGCCAAGAAACCTGCCAAGCCTGCGCTACCCGCCATCCAGTACGCCGGTCTGGCAGAACGCTTGTATCAAGTGCCTCTGGCTTATGGCAATTACCGTGACCTGGCCATTGATGACAAACGCCTGTATTTCACTGAAGCAGAAGGCACGGATGGTAAGTCCACGTTGAAAACCCTGGCGATCAGCAAGACTTCACCACAACCCGACATTTTTGCTGGCAACATACGCCAGTTTGATTTGTCTGCCGACAAAAAACATGTGTTTTATCGTCAGCAAATTGGCACTGGGCCACAGGAATTCTTTGTTGTCGAAGCCGGAGCAAAACAACCGGGCGATGTCAGCAAATCCAAAGTCAATATGAATGACTGGACTTTCTTCCTGAGCCCCAAACTTGAATGGCAGCAAATGTATGCCGATGCCTGGCGCATGCACAGGGACTTTTTGTTTGACGACAAAATGCGTGGGGTAGATTGGAACAAGGTACGTACCAAGTATGCACCATTGGTAGAGCGTATCACCGACAGGGCAGAGTTGAATGATGTATTGGGCATGATGGCCAGCGAAGTCAGCACCCTGCATTCACAAAGCCGCCCTGGCGATATACGACGTGCAGCGCCGGAAGGGCAAGCTGCCTCACTCGGTGCGGTCCTGAGCCGCAGCAATGGTGGATACCGCATCGACCATATTTATCATACCGAAGCAGAATTGCCATCCGAGCGTACCCCTCTGTCACAACCGGATCTGGACATCAAGGAAGGCGACGTCATCACCGCCATCAATGGTCAGCCTGTGATGGAAGCACGTGATATTTCAGACCTGCTGATCAACCAGGCAGACAAGCAGGTATTAATGCATGTCAAACGTGGCGACCAGGCAGCCCGTGCCGTCATCGTCACGCCTGTCAATATGATGAAGCATGCAAATCTGCGTTACAGCGACTGGGAACAAAGCCGTAGCGAGGAAGTCAACAAGGCATCACAAGGCCGTATTGGTTACCTGCATCTGCGTGCCATGGGTGCACAAGACATCAACAGCTTTGCCCGTGACTTTTACAGCAATATAGAGCGCGATGGACTCATCATCGACGTGCGCCGCAACCGTGGTGGCAATATCGATAGCTGGATCATAGAAAAACTCTTGCGCAAGGCATGGGCTTACTGGGCATCGCCAACCTCTGCGCCTTACACTAATATGCAGCAAACCTTCCGTGGTCACCTGGTGGTACTGGTGGATGAATTGACTTACTCTGATGGCGAAACCTTTGCCGCCGGTATCAAGGCCCTGAAGCTGGGCCCACTGGTAGGCAAACGCACCGCAGGTGCCGGCGTCTGGCTGTCTGACAATAACTCACTGTCAGACAACGGCATGATCAGGGCTGCAGAAAACGCACAATTTGGCATGGATGGCCGCTGGCTGGTAGAAGGTGTAGGTGTAGCACCCGATGTCGAAGTGGAAAATCTGCCACATGCCACCTTCAACGGCAAAGACCAGCAACTGGAGACTGCAATTCAATTGCTGGAGAAGAAATTGAAAGAGCAGCCGATCAAGGCCATGGTGCCGCAAGTCATTCCACCATTGAAATAAATGACAAGTAAGTAGTTTTTCTTGCTGCATAAAATATCCTCATAGCTAAACACTATGAGGATATTTTTTTGCCTTAAGTGAGGCAACGTACAGAGTATTTACGAAGGCAGAGATAAACTTTAAAGCGTAAAAAAGTAAAAAATAAGATGTATAGAAGTAAGTCGTACAAAAAGAAGTTTATGGAAAGCAGGTATCACATGATCATCTCGCCCATCACTCCAGTAAGCCCATCGGCATTGCAGGTGGTATCAGCAATCAATGCCGGTACGATCAATCCGCTGTCACCCATAATAAGTAGCAATCCAAGCAGCAATCCCGGTTTGCTTGATTCGATACGCAGCGATAACATCACTGTCGATGTTTCTCCCTTGGGTGAATTGCTGGCCTATACCGCACGCCTGCAAAGCAGGCAGGCGGCCAATATTTCAGCAACTTCAGCAAGCTCAGCAACTGCTGATGCAGCAAATCAGACAGAGACAACGCCAGCCAAGGCAGACATTGCCCAGCTCACTGCGATTGCCACTTCATTTGTCGATGCATTCAATCAACTGCAAGCCAGCAATTCCAATCTGACTGAAAACCCCTTGATACCTGACAGCAGCGACAATCTCTTGCAGGTAATGAATGCAGGTGCAAAAAATGCAAATGACAGCAGCCTGTTCGAGCAGTTAGCCGACATAGGAATCAATTTGCAAAATCCCGCCCAGCCAGACAGCAATAGCTTGCTGACGCTGGATGTAAATACTTTTCAAAACGCACTCACTGCAAACCCTGAAGAAACGACAACATTATTGACGCAGGCATTACAGGTATTGGCCAGTGCGGAGAGCACCGTCCTTACACAGAATCAGGAACTGGCTTCTGGCAATCTGCTGGCTACTGTCGCTGCTGATACTACTAATGCGAGTGCGACTGAAAACACTGATGTGGCAAATTCAATTTCAACCAGCAATGCCAATACCACTGATGTCAGCACCACTACCCCATCAGACACTTTGAATGAAGTAGCAGTGAATACACCCGCCACTACATCCACTAATACATCCACGACTTCAGGTACTAACGCAAACACTGCCGCCGATATACAACTGCAACAGACCCTGGAAGATGAAGCATTGCGTGCTGCCATTGATATCACCAGAAATTCGCAGGCAGTAGGCACCAGTGCAAAAACTGAATTCACAAACAATGTAACGCAGGCAGCGCCTGGCATACCGCCAACACCAGCAACAAGTACCGCAGATTTGTCCGTGACCAATAATGTTGCAGCTAGCATTCAATCCAATACAGAGACAACAGATACCCCTGCTGAGGCAACAACGATTATTCCAGCCCCGGATACGAGCACCGCTGCCTCAAGTGCGGCATTGAATACGCAAGCAATAGCTGAGGACACAAGTACAAGTACAAGTACAAATGCGACTGCAACAGCGACAACAGATGCCACTGACCTTGCTGCCAACGCGTCTTCACAGGCACTGAATTCACAAAGCACAACACAAACCACCACGCAAGCCGCCACGCCAACAGCAACACAAACATCGCCATCAGATAATCTGGATAGCACCACTCCGCCGGGTACCCTGGCTGCTGAAAACAAGCTCGCCGCCAACTCCACGACACCATCATCACTGCTGACAGAAAGTCAGCTGGAGAGTCAGGTAGCTGCAAATTCGACAAAATTAAATGAGAGCGCTGCTTCTGACGTAGACAGTAGTGCAACGATAAATAATGGCAAGGCAATGGCTGCCACACCTTCCACATTTGATGAAGTCAGCAAGACGCTGGATACCATCAACCAGGCCACGGCCGCGGCGAATAATATTGCGGCGAACAGTCAGGCGGCATCAGCCAGCCCGGTATCAACAACAGTTGTCACCCCTGTAGCCAACGCTACTACCATTGAACAAGCCACGCCTGTCAGCAATAGCGCAGTAATCACAGCCAATGCGACCACCAGCATACAGGCCAGCATCAATCCTCTGATTTCTGCCGCAGTAGCTGCCTACAGGGTCAAGGACGGCATACAGGCCGACAGTATTGACAAGCCGCGGTCGGCAGAGAGCGACGAAGTCACAGCGCCTGAGCCGGTCACGGTGGTAGAACCCGTCACCCTCGATCTGCATGAACATGCGCAAAGCCAGCGTCATGATGCCGAGGCTGACGCAGCTTATCACCAGGCAGAAGAACTGGGTGAGCCAGAGAAAGAAGATGCGGCCGGTAACATCAACGTCAATATCTGAACAAATCAAGGCATTGCTTTATACGGCAAGCGACTGGTCATGAGATTGCTTTTGACATTGCTTCTGAGATTGCTTTTGAGCCTGTCAAGCAAAAAGGAATTCAGGCCTTTAGTCAATTCAGGGGCCAGTGGCAAGGCCGGATCAGTATAACTAGCCATTTGCTGCGTAGTATCATTGACTATGATTTTCAGCACATGGTTCATATTGTGTATCAACAGGCTTTCGGCGTCTGGTTTGGCAAGTTTCAACGCAGTCAATTGCGCCGTATCTACCTGTATGTCTTTGTCGCCCTGTATTAGCAAGACCGGGCAAGTCAATTTGGCTATCTCTTTTTCCGGCGTGTAACGGAACCATGAAATCAGATATGGCTGCACGCTGGCGCGGTACAGTATCTTTAATTCTGGCGGTACTTCAGCATAGGTTTTACCTGCTTGCAAAGCGCTCAGGATTTCTTCATTACTGGCAGCCAGCGCCGGTGACAATTTGCCTTGCAACTGCCACCGCAAGACATCGGCAGCATTTTTCGCCGGGCCTGCCACAGAGATGTATGCTTTGACGGCTTCTTGTTGCGCAGCCAGCATGGCGATCAGCGAGCCCTCGCTATGACCGAGCATGGCCACACCAGAAAACCGTACATCTGCTTTTAGCAGTCTTATCCAGGCCACGGCGTCCTGCACATAGGTTTCAAAACGCAGATCCGCTTCAGATGCTGCAGATGTTACAGCTTCTGCACTGCCGGCGATGCCACGCTTGTCAAAGCGTACCGACGCTACCCCAGCCTGTGCCATGGATGCTGCCAGCATTTTCAGTGAATCATTCTTGCCTTTCAGGCCGACCGTATTGCCATCTCTGTCAGTGGCACCTGAACCTGCAATAATCAATACAACAGGCGGCTTCACCCCATTGGCGGGCATGAGCAGGCTGCCCTCAATCTTGCCACCCGTGGTAGTAAGTACGATATCCTGATCATAATCGGCTTGTCTTGCGATAGCCGATGTGCAAAAAATGACTACCACCAGAGCCACGGCAAATATCATCATGCGCATGGGATTTACTCTTCGTGGTTTTTGAGAACTTTTTCTATGCGGCGGTCAGGTATCAACCATATCAGTGCCATCGCAACATACATTGCCATCGCCAACAGAGGATACCAGCAGGCCAGCATCATGCCTGTAGCATAGACCACTGGCGAGAGCTTGCCCTTCCAGTCTGCGCCCACTGCTTTTTTCAGTAATGAATCTTCACCCTGAGTAGCAATGATCTGCTGTTGCAGTATGAAATAGGCAATCGCCGACATCAGCAAAACCGCACCATACAAGGCTGCCGGGATAGGGGCGAAATGATTTTCACCTACCCAGCCGGTAGCGAATGGAATAAGTGAAAGCCAGAACAGCAAATGCAGGTTGGCCCATAAAATCCCGCCAGTCACCCTGCGGCAGGTGTGCATCATGTGATGATGGTTATTCCAGTAGATGCCAACATAAACAAAGCTCAGTATATAACTGAGAAATACCGGCCATACAGGCAGCAGGATTTCCAGTGTGCCGCCATGCGGTACTTTCATTTCCAGCACCATGATGGTGATCAGGATGGCGATCACGCCGTCGCTGAATGCTTCCAGTCTGGTTTTGCCCATCATGCTTGCTCCGTCTTGTTAAACTTTAATTATTCTGACGGATATGTTTGTCCGGCGCCAGCAAAAAACTTTGTGGCGCCAGAGTAAGCGTGCGGATGCGCATCTGATGTGGTCAGCGCCTCAGGTGTGCAATAGCCTGCCGCCAGCGAACGACCAGTTCTCCCAGGCAGTTTCCCTGAAGCAGACCATGATGTTTTCTGGATTCATGCTCTTGTCGCAAAGACGCTTCATGAGCGTGTCCAGTAATTTTTTCTTGATCTGTACACTGCGCCCGACTGACCAGAGTATCTCTATCAGGACAAAGTCCTGATTCCTGTCCTTGTGCAGATCAGGGTAGCGAGTATCAAAGCGGAAGTTTTCAGTGTCGAGTTCCAGTATGCGCTGGAACTTGTCTTTCTCTGGCACACCTGCTTCTATCAATGCCGCATGCACGGCATTCAGAACAGTCTCTTTGAACAGCAGGGACTTGGGTTTGCAGACGGTAATTGTAACGAGGGGCATGATGTCTCCTTTTCTACAAAAACGGCGACTTCTTAAAGAAGCTTATTTCCATCTTAGCAAATTAAATAGCTCTTTTGAAATTCTTTATACTTATTTTAGTTAGGCTTCCCGATATTTAGGTTATGTCAGGCTCGGCTTAACAAATCCTTACCTAAGACAGCTATGCAAGCGCCTATCAGCGAAGGTATCATCGCACATCATTTCCGCACGAAAACATTGCATGTCAGATAAGCACCACGCCGTTTTGCTGAAGGCCTCCCGGTTTATAGGGATGTTGCTCTGTATGTGCTGCCTGCAATCAAAAGTGCATGCTGAAACTGTCGTGCCTTTGCTACTCGCAGAAACCCGCGATGAAAATGGTGAGATTGCTCCCATCCGGCCAGAGAACCAAAAAATCATCGCCTATTTTGAACGCGCCATGGATGTGAAATTTGAGGTGCGTCGCTATCCCCTGCCCCGCGTCATAGAAAACATAGGCAAGGGTGAAGGGCTGGGATTTGGTTTATCAAAAAATACTGAACGGCTGAAGACCATGCGCTATTCAGAAGCTGTTTTTTCAGATTTTGTATGGGTCGTGGCAAGAGACGATACGCACATGAAATATGCTGGCATCAGTGATTTGCAAGGCAAATCAGTCGGCATAGTCAGGGGCATACGCTTTGGCGATGATATCGACAAATTACGCAATGTCATGTTTCGCGTAGAAGAAGATCAGCCACAAAACAGCTCACGTCTGAAAAAACTTTTATCAGGCCGCATGGATGTCATGCTTGTCAATTCACGCATGCCAAATGCCAAAGACCTGGAAGCAGAACTGAATCTTTATCTGGATGAAAAAAACCTGCGCAACGAGACGCAGATGAACTATGGCGTCAAAGTATTTGCCAAGCCCTTGCTGGTCGATCCTATCCATTTCACGACTGGCATCAATACCAGATCAGATGTCATCAACAAGATCAACGCAGCCATCATCAAGGGCAGGAAGTCAGGCGACTTGCCCGCCCTCTGGAAAAATTAATCAGTGTCACCGCTGAGCAGTGTCAGCACATTGCCCTGATCAGGCCGAGCGGCCCCACCCAGCATATCATCATAGACTTGCCTTACTGCAGCCTCACCCTGTCCATGGATAACCTGCATCCATGGTTTTTCTGCTGACATCACTGGCTGCATAAAAGCTTGCCAAGCTTGGGCAAGACGGGATTGCACACCATTCGGCCCCCAGTCTGTCATGCGCTTCTTGATTTGTGCCGGTGCAAAGAACAAAGTCGGTTTTGCGCCGGGCAAATTTGATCCACCGCTCAACTCTTCCCAATGCGTACCACCAACTGCACAACTGTATTTCATGTTCTCGTTGAAATGATGATGCAACTGGCTGCGTAGTTGCCCATTGCCAGCCATATCGACATATACAACGCCCTGGTCAGTTGCCAGCTCAGTCACTTGCTCATAGCTGATGACTTCGTCGTAGATCGCCATATTCCGCACGAATTCCAGATTACCCGGCGAAGTCAGACCTATGATCTTGCAAGCTTTGTCCTTGCGCAGCGACAGCATGAATGCCAGGCCATAAGCAGTCTTGCTGGAGGCACTGGAGATCAACACTGTCTGTGCACCAAAGAACTGATTGTCATCAAGAAAATCATCGATCATGAATGAGGTGATGAATAAGGGGCGCAGCAAGACCTGCACATCTTCAGACTCTTTGGTGTAGCCAGGATCGGTAGTAGTCCTGACATAATGATTGTACAGACCATGCATGGCCTGCCTGTGTTCTGCACCATCGACAAAACCGCCAGGTGAAACCCGTGTAGCCTGCACTGTCAGGTGGGTAGCCATGGGGTAGTAGCCATAAAAGCGCTCGCCCACTGCCACGCCTTCGGCTTTTGAGGCCAGCACATCACCAAAACCCCAGACCGGGATATTACCCCAGCCCTCATCGGTAGGGAAAAAATTCCAGTAATGCATGGCTGTGCCAAAGGCTGCATAAGTCACATTATTTGACGTGAAGGCAAAACGCTCTACCTGCAACACGACTTGCCCATCCTGCAATTCCGCTTCCGCAGGCACATGCAGGGGCTTGAATCTGGACTCCAATAAATTGCTTTTATTGACAATAAATTCTTTGGCTGGATTTTTCATGGTCTCGTCGTTTTTATTAAGGAATGTGCATTAAAAATCTAGTATCACATGATTCTGGAAATTTTTCTTGTCTCGTCGATATTTCATTATTGACAAAACATCCTCGCGCAATACTCCTTCCATTCGCGCCATTTTTACTACCGTTCGCGGCAAACTTCTCTGCCTCGTCGCATCAGCATTGAGGGTAATGTTAGCTCTCTTTAATCTCCGTCCTGTCGCAACATCCGAACAAGTATCACCCTATATTTAATTTAACAGGAGATCCACATGCGCGCATTTCACATCCCTACTGGCAAAAAAATTCTGCTGGCGAGCAGCCTGCTACTGGCATTCACGACTCAGGCCATGGCATTTTCTGAGCCACAGTTTCAAACTGCCTTCCAGCAATTCACCCAGTCTGCCAAGGGTAGTGAAGAAGCTGCGGCAAATGCCTTTAATGAATTGCTCAAACAAGACCCGGCCAGCCCATTGATCATGGCCTATGCCGGTGCCAGCACGGGCAAGCTGGCGGTGACTACCATGTTCCCGTGGAAGAAAATGTCTTACGCAGAAGATGGCATGGCCATGCTGGAGAAAGCCCTGCAACTCGCCGCCGCCAATGAAAACGCCCAGGGCCATGGCAGCACGCCGGTGATACTGGAAGTCAAATATGTTGCCGCCAGCACTTTCTTGGCTGTGCCGGCCTTTATGAACCGTGGCCCGCGTGGTGCCAAGCTCTTGAATGAAGTGCTCGAACACAAGCAATTCGACAAGGCAGAGCCAGGCTTTCGTGGTTCGGTGTTGATGCGCGCTGCCAGTCTGGCGAATGAGCAAAAACGCCCTGAAGATGCCAAGCGCTACCTGAATGAAGTGGTCAAACAAAATGCACCACAGGCAGAAGCTGCCAGGGCCATGTTGAAAGGTATTCCATCATGAGCCTGGCACCTGCCATAGAACTGCATGCAGTTCATAAAACTTACCAACTCGGTGCCCACGTCGTCAAGGCCTTGCAAGGTGTAGATCTGACATTACAGCGTGGTGAATTGCTAGCCCTGACCGGCCCGTCCGGCAGTGGCAAGAGCACGATACTAAACCTTTGCGGCCTGATAGACCATGCCGATGCTGGCGACATCTTGCTGAACGGCGTCAACATCAATCAATACAATGAAACACAAAAAACCCTGCAAAGGCGCGACACCATAGGTTTTATCTTCCAGAGTTTTAACCTCGTGCCTGTCATGACAGTGGCTGAGAATGTCGATTACCCGCTATTCCTGACCGGTGTACCGGCAGCAGAACGGCGTGAACGGGTGGCTGCGCAATTAAAGGCCGTTGGCCTGCATGAACATGCGCAGCATTTGCCAGACGCCTTGTCTGGCGGCCAGCGCCAAAGGGTGGCTATCGCCCGCGCCCTCATCAAACGCCCCAGCCTGGTGATTGCTGATGAACCCACGGCCAGCCTGGATTCACATACCGCCGACCAGGTACTGGATCTGATGCGTGAACGCGGCCATGCCGAAGGCGTGGCCTTCATCATCGCCAGCCATGATAACCGCCTGACTAGCCGCAGTGACCGCATCGTGTCACTGCTGGATGGGAGATTGCAATGAAACTCAGCTGGCTCAAATTTGCCTTTTACAATACCCTGCGCAACCGCCGCCGTTCTGCCATTACCGTGGTCATCGCAGCGCTAGGTACAGCAGCCATACTGCTGGCCGGTGGCTTTGCCTATTCGACTTATGAAGGCCTGGCGCAGATATCTGCACGCAGCACTGGTCACCTGACCATAGGCAAACCCCAGCACTTTACCAGTGACCAGGATGTGCCCCTGCAATATGGCCTGGAAAATGCAGCAGCCCTGCAAAGCAAGCTCTTGGCTGATCCGGCAGTGCGTTATGTCTTGCCACGCATAGAATATAGCGGCCTGATCAGCAATGGCGACAAATCCACCATCATGATGGCAGTGGGTATAGACCCTGATGCTGAATTTTCGGTCAAGGGCCCTACCCTGACATTGAAAGAAGGCGAACTGCTGCAAACCGAATCAGCAGAGGCAGAAATCGTCCTGGGTGACGCACTGGCACGCAGCCTGAAAGCCAAGCCCGGCAGCAGCCTGACGTTGATGGCCAGCACCACTGATGGTGCCCTGAATGCGGTTGATGTCACCGTCAAGGGCCTGGTATCCACCGGTGTTCCTGACCTGGATAAGCGCCTGGTGTATTCGAATATCAAGACAGCACAAAAGCTATTGAATACCCAGCGTATTTCCAGCCTAGGTGTGTTCCTCAATTCCATGAATGCGACCCTGCCTGCACAGGCCAGACTGGCAAAAGTATTCCCTGAACTGACCGTACAAAACTGGCTGGAACAAGCCTTCTTTTATAAATCTGTACGTGATTTATATAACCGCATCTTTGGTGCTCTTGGTGCCATCATCAGTGTCATCGTAGTGTTCGTGGTTGCCAATGCCATGGCCATGGCCATCATAGAACGCACTCGTGAAGTTGGCACGCTGCGTGCCATGGGTACCTTGCCAGGGCAATTGATACGCAGTTTTTCTTTTGAAGGAATGATACTGGGCGGCACAGGTGCCATTGCCGGTGCCTTGCTGGCGATCACCGTTGCGTTGCTGCTCATGGTGTTCCCGGTTGAAATGCCACCGCCACCAGGGCGCTCCAGCGGTTACCCCTTACTGATCACGATAGATGCTGCCATGTATGCCATCACCGTGTTCATGATGATTGCCCTGTCCATGCTGTCGTCAGCCTTCATCGCCCGCAAAACCCTGCGTCAACCTATCGTCGATGCACTGGCACATAACTAAGACAGGAAGAAAAATGAAAACAACTATACATATTGCTGCTTTACTGCTGGCAGCAACAACAAGTCTCGCCAGGGCAGATGAAGTCAGTGACTACCTGAAAGCGGCCGATCAGTTCAGGGTCGGTACAGAAAACATGCAGGTAGAAACCGAGATCACTACTTTTGCCAAGGACGGCAGCAAGGAAAAAGAAAGAAATTACCTGGTGTTTTCACAGGTCAATCATCAATCTCTGGTACTCATGAAAAGCCCTGCAGAAAAAGGGCAAAAGGTCTTGATGCTGGGTGATGATTTCTGGATGCTCTTGCCAGGCAGCCAGCGCCCGCTGCGCATCACGCCCATGCAAAAATTACTGGGTGATGCTTCTATCGGCGATATCGCCACCATGAGCTGGTCGCAAGACTACACAGGCAAAATCATAGGCGAAGAAAAATGCGATGACAAACCCTGTGTGCATCTGAGTTTGAATGCCGTGCGTAAATCCGTCGCTTACCAGCGCATAGAGCTGTGGCTGGGTAAGACGCGCCACGAACCTATCAAGGCAGATTTGTATGTGCAATCAGAAAAACTCGCCAAGCAGGCCAGCTTTGTATTGGACAAGCCGCAAGCACCAACTGCGGTGTCTGAAATGATCTTGCTGGATCAATTGAGCAGCCAAAAAGAAACACGTGTGCGCTATCTCAGCCGCAAACAAAAGACCGTGCCTGAACAGTGGCTAAACCCCATGTTTCTGGCCAAGAACCCCAGCCTGGAGTAATCATGCGTGATTTGAAAACCCCAGCCTTGGCAAGCTTGCTGGCTACCCTGGTCTGCACGCCTGCTTTTGTCATGGCTGAAGATACAGACTTCAGCGGTCAGGTGCGTGGCCTGGTCAATAGTTACACCAGCAATGGTGCCAGTCCTTTGGCAATTGCCAATCAACTTGTTCCTGGCTTATCCAGCAAGAATTCGCAACTGGGCGTAATGGAAACCGAATTGCGCGCCGGTGGCAAAGGCATTAATGCGGTTGCTACCTTGCAGGGGCAGATCAATGATGGCGGGCGTACCCAGGCCACGGCATGGCTCAATGAACTGTATGGCAGCCTGGGCGATGGCGCATGGCAATTCAGTGCTGGCAAAAAAACCATTGCCTGGGATGTGGGGTATGGCTTTCGCCCGAATGATGTAGTTGCGCAGGAAAAGCGCCGCTCACTGATCAGCACGACTGTCATAGGTAAACCTTTGGCCAGTATTGATTACTTCACTGCGAATACTTCAGCAACTTTGGTGTGGGTCAATCCTGGCCATGCTGCAACGACGGATACAGCAGATGAACAGGCGCTGGCAGCGCGGGTTTATCACCGTGCTGGCGGTGTGGATTTGCATGGCTTTGGCCGTTATGGTCAAAAGAATGGAGGCAGTCTTGGAGCTGCCGCGTCCTGGGTGGCGACAGATGAAATGGAGATACATGGCTCTGTACGTTTCATGCAAAAAAATACAGGCTTGCGCATGAATACAGATCCTGCACTGCTACAGCATAACAACCCCTGGCAAAACAATACACAAAACAATGTCGTACAAGCCATGCTGGGTGCAAACTACACGACAGAGTCGCAGCACAGTTTTTTCCTCGAAGCCTGGTGGGATGGCACTGCCTTGTCAGACCGCGAATGGCAAAACTGGAACAAGCGCAACCTGACTTTGCAGGGCAGCGTCAATTATTTGCCGCAAATGCAGCAAATAATTGGCTATAACCTGGCCTGGCAAAACCAGGCATTGTCTGCCTCTGGCAATATTCGCCGCAAGAATGTGTTCGCGCGCTGGAGCTGGCAAAAGAATGACTGGCAACCCTCGCTGGATATACTCTGGACGCCAGAAGACCATGGCCGCATCATCACGGCTGCACTGGGCTGGCAGGGTGACCGCATCAGCATCAATGGCGGCTTGCGTATTTATGGCGGCCCGAGCAAGGCAATACTGGCGCAACTGCCAGATAGCAAAACGGCATATGTTTCTGCTACCTGGGCATTTTGAATGTAGTGACAGGCAGTTTCAGCATGAATTTCAGCGACGATTTAAGCGATAATGGCGGCTTGCTCCAAATAGCTGAAAGCCGCCCCATGTCAAAATCTCATGTTGATGCCAATTACCGTTTCATCGCCGCCAACCAGGAAGTCAATACCCGCATAGCACAAAGACATCAGGCACTGGCCCTGTATGTGACCCTGGTAGTCAGCCTGCTGGCCGCCCTGGTGGCCTTGAAACCGGGTGAGCCCAGCAGCAAGCTGCCAGTAGAGTGGCTGGTCATGGGTTTTCCTGTGGCATCAATTTGCCTGACATTCTTGAATTACAAGGCAGAACGCTCGATCACGAATTTGCGCCATTTCCTGGCCACGCTGGAAAGACTGGAAGATGCCCATTTGCACCTGCCCAGCTACAACACTGACCCACGCTGGGCCAAGAGTGCCAACAAGGCCAGACGTTTCCAGGACTATGCCTGTGCAGTACTGGTGGCTGCCGCCAATGCCATAGGCCTGGGGGCTGTCATCCACATCTACCCAGAACGAATTGCAGCGAATCAGTTTGTCATCTGGATCAGTGTCATTACGGCACTGGCTTCACTGTTTGTATTGCTGTTCATGCCAGCCTGGAGTTATCGCCCTGACAGTGAACTGGAAAAACAGATTGTCGTCGCCAATGACGTTACTGCTTCCGCCGATCAGCCAGACCAGCAAGCTTGAGCTTGTAGTTCAAACGTTGTCATTGCCAGCCACGCGCACGGCATTGCGCCCGGCCAGTTTTGCTTCATAAAGCATGGTATCAGCACGCTGGAACCATGCCTGGCCATCTTCCCCTGCGATTTTCTTTGCCACCCCTATGGATACAGTAACCGGATAATCACGCAGCAATTGCGCCTTTTCTACCAGGGTGCGCAATTCCTCGGCAAACCTGGCTGCGGCAATATCATCTGCCCCCATGGCAATGACAACAAACTCCTCACCGCCATAGCGGAAGAAACAGTCTGCCGTGCGTATGCGTGAACGCAGCAGTGCGCAAAACTGTATGAGGACCTGGTCACCCACCATATGACCAAACTGGTCATTGATTTTTTTGAAGTGGTCAAGATCAAGTATCAGGATGCAAACATCGGTATGTACTTCATCCTTGGCGCAGATAGTCTGTAGCTGTTTGTCAAACGCACGGCGGTTGCCAGCCCCGGTTAAAAAGTCTTTTTCTGCTTGCTGGTTCAGTTCAAAATGCTGGAGGCTGGTGCGGTCAGAGAAAATATAAGAAAACAGATTGATCAACACCAGCGTGACAACCAGGCTGGACAAATCCAGCAACAGCATGGCATTACGCAAGATCACGACCAGCACGATCAATGAAACGCTATTGATGATCAGTGCTTCTTTCGCCCTGAGTATAAAGAAGGCAGCGATCATCGTGGGATACACCCAATATGCGATAGGCACGCCCTTGACATACACTGCGGCCAGCATGCCCATGGAGTAAAACACCGTCACGGCAATACCTGCCAGACGTACCTTGCGCGTGCGCCAGACAAAAACAATGATGCACAACATGCCCAGCACGATCAACAGATCGACTGTCGCCATTAAAAAATTACCCTGGAACAGACGCACTATACCAAAAGGGAGGATGCTCGGTATGCTCAGGCCGCAAAGCATGAGCAAGACTACTTCTTCTTTTGAGCGTTTTAACAACATGCTGTTTTCCCGGCTATTGCCCCTGCAAGGCAGGGATCTGTTCAATGCCAGCCTAACTCAAGCGACAAGCATATGTCCAACACTATGCAACAGGCTTTGCATGAAAAAAACAGTCTTGTTAAATCTTGTCATGTCGCCGTAAAGATTTGTTTATCTGCCGGCAATATCAGGATGCAAACATGCATACATCCAGAAATTACCAGGGGTACCGCGCACCATGCGGAAAGCCCGCAGATAACCTTCGCGTTCAAAGCCCATGCGTTCCAGCAGTTGTATGGAATGGGAGTTGGTTTCCAGCACAGTCGCCTGGATGCGGTTATAGCCAGCCTGCCAGAAACCCCATTCAAGCAGTGCCATTGCCGCAGCTTGCATGACGCCCTTGCCCCAGTATTCTGGTGCCAGGTCATAGGCAAGTTCTGCACTACGGTTAATACCGGAAATGGTATGAAAACCGACCGTACCTAGCAACCTGTCTTCTTCCTTGCTGACGATGGCCAGACGAATAGGGGTATCAGGTGCAGCGCTTTCATATGCATCGAACTGCGGTAACAGATCTGCCGCTGCACTAAGATTCCAACTGGTATGTCTGATCACATCTGGATTTTTGAGATAGTCATACCAGGCTGCTGCATCACTGCGGCGTATGCTACGTAAGCGAACATCCTTGTGTGAAATTTCAGGTACTTTACTTATCTGCATACTGTCTGCAAGCTTAAAGAATTATTGCCTGGCGATCAGTTTGCGCACTACATCATTGAACATCTCTACCATGGCAGGATCAAACTGGCTTTCAATATTGGCATTGATCTCGGAAATAGCACTCAGCAAACTGCGTTTGTAGCTGCGGTCAGAACGTTCGTTGGTGACTGAACAGAAAGTATCGACTATCGCCAGTATGCGTGCGCCAGGATGTATCTGTTCAGCTTTCAAGCCATTTGGGTAACCTGAACCGTCATAGCGCTCATGATGATCCAGCACTATGCGCGCAGCCTCATCCCAGCCGCCGAAGCGCAAAAGAATCTGGCTGGCCGTCACCACATGCTCCTGCACGATTTTTAATTCTTCCCTGGATAAACCGGCTTCCTTATTGAAGATGCTGTGCGGTATAAATCCCATGCCAATATCATGCATCAAGGAAGCAGCCTTCAATTGCTGCGCATTGACTGGCAAACCCAGGGCCTCATTCAGTGCCTCTGTTAATTGTGCCGCTTGTTCACTGCGATTTTTTCTATAGATGCTGAGATTATCGATTTGCTGGGCAAACTTGTACATCATTGCCATGTCATCTGATAATTCCAGCAACACACGCGGTACCTTGGCGACATTTTCCTTATTGGCGACTTTGCCATCCAGTGCCGCAATCGCGTCCTTGAATTGCTGAGCCTGAAAGCCACCACCAACGGTTTTTTGCAAGGCATCACATAGTTCATACAGTTTCTTGCGCCTGACATCGCTGGTACTTCCATTGGCGATCAGGTCATTGAGCAAATCCTCGACCTCATCAATGGCCAGCAGCAAAAACTCACCCAGCTCACGAAAATAAGGGTCTTGCTCTGCCCTGACCCTGGCAACGATCTCTTCCAGCCTGTGCAATAACTCAACAAAGGGAATCAGCCCCACCATCTGGCAATTGCCCTTGAGCGAATGCATAGCGCGGAACAGGCGGTGTACATAGGCCGTACCGCCCTGGTTATTGAGCTCTTTGACACAGGCCTCAGCCTCTTCACAAGCTTCACGCGTGCAATCGACAAAGTCATCGATGATGCTGCGTTCCATGGCAAGAAATTCAGGACAAGTGAAACTATCGACACTACTGGCTGTATTCATCTTGGGCTTTCCTGATTGTCTTAGGTCAATATTACTAAAAATTATAGTTCAAAGCAGGCTTCCTATATGGCGCCCATGAATTAAATTAAGTTTTTATCAGGGATATCTGCAAAATCTCAGCGTCTTGATTACTTTATCTACTGTTAGCTGCTTGCAATTAAGTGATGACTGTGTCAATTGAAAAATTTAATAGTCAGACTGGCAAATCAATTGTTATTATAGGAAGCATGGCAGCAAGCTCTCTACTTGGCTGGAAACAGCATAAGTGCAGTTTATTCAATTAAAGCTAAGATTTACCTCATGAAATCCAGTATCTTGAAATTGGTTTTGCCGGTGTGGCGAGTACTTCCTACAGAATTTCGTCAATCCAGCCTGGCCGCAAAAATCCGGCAGCAATTTATAGCTCCGGTAGCAGTACCGGTTCCTGTCGTTGTCCCGGTTGAACCCGCACCACCAGTGGCCGCCGAAGTTGAAGACCCGCTTGTCCCTGTACGTGCGTGGCAAGATGGTTTCAAGCCAGTTCACGATTATCTGCAATCACCGCCCCCCGTCCGCACGGAGTTATTGAAATCATCAATGTGCACAGAACAGTTGATGCGCACCGAAGTTTTTCAATACTGGACGGTGCGCATGGGTGACAGGCCTGGCCATATGCATAGAAAAATCTGGGAGTGGGCTTTTATCACCCAGGCATTAAAAGAGCGCGGCATGCTGCAAGAAGGCCAGCTTGGCCTGGGATTTGCTATCGGCACTGAACCATTGACTGCCATCTTCGCAGCACATGGTGCCAGCATCATCGCCACAGATTTGTTCACTGAAGAAGCACAAGCCAAGGGCTGGGTCGATTCCACTCAACATGCAAATGGTTTTGAAGCCATCAACCAACGTAATCTCTGTGATGAAAAAGAACTGCGCAGGCTGGTCGAATTCAAATTTGCCGACATGAACAATATCAGTGAATATCTGCATGGCAAATTCGATTTCCTGTGGTCATCCTGCGCCTTTGAACATCTGGGCTCCATCGAACATGGCAAGAATTTTGTCCTCAATGCCATGCATTGCCTGAAGCCCGGTGGCATCGCAGTCCACACGACAGAATTCAATATGTCTTCCAATGATGATACTGTCGATACTGGCGCTACCGTCTTGTTCCGCAAGCGCGATATCGAAGAAATCATCACTACCCTGCAATCACAAGGCCACCATATAGAAATAGACTGGGATGAAGGCGATGGCTTTGCAGATGGCCATGTCGATATGGCACCCTACATACAGGATACACATCTGCGTCTGCAGATAGAAAAATATGTAGTGACGTCGATAGGTTTGATCGTACAGAAAGCTGCGTAATTTTTTGCAATATACGGATATTAAAAAAAGCCCTGCAATCTTCAAGGATTGCAGGGCTTTTTAACTATCGGGCTATCTGATTGGCTTAATCAGCAAACACCTTGCTTGCAGGTGTGATGCTGACAGCATCAGCCTTGATGTTGAGCTTGCGCTTGCCGATGACCTGATCTTCGTCCAGCAATTCCTTGGGTTTGTCGGAATTGTATTTGATCGGTGATTCAGCATCGGCCACCAGCTTTGCCTTGAGGTCGGCAGCATCTTTGGCGATGATGACGACAGACAGGTTTTCTGCCGACAAATGCTTTTTGATGGCTGCATTGACATCTGCCAGGCTCAGCTTGCTCAGGTTATCACGCATCATCTTCGTGAATTCTGGCGTATGGTGCCATTGTGAATCCATGGCATAACCTAGTTGCTGGTCCTGAGTAGCCGTCATCATGAAAACATTCTTCATCAGATAAGCACGGGTGATCTCGAACTCTTCCTTGCTCAGTCCCTTGTTGACCATTCTGTCGAACTCGGTAAGTGCAACACGTATGGCCATCTGGGCATTTTCCGGAGCGACCGGGCGTATCCAGATTTCAAACAACTGTGACTGACGCGCCCTGTTGGCAGTCGGGAAGAACTGGAACATACCACCTGGGAAGGCTTCGATATACGCATAGTCACCGTAATTCATGCCACGTACTTCGCGTATGCGCTGGTACAAATGGGATGAACTGGCACGGTGTTCGCCCAGCCAGGTCTTGGCCAGCCACAAGGCGGCAAAGTCAGGATGCGCACGCGTCACCGTGATAGGTTGTCCCAAAGAGATAGCAGTTGCCCGCGTATTCTTTTCTATGATCTCTACCTCCAGTCCCTTGCTTACCTTGCCCACAGGTGCGGCAATGCGCGCAATGCCTGCGCCTTCTGGCAATTTTGCCAGGGCTTGTTGCAAGGACGCCTGCATTGCTTCTGTCACATCGCCAGAAATACCGACCTTCAGCGCACCTTTGGTATAAGCCTGTTTCCAGAACTGTTTGACATCATCCAGCGTAATCGCGTCTATGCCCTTGATTGTACCGAGCACAGGGTGGGCATAGGGTGATGCTGCAAACACATTGGTTTGCAGACGTTCTTTGGCGAGTTCTTCTTCGTTGTTGTCTTTCAAATCCAGCGTCAGAGCATTTTTTTGCGCATCCTTAAGACGACGGAAATCTTCTTCGCGGAAGCCGGGTTCCAGCAATTGTGGCAAGGCGATATTGATCAGATCATCCCATTTGTCTTTATGGACTGAACCGCTGAAGGTCGTCATTTCCTTGTCGGTCAGGCCATTGAAGCTGGCTGCCAGCGGGAACAAGGCCTTCTTGATTTCATCAATCTTGCGCTCTTTGGAACCTGCCGCATCGACCATGGCTGCTGTCAGGGCTGCCAGACCTTCCTTGCCTGCCGGATCATTGGCGGCACCGGCATTGAACACCAGCTTGAAGCGTATCTGTGGCAGAGCTGATTTTTGTACCAGCATGTCGAGCTTGCTGCCTGTGCTCTTGTCGGCAAAGCTGGCCAGCTTGGGCAACTGGCTGACCTCGGCAGGCAAGGCTGTATTTGACAGCGTGGTGACGATCATGCTGTCATCGCTCAGGTATTTCTTCGCCGCTGCCTGCAAGTCGGCTGGAGTCAAACTATCTATGAGCTGATAGAACTGGTTCATGGTCGCGTAAGAACGCTTGTAATGGACAAAGCGTACCAGGGTGGAGGCGATTTGCTCGGTATTGTCGAGTGAGCGTATCACGCCGTATTTAAGTGCAGACTTGGCGTCGGCCAGTTCTTTGTCAGACAGAGGTTTGGCTGTGATGCCAGCAACAGTTTTGAGGATGGCATCGCGCACATACACTACGTCTTCCGGCTTTTTGACGCGAGCACCTATGGTCGCCAGGCCAGGATCGACATTGTCTGGCGTAAAGTCAAACAACTGATCGACCTTTTGCTCATCCTGCTGCAAGCGCTTGTTCAGGGCTGAGGTAGAACCGAAGGACAGGTTCAGCAGCAGACGCAGGGCGGCATGTTCCTTGTTAACTTCAGAAAAAGCTGGCGCATGGAAAGCCACTGTCACATACGGCAAAGTTGGGCTAGGCCATGGCACATGTTTATAGATCGCACCTGTCGCTGCCGGTTCTGCCGGAACAGCAGGCTGCACCTTGCCGCGCTGCCATTTACCCCAGTATTTCTCGACCAGTGCAATAGCTTTCTGTGGCTCTACATCACCGGCGATGATGACGGTGGTGCGCTCAGGGCGGTACCAGCGGTCAAAGAAAACCTTGGAATAGGCATATTGATTGGGCATGTCCTCAATGTCCTTGAGAAAGCCCATCGTGGTGTGTTTGTAGGTATGTTTCTGGTAAGCCGCATCGCGCATGACTTCAAACAGCTTGCTGATGGGGTTGGCGCTGTTCTTGTTGTATTCACCCAGTACTGCGCGCGACTCTGTCTTGAAGTCTGCTTCGCTATAGGACAGGTTCTGGAAACGGTCTGCTTCTATCCTCAGCATGGTTTCCAGGTCTTCTTTGGAGAAGGTCGTGTGATAGTTGGTCAGGTCATCGCTGGTATACGCGTTTTGTCTCGCGCCCGTGGCGGTCAAGATGTCTTTGTACTTGTCTGCCGGGATTTCCTTGGTGCCGCGAAACATCATGTGCTCAAAGAAATGGGCAAAACCGGACTTACCCTCTTCTATCTCATTTCGCGAACCAGTCTGTACTGGGATATGCAGAGAGATGATGTTAGGCAAGCCAGTCGGCACGATGATGATTTTCAGGCCATTGGGCAAAAGCTTTTCTGTTGCGTGAAATGGCAGCAGGTCTGCGGTTTTTTGTCCTGGTCTGGCTGCTTTGGCAGCCGTAGTTATTTGGGCAGGGGCAGCTTTATCCTGTGCATGAACAGAAATAGCCGGGAGAAAGGCAGTTGCCAGCGCAAGGGCCAGCGTGCTGCGTACAAAGGTTTTCATGGTTGCACCACCTGTAATATTTTATTGTAAGGGAGCTTGATCAGATTGTATGGAGCTACGTTTGACCAACACGCAAAGATAGCTCAAAAAGCAGCGTTTTGACTACAGTTTGCAGAACAAGTTCAGAAAACCAGAGTTCACTGGCGATGGATACAAAAAAGCCCTGATGCTTTTTATGCATCAGGGCTATCTTTACAGCAAATTCACTTACTTTTTACGCTGCGGTGGCAAGTCAGTACAGACACCTTTATACACCTCAGCCGCCATGCCTATCGATTCACCCAAGGTAGGATGTGGATGGATGGTTTTGCCGATATCGACTGCATCAGCACCCATCTCTATCGCCAGGGCGATCTCGCCTATCATGTCACCGGCATGCGTGCCGACGATGCCGCCACCGACGATGCGTTTGGTTTCTGCATCGAACAGCAACTTGGTGAAGCCTTCGTCACGGCCATTTGCCACTGCACGGCCAGAAGCCGCCCATGGGAAGTGGCCTTTTTCAAGCTTGACGCCTTTGGCCTTGGCTTCATCTTCTGTCATACCTACCCATGCGACTTCAGGGTCAGTGTAGGCAACGGATGGGATCACGCTGGCATCAAAGTAGGCTTTTTCACCGGATGCTGCTTCTGCTGCGACGTGGGCTTCATGCACAGCCTTGTGTGCCAGCATGGGTTGGCCAACCAGGTCACCAATCGCAAAGATATGCGGCACGTTAGTCCGCATTTGCTTGTCGACATTGATGAAGCCACGGTCAGTCACGGCCACGCCTGCTTTGTCAGCGGCAATTTTCTTGCCGTTGGGGCTGCGGCCTACTGCAACCAGTACCAGATCATAGATTTGTGGTGCTGGTGCTGTTGCGCCAGCTTCGGCGGCTTCGAACGTGACCTTGATGCCTTCTGGCAGAGCTTCAACAGCAACCGTTTTGGTTTTCAACATGATGTTGTCAAAACGTTTTTCATTGAATTTTTGCCAGACCTTGACCATGTCACGGTCTGCGCCCTGCATCAGGCCGTCCAGCATTTCTACGACATCAATGCGCGAACCCAGGGTGGAATACACAGTCGCCATTTCCAGGCCAATGATGCCGCCACCGATGACCAGCATACGCTTTGGTATCTGGCGCAATTCCAGCGCGCCGGTGCTGTCAACAATGCGCGGGTCAGTCGGTACGAACGGCAGGTTCACGACAGAAGAGCCAGCGGCAATAATCGCCTGCTTGAACTGCACGGTTTTTTTGCTGCCATCCGCCGCAGTGACTTCGATATGATTAGGACTGAGGAACTGGCCTACGCCCTGCACGACATTGACCTTGCGGGCTTTCGCCATGCCATTCAGGCCAGTCGTCATTTTCTTGATGACACCTTCCTTGTAGCCACGCAGTTTATCGATATCGATTTCTGGCTTGGCAAAGGTCACGCCATGCGCTGCCATGGATGCGGTTTCATCAATCACGGCGGCCACGTGCAGCAGCGCCTTGGATGGGATACAGCCTACGTTCAGGCAGACACCACCGAGGGTGGAATAACGCTCGACCAGTACGGTATTCATGCCCAGATCAGCAGAGCGGAAGGCGGCGGAATAACCACCAGGACCAGCGCCCAAGACCATCATGTCGCATTCAACATCGACCTTACCGGTGTAACCGGAAGCGACTGGTGCAGGTGCGGCAGGGACAGCAGGTGCGGCCTGAGCAACTGGAGCAGCGGCGCTTGCAGTTGTGGTTGCAACAGCGGGAGCAGACGCTGCCTGGCCTGCGGCTTCCACCAGCAACAACAAGCTGCCTTCAGCAACCTTGTCGCCGACCTTGACCTTGATTTCTTTTACCGTACCGGCATGGCTGGATGGAATTTCCATACTGGCCTTGTCAGATTCGACAGTAATCAGCGACTGATCCACCTTGATGCTGTCGCCCACCTTGACCATGACTTCGATAACTTCAACTTCCTTGAAATCACCAATATCAGGCACCTTGACTTCGACAATGCCGACTGGTCCGGCAGGTGCTGCAGCGACGGGCGCAGCAGCAGGAGCAGGAGCCGGTGTTGAAGCAGCCGCAACTGCGGGAGCGGCCTGCGCAGGCGCTGCACTTGCCGTAGCGCCTTCAGCGTCTATGACCAGCAACAAACTGCCTTCGGCAATCTTGTCACCGAGTTTGACTTTCAATTCCTTGATGACACCGGCGTGGCTGGATGGGATTTCCATGCTGGCCTTGTCGGATTCCACTGTCACTAGTGATTGATCAACCTTGATGGTGTCACCCACCTTGACCAGCAATTCTATGACTTCAACTTCCTTGAAATCACCGATATCGGGTACTTTGACTTCGATAGTGCTCATAGTCTGGTCTCCGTTCACAGCAGGGTTTTACGCAGATCAGCCAGTACATCAGCCAGATAAGCGGTGAACTTGGCAGCCATGGCACCGTCAATGACGCGGTGGTCATACGACAGCGACAAAGGCAACATCAGGCGTGGCTGGAATTGCTTGCCATCCCAGACTGGTTTGATGCTGGATTTGGACAAGCCCAGGATCGCCACTTCAGGTGCATTGATGATAGGCGTGAATGCCGTGCCACCGATACCGCCGAGTGAAGAGATCGTGAAGGTTGCACCCTGCATGTCAGCAGGTTTCAACTTGCCATCGCGTGCCTGGGCAGACAACTCACCCATTTCGACCGCGATTTGCGACAGGGTTTTCTGGTCTGCGTTTTTAACGACAGGCACGACCAGGCCATTCGGCGTATCTGCTGCAAAGCCGACGTTGTAATACTGCTTCAGAATCAGGTTTTCACCTGTCGCATCGAGCGAAGAATTAAATGCCGGGAATTTTTTGAGTGCGGCAACGCTGGCCTTGATGACGAAAGCCAGCATCGTCAGTTTGACGCCGGATTTAACCAGGGCTTCGTTCGAAGACTTACGGAATTCTTCGAGGTCGCTGATATCGGCTTCATCAAATTGCGTGACGTGCGGGATCATGACCCAGTTGCGGTGCAGGTTCGGGCCGCTGAGTTTTTTGATGCGTGACAAAGGCGATGTCGTGGTCGCGCCAAACTTGCTGAAATCCAGCGATGGCCATGGCAATACATCGAGGCCAACACCACTGCCATTTTTTGCCGGAGCAGAAACCGCAGCAACAGCTGTGCTGCCAGCCATGATGCCCTTGACGAAGTTTTGTACGTCTTCTTGTGTGATACGGCCTTTTTGGCCGGAACCGGCAACGCGACTCAGATCAACACCGAGTTCACGCGCGAATTTGCGTATGGATGGTGAGGCGTGCGCTTTGCCTGCGCTGGCTGTTGCTACCGGTGCTGCCGTAGCAGCTACACCAGCGGCAGCAGGTGCTGGAGCCGCTGGTGCAGGCGTTGCCGCTACTGGCGCGGGGGCTGCTGCCGGAGCTGCCGGAGCAGCCGCAGGCGCAGGTGCCGTAGGTGCCGCCGCCGGTGCCGCTGCACTTGCCGCAGCATCAACCACGACCAGCAAAGAACCTTCAGCAACCTTGTCGCCGACCTTGACTTTAATTTCTGTAACCACACCGGCATGGCTGGATGGAATCTCCATGCTGGCTTTATCTGATTCTACGGTGATCAGTGACTGATCAACCTTGATGGTGTCGCCGACTTTGACCATCAGCTCAATGACTTCAACTTCCTTGAAATCACCAATATCCGGTACTTTGACTTCTACGCTACTCATAGTTTTCTCCATTGTCGCCCTGCGTTGTCACAGGGCGGTTGGGGTGAAGCCAGTTTTTTACTCTGGCTTCACGCTCATCCTGTCTCTCTAAAATGAGAGAGACAGGAAATGTTAGTGGGTGTCAGACGTAAAATTACACAGTAACCGGATTAGGTTTATCTGCATCGATACCGTATTTGGCAATTGCCTGCGCTACCACGGAAGCAGACAAGGCACCTTCATCAGCCAGTGTTTTCAAGGCAGCGATGACGACGAAGTAACGATTGACCTCAAAGAACTCACGCAGTTTGGCGCGAGAATCAGAACGGCCAAAACCATCTGTACCCAACACTTTATAGCTACGGTTTTTAGGTATGAACGCACGTACCTGTTCAGCAAAGGTGCGCATATAATCGGTTGCGACAACGATAGGGCCAGCCGTGTCTTTCAGGCATTGAGCGATGTAAGGTACGCGTGGTTCTGCAGTCGGGTGTAGCATATTCCAGCGTTCAGCATCCTGGCCGTCACGGGCCAGCAAAGTGAATGAAGGTGCAGACCAGACATCAGCAGCGATACCCCAGTCGTTTTGCAGCAACTCAGCACCGGCAATAACTTCACGCAAGATTGTGCCAGAGCCCATCAGCTGCACGCGGTGCTTGGTGGTTTGCTCTGATTTTTGCAACTGGTACAGGCCCTTGATAATGCCCTCTTCCTGACCGGCCTTCAAACCCGGGTGGCTATAGTTTTCATTCATCAGGGTGATGTAGTAGAACACATCCTCCTGATCGGTCACCATGCGGCGCAGGCCGTCATGCATGATGACTGCCACTTCGTGCGCGAAGGTCGGGTCGTAAGGAATACAGTTAGGGATGGTGGATGCCAGTACATGGCTGTGACCATCTTCATGCTGCAAGCCTTCGCCATTCAGTGTCGTGCGACCGGCAGTACCACCAAGCAGGAAGCCACGTGCGCGCATATCGCCAGCAGCCCAGGCCAGATCGCCGATACGCTGCAGACCAAACATAGAGTAATAGGTATAGAACGGGATCATGACGCGGTTATTGGTCGAGTAGGAAGTCGCCGCAGCGATCCATGAACTCATACCACCGGCTTCATTGATACCCTCTTGCAAAATCTGACCGGCCTTGTCTTCGCGGTAGTACATGACCTGGTCTTTATCGACCGGTTCATACAACTGACCCACCTGGCTAAAGATACCGATCTGACGGAACAGACCTTCCATACCAAAAGTACGGGATTCATCCACCATGATAGGCACCACGCGCTGACCCAGGCTGGCGTCGCGCAGCAAGGCTGTCAGGATACGCACATAAGCGGCTGTCGTGGAAATTTCACGGCCTTCCGCAGTTGGTTCCAGCATGGCCTGGAAGGCTGTCAGTTCTGGCACCACCAAAGCCTCGTCGGCTTTTTGACGACGTTGCGGCAGGTAGCCACCGAGTTCTTTACGGCGCGCATGCAGGTATTGCATTTCTGGCGTGTCGTCAGCCGGTTTGAAGAATGGGATTGCTGGCAGTTCAGCATCCGCAATCGGCAACTGGAAGCGGTCACGCATGGCCTTGATGGCTTCATCGTCGAGCTTCTTGGTATTGTGCGCAGTGTTGCGTGCTTCGCCGGATTTGCCAAAGCCAAAGCCCTTGATACTCTTCGCCAGAATGACGGTAGGCTGGCCCTTGTTTTCCTGGGCGACTTTGAATGCAGCATAAATCTTGTGTGGGTCATGGCCACCACGGGTCAGGCGCCAGATGTCGTCATCCGACATTTTGCTGACCATTTCCAGCAATTTTGGATGCTTGCCAAAGAAGTGGCTGCGTACATAGGCACCATCCTTGGCTTTGTAATTCTGGTATTCACCATCAACGGTTTCCATCATCACTTTTTGCAGGATGCCGTCTTTGTCTTTCGCCAGCAATTCATCCCAGCCGCTGCCCCAGATGACTTTGACGACATTCCAGCCAGCACCACGGAAATCAGATTCCAGTTCCTGGATGATCTTGCCATTTCCACGTACCGGGCCGTCCAGGCGTTGCAGATTACAGTTGACAACCATCACCAGGTTGTCGAGCTGTTCACGACCAGCCATGCCGATTGCGCCCATGGATTCTGGTTCATCCATCTCGCCATCACCACAGAAGGCCCAGACCTTACGTTTTTCAGTGTCAGCAATACCGCGAGCGTGCAAATATTTCAGGAAACGAGCCTGATAAATCGCCATCAAAGGGCCCAGACCCATCGATACCGTAGGGAATTGCCAGAAATCAGGCATCAGTTTTGGATGCGGATAAGAAGACAGACCCTTGCCATCGACTTCACGGCGGAAGTGAAGCAACTGGTCTTCAGTCAGACGGCCTTCGAGGAAGGCGCGTGCATAGATACCAGGAGAAGAATGGCCTTGGATATACAACAGGTCGCCACCGTGATCTTCCGTCGGCGCATGCCAGAAATGGTTGAAGCCTATGCCCAGCATGTTTGCCAGCGAGGCAAAGCTGGACAGGTGACCACCAAGGTCGCCATCAACACGGTTAGCCTTGACCACCATGGCCATGGCATTCCAGCGCATATAAGAGCGCAGGCGCTCTTCAATTTCCAGGTTACCAGGGCAATGTTCACCCTGGTCAGCCGGAATGGTATTCACATAGGCTGTATTGCTGGAAAACGGGATATGGGCACCACGGCGGCGCGCCAGATCTACCATGCGCTCCATCAGATAATGTGCGCGCTCAGGGCCTTCGGCCTCTATGACGGATTCGAGCGCATCGAGCCACTCATTTGTTTCAACTACATCTGGATCATTTACGGCCTGGGCCAGCACCTGGTCTATCTTGGGTGACATAGAGTGGGTCTCCTGTTATTGCGCGCTTGGATGAAACGCGCGTGGGCGAATCGACAAATTACGGCTAGTTTTTTATTCTCGCAAGCATTTTAACAGGACTTTTTAATTTTTCAAATAGCGATATATGTTTTCACATTATGAAATTTAAGCTGCGACGCAGCATTTTTATGTCATATTTCCATAGCAAAACAATCATATAATCCAAATCAGCCCAAAACAAAGGAGTATCAATGGCCAACCTTATCCTCACCACCTTCGATTGGGTACCAGAAACACCACGTGGCTATGTGCGCGACCTGCGGGTGCGCTGGGCCTTGGGAGAGGCTAACCTGCTCTATCGTGTAGAGAGCGTACCATTTGGCAAGCGCGATGCAGAACATTTCGCGCATCAGCCCTTCGGCCAGGTGCCCTGGCTGACTGATGGGGATATATCGATTTTCGAGAGTGGTGCCATCCTGCTGCACCTTAGCAATCATCCCGAAGCCCGCAGCGGAGCGCTGACGCCCACCGATGCACGCGGCCGGGCCGAGGCGACAGAATGGCTGTTCGCCGCCCTCAATTCCGTAGAAGCAGCCAGCCTGCCCTGGTCTGTCTTTGCATTCTCTGGCTACAATAAAGATACGCCAGAATGGCAATGTCTTGATGGTTTTCTTGCTGCCAGGCTAAAGCATATGGAAACCGTACTGGCAACACGCACATGGCTGGCCGGTAGTTTCTCAATCGCTGACATCATGATGGTGGATGTATTACGCCTGTTACACCGCTTCGATCGACTGGCACAACACCCGGCCTGCCGTGACTATGTTGCCCGCGCTACTGCCCGCCCGGCTTTCATTAAAGCGCATGCTGACCAGATGGCGCATTTTGCGATGGCGGATCAAAACAGAAACGCGTGATGTGGATTGCCACTGTATTGCAGGCACGTGCCAGCCAAAACACATTTTTACGCCATCGCCCCCTACGCTCAGCATGATAAGAAAACACATACCGGTGTTCAGCCGCATGATGTTGATCGTCTGCCTGCTGGCCACATCCCCGGTCAGCCCCGTCTTTGCAGAAACGCAAGCAATCTCTGCCGCCGCAGAAAATTTCATTCAGGCATTTGAAAAACAGGCTGGCAAGCGCTGCCAGCTTCTTACATCCCGCTGCGGCAAAGAAAAATTCCACATCATCAATCAGGGTGCAGGGGAAAGCAATGATCAAAAACAGGTATGGAGGGAGATGCAACTCAATGGCTTACAAGTAGTGGCCATCTACCCTGAGACCAAACCAGCATCATATTATTTTGCCAAAATCACCGTCAGCAGGGCTGACTGGCCTCTCCCGCCAGGTTTGAGAGTTGGCAGTGCAAGCAAGGACATTGCGAAAAAACTAGGGCCCGCCTCTTCCATTGATGCAAGCGGCTGCCAGATCTACTTCTCTGAAGGAATGCAAACCAGCGTCAGCTTTTGTTCAGCAAATACCCGCATCAGCAGCGTCATCTGGGAAACGTTTGTTGATTGATGAGCCAGTTTTTTTCCATCCCATTCCTGCCAGTTTATTCCCTGTAATACACAATCTGATTGCTATTCGCAAGCAACTGACCATCATCACTCCATATCTCAGCAGCCTGGTCAAAATAGCCGTTACGAAAACTCTTGGCCTGGGCCACACCAAGCACTGGCCTGTCGCCCTGCTTTAGCAGCAATGCAGCATCTGCATGAAAATACGTCGTCAAAGAAACCGTGCCCATAGGCACAAACTTGCGACGGCGAACAAAAATTCTGGGGAAGAAACTGTCGCATAGTGCGGCAAGTGAAACAAAATCCAGAGGGCGGGCTGGTTCATCACGTATCCACATCCGTGTCTCAGAGTTATTTTGCATCTCACTATCCTGATGTACCGGCAAACCACCGCGCTCAAAACGCATTTCGTAGCGGGAAACCCATTTCACACTAGCACCTGAAGGCAGAGGTGCCAGTGTATGCGCAGACGGCATCTCTGGTGGTACGGCCTCGGGCGCAGACCATGTGTCACGACGCAACGCAAAAACGGCACTGGCACTTGCCGCGACTTCGCCTGCCTGTATCAACTCCAAGGACCAATGCTGGGTCGAACGATTGGTGCGAACAGGCCGGCATGAAATATCGAAGTCTCCATCCGCCAGTGCTGCGGCAAAGTTAACCGTCAACGCAATCGGATCACCTATCCTGGACTCATGCTGCATTGCCGCTTGCAACAGACTGGCTGCTGTCGTGCCACCAAACGGCCCTATCATATTGGCATAGTCAGGACTGGTCTGACCGCGGAAGCGACCATCATCCATCAATTTCAGTGTTATGGCTTTGTCAAAAGGATGCATAAGTCTCTTTATGTAGATGGTGACGGATTTCTTGTAACAACTATTGAGAAAACATTGCCGTTCGATATTCATTTTAATAGATATGCCAAATACTTTCTTGCCAGGCAGCTTGGTATAGTCAACAGCACATTCGCCGTCGCAAAGAAAAAAAGGGCGATGATTACTCATCGCCCTTTATCGCTTATTCAGCGCAACTCAGCCAGGCTGAGTTGTGAACCTGTGTAACCAGGGATTATTTGAATTGATATTTCAGGCCAACTTTGAAGTAACGGCCGATTGCGCCGCTGCCATCCATAGGGTTGAAGCCCATAGCACCGTAAGTCAAAGGATCCAGTGGTGCAACCTTGTCAAACAGATTGGCAATGGAACCGAAGACTTCCAGGTTTTTCATTGCTTTGTAGCGGAAAGACACATCCAGAGTCGTGAAGGAAGCCAGTGTGCAACCTGCTGGCGCATCAGTGCCGTCAGCAAACTTGTTAGCGCAAGGCTGGCCTTCTTCAGGGATGTTTTTCATGGAACCACGATAGCTGACTACGCCCGTGATGTTCAATGGACCTTTGTCCCAACCCAGTACAAAGTTGACTTTGTCTTTTGGTGTACCTGCGCAGTTTGAAGTATCGCAGTTACCATGAGTACCGGCATATTGATGTTGTACAGCACCATCAACACGCAACCAGGAATTAACGTGTGTCCAGTTGACGTCAGCAGTCAGTTTGCCGTATTCACCCAGATTGATACGCTGTTTGGCGTTCAGATCCACGCCCTTGACTTCAGTGTAGCTGGAGTTCGCATAAGGAGCTGCTCCACCGATGATGGTACCTGTACCTGGTGTCACCACGCCGTTGATGGTCAGGTTGTTATCCTGACGCAATACGCCTGGCAAGGCAGCTGCTTGCTGGAAGGACATGGAGTTGATTTCGTTATTACGACGAATCTTCCATGCGTCAATCGCGAAGCTTGTGTCTGGCAATGGATCCCAGACCATACCCAAAGTGTAACCTTTGGATTTTTCTGGCTGCAGGTTAGGGTTACCAACTTTGAAGCCTGTGAAAGTTGCAGCGCAATCAGAAGCCTGTGCGCCTGGCAATGGTGTGCCGTTAGGGCAGCGTACTGGATCACGGACGGAAGCCGTACCTGCACTGAAGCTTTCTGTACCAGATTCAGGAGCACTTGGTGCACGGAAGCCTTCAGAATAAGTACCGCGCAGAGCAAATGTCTTCACTGGTGTCCATTTGGCACCGACTTTTGGTGTCACAGAAGAGAAGTGAGAATATTTGTCGTAACGCAGCGCGCCGGACAATTCAAGAGACTTGATGACCGGAGCCAGCAACTCAGCATAGATCGCAGATACTGTTTCATCGCCCTTAGCCGCTACATAGCTGGCATTGATGGAACCATCTTTGCTGCCGTCCAGCGAAGGCATGTCATAGGATTCACGGCGGTATTCAGCACCGACCGCCAGACCCATCATACCGCCCGGCAAAGCGAACAATTCACGGGAAGCCTTGAAGTCGATGATGTCCATTTTGGTAGGCGCATCGATAGTCGCTGTCTTGACCATGGCTGCATACAAAGCCGGATTGTTTTTGCTGGCCTGAGTACCTATGTAGTATGGGAAGTATGGGCTCTTAGGATCGCCCAGAGCAGCCTTCAACACAGCCATGTTGATGGTGTTGGTGTAATCCAGATGCAGCTTGGATTCAGAATGCAAAATAGCGGTATCGAAATCCCAACCAGCCATCGTACCTTTCAAACCTGCAACGGCGCGGTAGAAGGAGTTGTCAGCAATACGGCGATTAGCACCGACGTCAAACATGGAATAACGCAGACGAACATCAGCACCATACGGATTTTGCGGATGCGAAGCCGACATCAGAATGGTGTTGCCGTAGTTGATGTTACCGTTCAAATTGGTAGCATTTGAAGGGAAGAACACGTTGGCAGATGTAGAAGGTGGCGTTACTGTGAACGCTGCCTTGCGCTGGGAATAACCAAATTCAGCATAGGCTTGCAAATCATCATTCAACTGCCATGTACCACGGGCAAACAGGTTCACACCGTCGATTTGTGGCAGCATGGTACGGAACTGATCTGCGTACCACAGACAGCCACCATTCGGGTCCTGATTTTTTGTTGCCGACAAAGTAGAGCAACCTGGCAGGGACACGTAGTTCAGTGTCTTGGGGTCGCGCAGGGAACCGGCAGGATTTGGTTGCGCGCTGTTGTTACCAGCGATGTAACCGGAAGTGAAAGAGCCCACAGTCACCATAGGGTAACCCCAGCGACGCCAGTCGCCTGTGCCTATCCAGTCGCGGTCAGAACGCTGACTATTCATCAACTCATTGGATTTATAAGCCTCGGCATTGAGGATGATGTTGTATTTGTCTTTGTCCAGGTTACCAAAACCGGCAGTGATAGAGCCTTTGATCTGGTTGGCATCGCGGGAACCGGAAGTGCCTGCAGTCGCGCTGACAGTGATGCCTTCATAGTTCTTTTTGAGAATGATATTGACGACACCGGCAATCGCATCAGCACCGTAGATGGAAGAAGCGCCATCTTTCAGGATTTCGATACGCTCAACCACTTCCATAGGGATAGTGGAGATATCTGTAAATGCTTTTTGACCATCATCAGCACGGCCAAACTGCGCCATGCGGCGGCCATTCAGCAATACCAGTGTGGAAGTGGCGCCCAGGCCACGCAGAGAGATGGCTGTAGAACCTGCAGCAAAACCATTACCGAAGCTGGTTGGCAAAGAACCGGCGCCATCGGAAGTCAGTGTTTGCAGGTATTCGGCAACGGTCGTCTTACCAGACTTGTCGATATCTGCACGGCTGATGATTTGTATCGGCGATGCAGTTTCAGCTTCAGCACGTTTGATACTGGTACCTGTTACTTCTACGCGCTGTATCTTGGCGTCATCCTGCGCAAATGCAGGTTGTGCCAGCATACCTGCTGTCATCATCAAGCCGCCTGAAAACATCACGCGCAGCGATCTTGAAATTACCTTTTCCTTCAGCATATCTCTCTCCTAGGGGGTTTGTTTCTGGTGTTACATCGCGGCGAAGCCAAGCAATCAACCACGATGAAAAATATTTTGAAAATTAATTTTCACAATATGTATGAAGCCATTCTTGAAATTTGAAGTCAATGAATACGCAGAGAATGCGGACAGAAAACAACAAAGCGATACAATTCCATAACCAATTGACACAAAAGACTTACATAAAGGTAATTCAAAACTGAAAATTGATTATTAATTACATAATTTTTCACTATGAAAAACAATGTTAAATGGCCGGAATTGAAGTCAACAGTGCGAGCTTGATTTGCAGACATGCTCCATGCGCCGCCATCCCTTATAATCCTGCCTTATCTATCACTAACATAGCCCTATAAAACCATGACTGCCCAAATCATCAGTGGTACCCAGCTTTCTGTACAAATCCGTGCCGATGTAACACAACGTGCCGCCAAACTGACCGCGGCAGGCAAGCAGCCTGGCCTGGCTGTCATCCTGGTTGGTGAGAATCCGGCGTCGCAGGTGTATGTGCGCAACAAGGTCAAGGCTTGTGAAGACTGCGGTTTTTACTCAGTTTTGGAAAAATATGATGCAAATTTGACCGAAGAAGCACTGCTTGAGCACATTGCCCGCCTGAACAATGATCCAAAGATCAATGGCATCCTGGTGCAACTCCCGCTGCCTGCCCACATCAATGCCAACAAGGTCATCGAAGCGATTGCGGCAGAAAAAGACGTCGATGGTTTCCATATCAGCAATGCTGGCTTGTTGATGACGGGCCAGCCATTGTTCCGCCCCTGCACGCCTTATGGCGTCATGAAGATGCTCGAATCGATAGATTATCCTGTGCGCGGTGCCAACGCGGTTGTGGTCGGCGCCTCGAATATCGTCGGCAAACCGCAGGCCATGTTGCTCTTGCAAGCTGGCGCTACTGTCACCATCTGTAATTCCAAGACCCGTGACTTGGCAGCGCACACGCGCAATGCCGACATTCTGGTAGTTGCTACCGGCAAGCGCAATATCGTCACGGCAGACATGATCAAACCTGGCGCAGTTGTCATCGACGTAGGCATGAACCGCGACGACGAAGGCAAACTCTGCGGTGACGTTGATTATCTGCCAAGCACAGAAGTCGCGGGTTATATTACGCCAGTACCAGGCGGCGTCGGTCCCATGACAATCACCATGCTGCTGGTCAACACCATAGAAGCCGCTGAAAGAATTTAATATGACCCAAGACAATCCCCTGCTCGACTTTAGCGATTTACCGCGTTTTTCTGACATCCAGGCCCAGCACATAGGTCCGGCCATTGGCACCCTGCTGGAAGAAAACCGTGCGGTGATTGCAGAACTCGAAAAAAACACTGGCCCGGTTACCTGGGACAGGTTTGTAGAGCCACTGGAAAACGCCACAGAAAAACTGGGCCGTGCCTGGGGGATAGTCGGTCATTTGAATGCGGTTGTCGATACGCCAGAAATGCGCGCCGCCTACAATGAAAACCAGCCAGCCATTACTGAGTTCTGGACAGAACTGGGGCAAAATCTCGCCCTGTTTGCCGGCTATAAAGCCTTGCAGCAAGCACCTGAATTTGCCAGCCTGCCGCAAGCAAGAAAAACCATCATCCAGAATGCGATACGCGACTTCCAGTTGAGTGGTGCAGAACTGGCCGAGGACAAGAAGCTGCGCTATGCAGAGATACAAGAAAAACAGGCTGCCCTGTCGACCAAATTTTCTGAAAACCTGCTTGATGCAACCAATGACTATGGCCTCTTGATCGAAGATGTGGCCGAGCTCAAAGGCTTGCCAGAAGATGTCTTGCAGGCCGCCAAATCAGCGGCAGAAGCCGATAGCAAAACCGGCTATAAATTCACCCTGCACTTCCCTTCGTATTTCCCGTTATTACAATACGCAGAAAACCGTCATATCCGCGAAACCATTTACCGCGCAAACGCGACCAAGGCTTCAGAGCTTGGCAGCAAGGCGGAATGGGATAATAGCGACATCATGGCCGAACTGCTGCGCCTGCGCAAAGAAGAAGCCCTGCTGCTGGGTTATCAAAATTTCGCCGAAGTATCACTGGTCAGCAAGATGGCTGAGTCCCCGGCACAAGTCAGCCAGTTCCTGGAAGACCTGGCAAAGCGCGCCCGCCCTTATGCAGAAAAAGACCTGGCACAATTGCGCACCTTCGCGGCAGACGAACTGGGCATCAGCGACATGCAAGCCTGGGATACTGCCTATGCATCCGAAAAACTGCGCCAGCAACGCTATGCCTTTTCTGAGCAAGAAGTGAAAGAATACTTCCCAGAACACAAGGTTGTCGATGGCCTGTTCCGCGTCATCCAGACCCTGTTTGCAGTCGATATCAAACCAGATGAGGCAACTGTCTGGCACAAGGATGTGAAGTTTTACCGGCTTGAAAAAAATGGTGCGCTGATAGGTCAGTTTTATCTTGACCTGTATGCCCGCAATGGCAAACGTGGCGGTGCCTGGATGGACGACGCACGCGGCCGCAGATTGACGGCAGATGGCGTGCAAACACCAGTCGCTTATCTGACTTGTAATTTCAGTGCACCTGTCACCATGAATGGCGTGGCAAAACCTGCCCTGTTCAGCCATGACGAAGTGATTACCCTGTTCCATGAATTTGGCCATGGCCTGCATCATTTGCTGACCAAGGTCGATGATCTGTCTGTTTCTGGCATTTCTGGCGTCGAGTGGGATGCGGTTGAATTGCCATCACAATTCATGGAGAATTTTTGCTGGGAATGGGATGTGCTGCAACACATGACTTCTCATGTGGATACCGGTGCAGCATTGCCACGTGCACTATATGACAAGATGATTGCAGCTAAAAACTTCCAGTCTGGCTTGCAAACCCTGCGTCAGGTTGAGTTTTCCCTGTTTGATATGCGTTTGCATGATGCCTTTGAACCAAATGGCAGTCAAAGCGTGCAAGATATTGTCAAGGAAGTGCGTGCCCAGGTGGCAGTCATGCAGCCGCCAGAATTCAATCGCTTCCAGCATTCTTTCAGCCATATTTTTTCTGGCGGCTATGCGGCAGGTTATTATAGTTACAAATGGGCAGAGGTTTTATCGGCTGATGCCTATGCCGCCTTTGAAGAGCATGCAGGACAAGCGGGCAGCACCTTGTCCCGTGCTGTCGGTGAAAAATTTCAAACCGAAGTCCTGGAAGCTGGCGGTTCCCGCCCTGCCCTGGCTTCATTCAAGGCATTCCGTGGTCGCGAGCCGGTCATCGATGCCTTGTTACGTCACAATGGCATGAGTGCCTGAGTCTTGAGGAGAAAAATATGACATTCAATAAAAAGGTCCTGATCTGCAGCATGCTTTCCAGCATTTTTATGGCGACCGCAGCGCAGGCACAATTATATAAATCGGTAGGGCCAGACGGCAAAGTCACTTATAGCGATCAACCGCCAGCAGCCAATCAAAAGGTAGAAAAGAAAAAACTGCCCGATACTCTGGAAGGCGGTAACCTGCCACAGGAACTGGCAATCGTTGTTGCAAAAAATCCGGTCACCCTGTACTCAGCCAATGGCTGTTCACCATGCAATGATGGCCGCAATCTGCTCAAAAGCCTGGGTATACCATTTAACGAAAAAACCGTTAACACGGCAGCAGACCAGGAAAAAATGAAGCAGGTCAGTGGCGACTTGCAAATGCCACTGCTGGTGATTTCCAATGTCAAATTCCGTGGCTATAGCATGGATGAATGGAAAGATGCTTTGAGCAAAGCGGGCTACCCTGCTACCAGCAAACTGCCCAAGGATTACCGCTACGCAGCGGCTGAACCTGCAGCCCCGCCACCGCCGCCAGCCGCCGCCAAAGCGCCAGATGCAGCAAGGCAAGCCGCTACTCCCCAGCCCAAGAAGCCGGATGATGGCTTTAAGTTTTGAGTTCGCATGACACGCATCGATTTTCATAGCAATGTGGCGGACAAGCTGAACTACTCTTGCCGCCTGATACGCAAGGCCCACGCTGCCAACTGCAAGATGGTGGTCTATCACCACGACCGTGCCTGGTTGCAGCGCTTGAATGAGACCTTGTGGACGCTGACAGAAGCTGATTTTTTACCGCATGTGACGCTCAGCGATCCATTATCTGCCATGACCCCCATCGTGCTCAGCCACGATGAACATGCTACTTGCCCGCATTATGAATTGCTGATCAATCTGACCGCTGCTACCCCTGCCAACTTTACTCAGTTTCAGCGCATGATAGAAGTCATCTCTGCCGATGATGCAGACAAACTGGCCGGGCGTGAGCGCTATCGCCACTACCAGCAACAAGGTCATACTCTTACCCACTCCGTGGCGAAATAAAATGAATAATCAAATAGACGCCAGCATTCCTGTGTTGACTGAAGTCATCAAGCCGGAAGAACTCCTCACGCCACCTGCCAAAGCAGTTGCAGCAACTGACAATGCAGGCGTCGATGGTACGGGTACAGCACAGCCTGCCTCTGAAACGGCTAGCAATCATTATCCAGGCAAGACCGAAGAAGACTGGCAGGCACTGGAACAAAGCCTGCGTGAAAATGTCTTGCGCCAGGTGCTGACCCGCATTGATTTTGTCCTCGAACACAGGATCAGGGACAACCTGGCCGATGTTTTGCAGATTGCCGTAGCCAATTTATCAACAGAAATACGCTCTGGCCTGCATAAAACCCTGGAAGAAGTCATCACCCGTGCAGTGACGCAGGAAATCACCAAGGCAAAGTCACCTAAATAATCAAAATAATTAATAATATTTTTATTTTTAAACACAAAGACTTCATCCGTGTTTAAAAATAAAAATCTGAAGTAGCTTTCTGATTACCTGAGAAAGCAAAGTATTTCTACAATCTCCTGCATCGCATACAAAATGCAACACAGATGAAACACAGGAGATTCCCCATGAAAGTCATCGTTCTCGGTTCCGGCATAGTTGGCACATCGTCTGCCTGGTTTTTAAAAAAGCAGGGTCACGAAGTCATCGTTATTGACCGTCAGCCTGGCGCTGCACAAGAAACCAGCTTTGCCAATGGCGGCCAGATTTCTGTGTCCCATGCTGAACCATGGGCCAATCCCTCAGCGCCGATGAAGGTCTTGAAATGGCTGGGCAAAGAAGATGCGCCTTTGTTGTTCCGCCCTCGTGCAGAATGGCTGCAATGGCTGTGGGGCCTGAATTTTCTGCGTGAATGCACGCCTGGCCGCACGGCAGAAAATATCCGCCAGATCGTTGCGATATCTGAATACAGCCGCCTGACTTTGCGCAGCCTGCGTGAAGAAACCGGCATACAGTATGACAACCTGAGCAAGGGCATATTGCACTTCTACACCGATCAAAAAGAGTTCGACATTTCCCTGCCCGCAGCAAAACTCATGCGTGACCTCGGTTGCCCGCGCGATTCTATCGATGCCGATGAAGTGGTACGCCGGGAACCTGCGCTGGCAGGCATACGCGATAAAATCGTTGGTGGCGATTACACCGAAACCGATGAGTCAGGCGACGTTTATCAATTCACGACAGGTCTGGCTGACAAGGCCGCGGCAGCAGGCGTGCAGTTCCAGTTCAATACGACGGTTACACGCTTGTTATCTGAGGGCACTGGTGCCAGCGCCAAAATTACTGGCGTGGAGATCATCGATGCAGCCGGGCGTCACAAGACCTTGCATGCGGATGCTTTTGTGGTTGCCATGGGCAGCCACTCACAAACCCTGTTAAAACCTTTGGGTATCTCCCTGATGATTTATCCGGGCAAAGGCTACTCGGCCACTTATCAAATTACCAATCCTGATCAAGCACCTGTTATTTCGCTGACAGATGACGGCTATAAACTGGTGGTGTCACGCCTGGGCAACCGCCTGCGTGTTGCAGGAACCTGTGAAATCAATGGCTATGGCAGAGACCTCAATACTGCCCGTTGCGAAGCTATTACCAGGCGCACGCGGGAACTGTTCCCGACCGCCTGCGATTACGATAAGCCGGTTTACTGGACAGGTTTGCGGCCACTGACGCCTTCGAATGTTCCTTATATAGGCAAATCCCGCATCAGTAATCTTTACCTCAATACTGGCCACGGTACGCTGGGCTGGACCATGGGCGCTGGTTCTGGCCGTGCTATTGCAGACATCGTCTCGGGCATACAGCCAGATGTCGATTTTGCGTTCACTGGCATGGAACACAAGGCGGGAAAAACCATCCTGCTGCCTGCCTGAGACAAGCAATCTCTGAGGCAAGCAAGCTTTATCTTAACAACTACTCTGAGACAGGCAGGATGCGCTCAGGCACAGCCCTCCCCTGCCTTGTCCTGCAAGCTAAACGCCAGCTGAAGCGGGCGTAGCAAAACAAGTTTCCCCTCACGCAAGTTGCCAGATGGAATCTCTATCTGCAACAACTTGCGTTCTTTTTGTCATCCAAATACAAGACCCCGGCGTTTACTGAGAAACAGGCTGAATCATTTAGCTTTATGTTGTTTTATCTGGCTTTACTTGCCTTTAATACGCACAGGTAACTCTTCAGCTTTTTCGTCAAAGGCAATACGTGTCGTAAATTTGGCACGCTTCATGGGGAAACGGGAATGGAAATGTCGGACATTGCCAGAGCCGGAAATGGCGCGCCGCACAAATTGGTAATAAGCGTCCATGTCTATCACATGCACCACCAGGAAATAGTCATACTCCCCAGACACAAAATAACATTGCATGACCTCGGCTTCCTTGTTCATGCGGGTCTCAAATTCACGCATGAATTCATCCGACTGATTGATCAGCGATACCTCCAGAAAAGCCAGCATGCCATAGCCAAGGGCGAAGCTATCGACCATCGCTACTTCAGCGCTGATGACGCCCGCTTCACGCAGTTCCCGTATGCGGCGCAGGCAGGTGGGTTGGGAGATATGCAGCTTGTCTGCCAGTACCCTGGTCGGGGTTTGGTTGTCTTTTTGCAGGAGGTTCAGGAGCTTGCGATCAAGCTTGTCAAGGGTGCGATATTGGGGCATATAAAAAACGTCAGTTTGGAGAAAAAACCACACAAAATAGCTTTGCGAAATATTTTTTCTGTTGTACCTTCTTGCTGTTCAGTTATCTGAATAAGTCAGAGATGCAGTACTGTTATCCTACTTTTTAATCCTTAGGAGTATGTTCATGTCGTTCAAAACTAAAATGATTCCACTGGCTGGCGCAATTGCTTTCGCTTTCGCTGGTGCTGCGGCAGCTCAAGATCTGGTTGTAAAAATTGGTCACGTTGGCCCTATCTCCGGCGCGATCGCCCACTTGGGTAAAGACAATGAAAACGGCGCCAAAATGGCGATCGAAGAACTGAACGCCAAAGGCGTGATGATCGGCGGCAAAAAAGCCAAATTCGAATTGCTGACTGAAGATGACGCTGGCGATCCAAAACAAGGCACAACCGTAGCACAAAAACTGGTTGACGCGAAAGTAAACGGCGTTATCGGTCACTTGAACTCCGGTACAACTATCCCTGCCTCCAAAATCTACAACGATGCTGGCATCGTTCAAATCTCCCCATCAGCAACTAACGTTGACTACACCAAACAAGGTTTCAAAGGTGCATTCCGCGTGGTAGCGAATGACGGCCAACTGGGTGGCACACTGGGTCGTTTTGCTGTGCAAATCAACCACGCTAAAAAAGTCGCTGTGATTGATGACAAAACTGCATACGGCGAAGGCGTGGCAAAAGAATTTATCAAAGGCGCCAAAGGCAAGGGTGCTGACATTGTTGTGCAAGAGCATACAACAGATAAATCTACAGATTTCAGCGCCATCCTGACCACAATCAAAGCTAAAAACCCAGACGTCATCTTCTTCGGTGGTATGGATGCTGTTGCTGGTCCTATGCTGCGTCAGATGAAGGCACTGGGCATCACAGCCAAATTCATGGGCGGCGATGGTATCTGTACAGCTGACTTGGTTAAACTGGCTGACAACGGCATCGGCGAAGGCCAGGTAGTTTGCGCCGAAGCTGGCGGTGTTCTGGATGCACAGAAGAAAGTCAATGACGACTGGAAAGCTGCATTCAAGAAAAAATTTGGTGTAGAAGTCCAGATTTATGCACCATATGTCTATGACTCCGTCATGGTCATGGTAGAAGCAATGAAAAAAGCTGGCTCTGCTGACCCAGCCAAATACCTGCCAGAGTTGAAGAAAATCCATTACAAAGGTGTAACAGGCGACATCGCATTTGATGACAAAGGCGATATCAAAGACGGTACACTGACTTTGTACACATACAAGGGCGGCAAACGTGATCTGCTGCGCGTAGTCAAGTAAGTTAGCGGCTTATTTAGCGGCTTAAATAATATTTGCGCCAAACAAGGGCTTGCAGCGACAAACTGCAAGCCCTTGCGAAACTGAAACAGTTCAGCAAGCAGATATGATGAACAATAAAAAACCTGGCTTATGCCAGGTTTTTTTATTGTTCATCAGTTTGATACAGATCAATTTATCCATATCAAACCAGAATTCATTTCAAACTCAACACCCATTTAACCAGGGTTTTTGCTTCTGCATCACTTACCTGGGCATTTGGTGGCATGGCAACCGGGCCCCATGTACCTGAACCACCCTTTAATACCTTTTGTATCAGTTTGGCTTCAGCAGTCTTGTCGCCGGCGTATTTCTTGGCCACATCCTTAAAAGCAGGACCCACAACCTTGTTATCGACTGCGTGACAGGCCATGCAGTTTTTTGCTTTTGCCAGATCAGCATTCGCCCAAGCCGAGCCAGAAACCATCATTGCCAATACCGAACCTACCAATAAAGAATATTTCATTGCTTTCTCCAGGTTAAAAACTCACTTATTCTACCGCCTTTTGACAATTTTAACGTTTATCCACATACCGGGGTTGACCTGCAGTAAAATTAAGGAAACTCTGTGATCTGTAACAAAGAGTTTGAAGGTTTTTCCCAGAAAAAGGATGTATCCCATGTTCATCATCATCGTTTTATTCATCATGCTCGTATTGAAGCTGGCAGATGTATGGATTTTTGCCACCATGTCATGGTGGTGGATTATTGGTGGTGCTGGTGCAGCATTTGCCTGGTTTGAAGTTCTTGAACGTATGCTGGGTCTGGACAAACGCAAAGATCATGCACATTTTGAAAAAATCCAGAAAGAACGTGTCAAACGCGCTTTTGACAAAAACACCCGCCGCTAATGACAGCACCTGGATCTTTCCCGGATTATTTTTGCGTATCTGCAGCATTCTGACACAACATAAAATACCGGCTGAGCTGCCAGATGTCTTTACCTGAATTACGCAATCTAGAGCTGCGCCAGTTACGCTACTTCCTGGCTGTGGCGGAAGAAATGCACTTTGGCAGGGCAGCAGCACGCCTGCACATGACCCAGCCACCTCTGTCGCAAGCCATACAGGCACTCGAAGCCATACTCGGGGCAGAACTGTTTATTCGCAATACGCGCAATATCTCGCTGTCGTCTGCCGGGATGGCGCTACTGCCTGAAGTCAGGCGCTTGCTGGCACAGGCGCAATCCCTGCCTGAACTGGCACAGAGAGCCGCCAGCGGCACTTATGGTCACTTATCCCTTGCGTTTGTATCTATTGCTGATTACAGCGTACTGCCGCCTGCTCTGCGGGAATTTCGCCGCCATCATGCCGATGTCCACATAGAATTGCGAGAAGCAACCACAGACGTACAATTGCAGGCACTGGAAAATGGCGAAATTGACGCAGGTTTTTTGATACCGCCACTTCCAGATAAGTTGCAAAACCTGTTCAATTATCAAAAAGTGCTGTCTGAACCACTGATGCTGGCAGTACCAGAAAACCACGCGAAAGGACGCCAGCAACTGCGCCTCAGCGATTGCACTGACTTGCCATTGATACTATTCCCTCGCAAAATTGCCCCGGCTTTGCATGATGCGATCCTCGGTTGCTTCCATGCTGCAGGCCTGACGCCTGCCATCGGCCAGGAAGCGATACAGATGCAAACCATCGTCGGTTTGGTCTCGGCTGGCATGGGAATCGCACTTGTGCCACAATCCGTCTCAAATTTGCAGCGCCCTGGCGTTTTGTATTTCGATTTGCCGGAAGCCAGCGCCACCGTTGAAATTGGCCTGGCCTGGCGCAAGGACAATCATTCTGCCGTGCTGGCCGCATTTGCGCACCTGTTTAACTTACCAAATCATCCATGCTGACTCATCCAAATCCTGATCCTGTCGCTTTCCATCTGGGCCCTGTTTCTGTCCACTGGTACGGCATCATGTACCTGATCGCCTTTGCCCAATTTATTGCCCTGGGCCGCGTCCGGCTCAAACAACCACATATCGCTGCACAGGGATGGACACGCGAGCATATAGACGACATGCTGTTTTTTGGTGTGCTGGGTGTGATACTCGGCGGCCGCCTCGGTGAAGTGTTTTTCTATGGTTTTTCATATTACATGGAACACCCGCTGGAAATATTTGCGGTCTGGAAGGGGGGTATGTCTTTCCATGGCGGCTTCATCGGTGTGCTGATTGCCATGTCGCTCTGGGCGCGCAAAGCCAAGTTTCATCTTGCAGACGTATACGACTTCATCGCGCCGCTGGTGCCGCTGGGTTACGCTGCCGGTCGTTTAGGTAATTTCATCAACCATGAATTGCCAGGCCGTATCGCATCGGCAGATTTGCCGTGGGCGATGATCTGGCCAGGTATTGACCACCCGGTCCACCCTTCCCCTATTTATCAGGCATTGGTAGATGGTTTGCTGGCATTCGTCATACTGTGGATATATGCATCCAAAGCCAGGCCGCGCCTGGCCGTAGGTGCCTTATACGTCACGCTGTATGGCTGCGCCCGCTTCTTCACCGAATATTTCCGCACCCCGGATTATGAAGTCAATATTCTCGGCGCGACAATTTCAGCCGGGCAGATGTTGTCATTCCCCATGATTATCGGCGGGCTGCTGCTATTAGGTTTCGCCTACAGGAACAATAAAAAATCAGGTTCGTGAGAGGCTGATTTTTGTATGACTGTTAATCTGCCTGAGCGGCATTTCATTGAGATTGCGTTGCGATGAAATGCCGTTCAGTCAGCGCATAGACAAGCAAACAAAAAATATTGCTTGACGTGCACAGGCAAAATCTTTTACAGTAATTGCATGAACTCTTTTTTGACATCGACATCTGCAAGAAAAATTGCTGACAGCGCCAAGCTGCAAGCAGCGTTGTCGTCTGTGTCTGCCTCTCTGGTTCTACTACCATCTCTAGCAAGCTCGCTACTATAAGTAAGCAGCTTGTCCAGTTTTAATCGGCATACCTGCCAGATTAAAACATCAGTATCAAAAATTACCTTTATATCCCAGTAGTACCCAGCACAGGCTTCCTGACATCAGGAAAAACAGCATGACACCATCAGGCACATCAGCAAAGAATTCAGCAGGCGCTATCAGCGTCATGTCTGGCTTTGCCCGTCCACAGTCTGCGCTGCAACTTAGTCACGATCTGCTAGCGCTACGACTACTGATCGGTTGACCGGCCTCGCGTATCTTTGTGGCAGCCGGTTAGCTTAGCGTCGCCACATCCCCACGAATTCAAAAAATTGAAAATATCAGCGCCTTGCTGAGGCACTGTGCCAGCCCAAGGAAAAAACATCATGATGAGTAATCCAGCTAAAAAATATCAAGCCTTCCCGACTATCGCTTTGGAGGACAGGCAATGGCCCAGCCGCAGCATCAGCAAAGCACCAATCTGGATGAGTACTGATTTGCGTGATGGTAATCAGGCGCTGATAGAACCCATGGATGCTAAGAAAAAACTCAGGTTCTTTGAAATGCTGGTGAAGATAGGCCTCAAAGAAATTGAAGTCGCCTTTCCTTCTGCATCAGAAACTGATTTTGCCTTTGTACGCAAACTCATAGAAGAACAACGCATACCAGATGACGTGACGATAGAAGTATTGACGCAATCCCGCGAAGACTTGATACGCCGCACCATCGATTCCGTACGCGGAGCCAAGCGTGCCATCGTGCATTTGTATAACCCGATAGCACCCGCTTTCCGCCGCATTGTATTTGGCAAATCGCGTGAAGAAGTCAAACAGATTGCCACTGATGGCACCCGCCTCATCAAGCAACTCACTGATGCCATGCCCGAGACAGAATGGGTATTTGAATATTCTCCAGAAACCTTCAGCATGGCCGAGCTGGATTTTTCCAAAGAAGTGTGTGACGCCGTTGCCGCGATTTGGCAACCCACCGTTGAGCGCAAGATGATCATCAACTTGCCAACCACCGTCGAATGCGCAACGCCGAATGTATATGCCGACCAGATAGAATGGATGGACAGGAACCTGGCGCAACGCGACGCCATTATCCTCAGCGTACATCCTCACAATGACAGAGGCACAGCAGTCGCCGCAGCAGAGCTTGCTATCATGGCCGGTGCCGACAGAGTTGAAGGCTGCTTGTTCGGAAATGGTGAGCGCACCGGCAATGTCGATCTCGTCACACTGGCTTTGAATTTATATACCCAGGGTGTTGACCCTGGCCTGGATTTCTCTGACATTGATAGCGTCAGGCAGTGCGTGGAAGAATGCAATCAATTGCCTGTACATCCACGTCACCCTTATGTCGGCGATCTGGTGTTCACTGCATTTTCTGGCTCACACCAGGATGCGATCAAAAAAGGCTTCGCCCAGCAACAAAAAGACGCGATATGGGAAGTGCCTTACTTGCCGATAGACCCGGCTGACCTTGGCCGCAATTATGACGCCGTGATACGTGTCAACAGTCAGTCTGGCAAAGGTGGCATGGCCTTTTTGCTGGAACAGGAATATGGCATCAGCATGCCAAGACGCATGCAAATTGAATTCAGCCGTGTTGTGCAAACGGCTGCCGACGACAGCGGCAAGGAAATGACGGCACAACAGATACATCAGATTTTCAGCGACAGTTATCTTTCGCCAGCAACACCCATCAGTTATCAAGCTCACCATGCAAACCCGGTCCTGCATCACAGGACATCACCATCCGATCCGGCACAAGTATCCTTGCATGTCGATCTGCTGCACCATGGACAGCCACAAGCTATCCAGGGTACAGGTCATGGTATTGTTGAAGCACAGGTCAATGCCTGTCAGGCACTTGGCTACCAAGTCAGAATCATCGACAAACAAGAACAACAAGTGACGCAGCAAGGCCGCTCACAATATATCAGCATCATAGAAGCACGCATCAATGATGGCAGCAGCCAGCATGGTGCAGGCATAGCTGACGACGCGGCAACGGCCAGCATGCGCGCCATCATTAGTGTCATTAACCGCCATGTAAATTCAGATACGGCAAGGCAGATGATTGCGGCCTGATCGCTGCCTGATCGCTAACGAGCAGCCTTGAAGAGCGTAGCCAGTTTGCTGACGCTACGATCTATCTCTGCACAAGTCAGTGAAGCAAAACCCAGTAACAGGCCACCAGGACTTTCTACCGGCCTGTTTGTTTTTCCCGGTACGTCGGCATAATGACTCAGGCCACGCAATTCCAGCCCGATTTTTTGTCCGGCTTCTATGATCTGCTCTTCATCATAAGCCTGTTTGAAGTACACAGCCAGATCAAGCCCGCCATCTTGCGCACCACAGACCAGTTCATCTGCTAATTCTTTTCCCAGACAAGTCACCAGACAAGCCTGACGTTCTGCATAGACTTTTCTGGTGCGCTTGATATGTCTGCCGAAATGGCCTTCTGCAATAAAGTCGGCCAGCGTCATTTGCGGCATGATGCTGGTATGTTTATCGATGACAGCCTTGGCCTGTATCATCGGTTCCAGCAATTTTTCCGGCAAGACCAGATAGCCGAGCCGCAGGCCAGGGAACAGCACCTTGGAGAGAGTTCCTACATAAATAACACTTTGATGAGTATCCAGACTTTGCAGGGATGCCAGCGGGGAACTGCCAAAACGGTATTCACTGTCATAGTCGTCTTCCACTATCCACACTGCATTTGCCTGCGCCCATTCCAGCAAGGTCATGCGCCTTTGCAGGCTCATGGTCATGCCCAGTGGCATCTGATGAGAAGGTGTGACGACAGCGACTTTCGCATCGGGATAATGCATCGCTGCGTATGCGACATCCAAGCCCTCATCATCAACGGGGACAGCACAGATGTCCGCCTGCACTGCATGCAAGGCAGCTGTCGTGCCACGGTAGCATGGATATTCCACCACGGCCTTTTCACCCGGATCAAGCAACATGGTACTCAGCAAATATAGCGCCTGCTGTGAACCGGAAGTGATCAGGATTTGTTCTGGAGCGCAGTTCACACCACGCGCTGCCTTCAGATACACCGCCAGCAATTCACGCAAGGCCAGATGACCGGCAGGATCACCATAACCCAGTTGCCCTTTGGGATGGCGGCAATGACGCGTTTCCAGCCGCGCCCATATATCAAATGGGAATAAATCCAGATCAGGCATGCTGACCCTGAACGCTTTTACACTGCCCTGATGAAAGCGCGTGCTGCCGCGTGGGTCTATATGCTGAAGTCCGCGTTTTGAAATCCTGTCCAGTAGCCGTGCCGCAGGTATATCGCCGGCCCTTGCCTTGGTGCGTTCTGCAATTGCAGGCAAATCTTCATTCACAAAAGTGCCTTGCCCTACCGAACCACGCAGATAACCTTCTGCCAGTAATTGATCATAGGCATTCAAGACCGTCTGCCGGGAAATATTCAGCACCTGACAAAACTCGCGGCTGGGTGGCAATTGCATACCTGGCAGCATCTGGCCTGTCAATATACTTTTTCGAATTTCGGCGTACAACTGCCTGTACAAGGGCTGGCTGTCTTGTCTGTCCAGGGCAATCCCGGCAATCATTTGAGAAATGTGCATGCGTTCACCAAAATTGGCATTCTTATTTTTTACAAAATTGGTACTTTTCAATAGCCAATACCAAGCATAAGATTAGCGTAATTTCAAGGCAAGGGAGTAAAAAAATGCATCAATACCAGGCAAAAATCTTATGGGAACGTGGTGAACAGGTTTTTAGCGACAATCGTTACAGCCGTGCACATGCATGGGAATTTGACGGCGGCCTGGTAGTGCCGGCATCGTCATCCCCTTTGTCTGTTCCAGTACCGATGTCGGAAGAAAAAAATGTCGATCCGGAAGAGGCGCTGGTTGCTGCGCTGGCATCTTGCCATATGCTGTTTTATTTATTCTTCGTTGCCAAACGTGGCTACGTGGTGGATCAATACAGTGACCTGGCGATAGGCATCATGGATAAAAATGCCAAAGGCAAGCAAGCGATTACCCGCATCCATCTACGTCCTCAGGAAAGCTATAGTGGTGATAAGCAACCCAATTTGCAGGAACGTGAAGAACTCCATCATATGGCACATGAACACTGTTATATCGCCAACTCCATTAACGCCGAAGTCATCATAGAAATCGAGTAAGCCATGTACATGCCCAGTCATTTTGCTGAAGAACGCATCGATGTTTTGCACACGCTGATACAGGCGCATCCACTGGCCGCGCTAGTCAGCTTGCTGGATGGTGAACTGGAGGCGAATCACATTCCCTTCATCGTTTCACCACCAAGCGCAGATACACCTTATGGCGTCTTGCGGGGCCATGTCGCCCGCAATAATCCAGTCTTGCAAAGCGCCAGTTCAGGCACGGATGCACTAGCGATTTTCCAGGGCCCACAAGCCTATATCAGCCCGCGCTGGTATGAAGAAAAGCAGCGCAGCGGTGCTGTCGTGCCGACCTACAACTACGCAGTCGTGCATGTGCACGGCCCCATGCGCATCGTCGAAGACCGGCAAGAATTTTTGTACCTGCTCAGCGAGCTTAGCGATAACTTTGAGCGCAAGTTCGACCAGCCATGGAAAGTCAGCGATGCGCCTGCAGAATATATAGACCGCATGATGGACATGATAGTTGGCATAGAAATCCCGGTACGCCGCATCAGCGGCAAATGGAAAACCAGCCAGAACAAAAGCACGCAAGACAGGGTGAATATGGTGGATGGATTACGCGAACAACATGACCCTGCCTCGCATGCACTGGCAAGTACCATGGAACAGCAATTGTTCGAAACCGAATAAAACGAAACGACAAGGAAAAGAGATGAGTAAAGTAGTAGTACGTGCCGTCACCAAAGAAGATTTCGCTAACTGGTCTGTGCTATGGGAAGGCTATAACCAGTTCTATGAACGCACTGGCCCAAATGCCTTGCCAGAAACCGTAACGCTCAGGACCTGGGAGAGGTTTTTTGACTGCTATGAACCGATATACGCTCTGGTCGCTGAGCAGGATGGGCAACTGGTCGGGCTCGCGCATTATCTGTATCACAGGACCACCAGCCGTATCGAAGCCAGTTGCTATCTGAATGACTTGTTCACCAGTTCTGATAAACGTGGTCAGGGTGTGGGCCGTGCCTTGATAGAAGCGGTGTATGAGCAGGCAAAACTGGCTGGTTCTACAGTTGTCTATTGGGGAACCCATGAAACCAATGAAACAGCGCAAAAACTATATCGTCAGGTGGCAGACCGGTCAGGATTTATTCTGTACAAAAAAATCCTGACGCCTTGAGTAAATCAACAAATAAATAAAAGATATTCATTCATTTACAAGAACGGCGCGGGTAGGCAATATGTCTCTTCCCATTTAGAGAACCCCTATTCGCCCTGCTCTTTTCATGAAACTGATTTTCCTGCTCGTATGTGTACTTGGCCTGGCGTACGGATCAAGATTATTGCAAATCGCCCTTTGGCCAAAAGTACAGGTGCGTGTGGTCAGCAGTAGAGAAGAAGTCACTGGCAAGGATGAGGGCTTCACCACAGGCTGGCTGCATGCCGAGCTGGAATACTGGTATCAGTCACGACAATATCTGGTGCAATGGCGTGGTGACCTCATGCGTCACCGCCCCTTGCCGGATAGCTTATGGATGGTCGTGCCGCCTGCCAGACCTGGGCATCCCCGCTTTCCTGTTCCGGTAATCCGGCCAGTCATCGTGCTGGCCATCAGCCTGATTGGCCTGGCGAGCCAGTTGCCAGGCATCTTCCCTGGTATTTTTTAATCATCATATTTGCCGTTCTGCAGCATAAGTTTCTCTAAATTCTCTGAACTTTAGGGAAATTGAAGCATCTACCATTCTTTCCTCACAACAAGCTTCATAGCCAGGACATACCATGTCACGTACCCTTATTTCTCTTGCTCTTGCCAGCCTGTTTACCAATATGCTGGCAACGCCTGCTTATGCACAAAATGCAAGCACAAGTACTAATAGCACGATCGCTGCCCACAAACTACAATCGGGCATTGATTTGCAATGGATGGATAAAAACGTCAGGCCACAGGATGATTTTTACCAGCACATGTCGGGCAAATGGCTGGCGACTGCAGAAATACCGGCTGACCGTGGCCGCTTTGGTTCATTTGACCAGTTGCGTGAACTGTCAGAGCAAAGGTCTTACGACATCATCCAGGGTCTGGCTGCCAGCAAGCAATTGACGGCTGATTCCAACCAGAAAAAAATTGCTGACCTGTTTAACAGCTTCATGGATGAAGCCCGCGCCAACGCGCTTGATCTCAAACCGCTGCAAAGCCAGTTTGCCCGTATTGATGCCATTACCGATAAATCAAAACTGCCAGCCTTGATGGCAGAACTCAGCAAGCTTGGTGTCAACACGCCTGTTGTGGCGGGCATTAACCAGGATGCGCGTGACTCCAGCCGCTATGCGGTATATCTGAGCCAAAATGGCCTGACCATGCCTGATCCTGATTATTATCTGAAACAGGATGATGCGAAGTGGCAGGGTTTCCGCGACGCTTATCTCAAACATCTGGAAAAAATGCTGGGTATGAGCGGCCAAACCAAGCCGGAACAAGGCGCAGCCGCCGTCATGGCGCTGGAAACCGACATCGCCAAAATACAATGGACCAAGGTAGAAAACCGGAAACCGGTTAAAACCTATAACAAGATGGACCTGAAACAGCTTGAGCAATTAATGCCCGGCTTTGACTGGGGAACTTATTTCAATCAGACAGGCATGGCAGGCAAAATGGATGATGTCATTGTGCGTCAGCCTGATTTTTTCAGTAACCTGGCCAAGGTCATCGCTGACACCCCGCTAGATACATGGAAAACTTATCTTAAATGGCAAACCCTGACTGCCTATGCCCCCTTCCTTAGCCAGCGCTTTGTCGATCAGGATTTTGAATTCACCAGTAAAACTTTGCGCGGTGTCCCCGCCAATCAGGCGCGCTGGAAACGTGGCGTAGGCCGGGTGGAAGAGGCGCTGCCAGAAGCATTGGGGCAATTGTATGTGGAAAAATATTTCCCGCCAGAGAACAAGGCGCGCATGCAAACCATGGTCAGTAATTTGTTGCTGGCCTATAAGCAAAGCATAGAAACCCTGAGCTGGATGAGCCCGGAAACCAAGAAAGAAGCGCTGGCCAAACTGGCCAAATTCAATTCCAAGATAGGCTACCCTGATCAATGGCGCGACTACAGCAAACTGGCCATTGCCAAGGACGATCTGGTCGGCAATATCATACGTGGCCGTGAATATGAATATCAGCGCCAACTGGCAAAACTGGGCAAACCAGTCAGCCGTACTGACTGGGGCATGAGCCCGCAAACCGTGAATGCTTATTACAATGCACGCCAGAATGAAATCGTCTTCCCGGCAGCGATATTGCAGCCACCATTCTTTAATGCGGCAGCCGACGATGCCGTCAATTATGGCGGTATAGGTGCAGTCATAGGACATGAAATCAGCCACGGTTTTGATGACTCTGGCAGCGAATTCGACGGCGATGGCAATTTGCGTGTATGGTGGACCAAGGAAGACAAGGCCAACTTTGGCAAACTGACAGCCGCCATGATTGCACAGTACAGTGCCTATAGCCCTTTACCTGGCTACAAGGTCAACGGTGCGCTGACCCTGGGTGAAAATATTGCTGATAATTCCGGCTTGTCCATCGCTTACAAAGCCTACCAGATCTCACTCGGTGGCAAGCCAGCACCAGTGATTGATGGCTACACTGGCAATCAGCGTGTCTTTATGGGTTGGGCACAAGTCTGGCGTGGTAAATCACGCGATGGCGAAACCATACTGCGGGTGAGTACCGATTCACATTCCCCCTCAGAGTTCCGCGGCAATGGCCCCTTGACGAATTTGCCAGAATTTTACTCTGCCTTTGGCGTCAAGGAAGGCGACAAGATGTATGTCGCGCCTGAAAAGCGCATCACCATCTGGTAATTAATATTCAGACAAAGGTGGACAGAAATGCCCCCTTCTTTATGGAAATAGCCATAAAATAAGATGGACATTTGCCTGAAGGTAATTGTCGGTACAGGCTTTTACAAAAAACGGGCGGAAGCTTATCAGTGTCGCAATGACGATATAGCCCGGCTGTGGCAAAATAGCCGGGATTGAATTTCCATCGATGAAAGCAAATTTATGAGTTTTGTACGCCGTGTCCAGCAAGATAAGTATGATGTCTATGATAAAGAAGACGTGCATGCGCGCTTAAATTTCTTCAAGAATCTGCAAACCATCACGAATGCCATCCATTCGACCAGCAATATCGAGCAAATCATGCTTGATCTGTCGCACGATATCTGCGATCTGTTTGATTGTGAACGCCTGACGCTATATTCGGTCAACTACAAGAAAAATGCCATCGAATCCAAGGTCAAAACTGGTTTGACCTCATTCAAGGATTTTGCCCTGCCTATCTCTGAAAAAAGTGTGGCTGGCTTTGTCGCCATGAGCAAGCAGACAGTCAATATTCTGAATGTGTATGACGAAACTGAACTCAGGAAGCATTCACCGAAACTGGAATTTTTGCGCCGTGTTGATCAACGCACTGGCTTTCGCACCAAGCACATGCTGGTCGGCCCGCTGATCCATGAACAAAGCAACGAATTGCTGGGTGTGCTGCAACTCATCAATAACCGCAATGATTGCCAGTTCCCGCCACTGCTGGAAGAAGGTTTCAAATACCTGCGCAATACCCTGGCTGTGGCTTTCGCCCAGCGTCTGATGTCACCACAGGTGATTCATACCAAGTTTGATTCACTGATCAAGTCATCGATATTGTCGATACCTGAACTGGGCCTGGCAGCGCGTGCGGCGCGCCGCAAGGGTGTGGACGTGGAAGAAATCCTCATCGATGAATTTGAAGTCAGCCTGACCGATATAGGCAATTCTCTGGCGACATTCTTTGAATGTGAATACCAGCCTTACAAGGCCGACCGTGCCCGCCCGGAGGCCCTGAAAAACTTCAAGCGCGCCTATGTAGAAGATCACCACTGGGTCATCCTCGAAGAGAATGCTGACAGCCTGACCGTCATGACGACTGACCCTGAACGTGTCATGGCTTCACGTATCGTGCATAGCCTCTTTCCTATCGCCAAAATACAATACGTGGTGACGACACAAAGAGAATTCAGGCAAACGGTGGATCAGTTCTTTGGTGATACTGAAGCCGTTGTTGCTGCTACCGAACAAACAGCGCAAGATGCAATTGATACTGTCTCTGCCTCAGAAAAAGCGTTGATCGCACAAGTCAGGGAAACCATACAGGATGCCTTTGCCAAGAGTCATCCCGAATTCCAGATTGATGTGCGCTCACGCGAAGACAAGACTGTCAGCCGTATGCACAAGGATGGTTCTGTACAACGTATCGCAGGCCAGGTCATTGTTGATTTCCATGTCGATTTTCTGGATACCGGCATGAATACAGCAGCATAAAATACTGCGCATAGTAAAACGCCACGGTCAGAAATGAGCGTGGCGTTTTTTGTTTAAGGAGCAGCTTCAGACAGTTTTTGCAAGTCAGGCCTCTGCCTTGCTATCTGTTGCCACACTTGCCTGGCCTCAGCAAAAGCGCGCTTGCTTTGCAACATGGCTGCATACATGACCCAGTCTTCAACGCCTGCATTGTCTTCTGGCTTCAATTCATTGAGGCTATTGGCTTCTGCCTTGCTGGCCATTTTGAATTCAGCCCTGGCGGTGTATGTCTTGCCATCTTTGGTCGAGACATAGGCGACTTGCCAGCGGTAAGTTGTCCCCTCTTCCAGCTTTATCTTTTCCGGCAATTGCCAGTTATTCTCTCTGGTTTTTTCTGTGATAACGGGTTTTTCATCGATGTCCTGAATGCTGATTTCAAAGTCAGCAGCTTCTGCAGAAATCCAGCTAAAGCCGGGGCGCTGTCCCAGCAACAGGGAATTGTTTTCAGGTGTAACGGCAACGATGCGCGGTGGCACCTGGCGCATGCGTACGGCACCGGCAATGACATTGCTGGTTTCTGCCGCGCGTACCAATTTTTCTGCCATGGGCCGGACTACTGCTTTTTGCCCTTGCAGGCTGGTGACGCCGTCTTTTTCTATTGTCACCGTCGCAGGACCTGTCAGCTGATACACGGAGCGTGTTGCATATAAAGACAGCGAAGCCTTGGCACCAGGGTCCAGCGTAATTTGCATTTTTGGTTGCAGGTAAGCCAGCAACTGCAGTTTGGATGTCGCTCCATTGACTTCCATCTTGCCATTGCCCTGCACGTCCAGCACCATGCCCAGTGCAGCTTCAGCACGTGCCAGGCCGCAAGTCAGCACTGCGACGAGACTGACCATGATGGCCAGATAGGCTCTCAATCCATTCATACTTTTTTTCATCATCACACCCATCAATTAAATTGCGGTATTTAAATTTCAGTAACAGCAGATACTGGCTGCCAGCCCCATACGGCAATGGCAGAACGTCCTTTGAGGTTTTTATCACCGAGCGGGGTCAGCATGTCAGCTTCTGCCAGGCTGGCAAGCACGGCTTCCGAACAAACGACAGGATAGCCCACGTCCTTGCACAAGCCCTCTATCCTTGCTGCGGTGTTGACGGTGTCACCTATGGCCGTGTATTCGTGCCGCTCTGCTGAACCGACCTGTCCAATGACTGCATCGCCCGCATGCAGGCCTATGCCTATCTGCAATGCAGGCTTGCCTTCTGCCGCAAATTCCAGGTTCAAGGTATCCAATGCAGCCAGCATCGCCTGCGCGGCATTGAAGGCATTTTGTGCTGGGTTGTCGAGTCGCTTGGGTGCGCCAAAAAATGCCATCATGCCATCACCAATAAACTTGTCTATGGTACCGCCATGTTCATGCACAGGCTTGCTCATGACGGCAAAATAGCGATTCAAGAGACTGACCACATCCTCTGCCTGTGCATGTTCACACAAAGTGGTGAAACTACGGATATCAGAAAACAAGACACAAACATGCAAACGCCTGCTTTGTGAAGTCTGGTCTATACGCCCCTCAACTATCTCCTGCATGACAGCCGGGCTGACGCGACCAGAAAAAGCCTTGCTCAGCCTTTGCTTGTCGATGTAATGCTGCCAGGCTTGCCATGCACTGCTGCTGCTCAAGGCCAGCAAGCCAGTCAGAAAAACTGTGGTTGGCGGCACCCATACATCATATTGCATGGCGATGCTGCTAGCTGCGAACAGACCCACAGTCGCCACTGCAAACACCAGCACTTTAATGCGTATGCTGCGACCCAGCCAGAACAGTACAAACAAGGCAGACAAAGCAAACAGACTGAGCGTGCCAGCCTGCTGCAATAAACGCTGATTCAGTATGCTGCGCAATAACTGTGCATGAGCCAGTACACCAGGATTAGGATCATTCACTGGCAACCAGGCTGCCAGTGACACTGGCAAATCTACCAGATCAGTCGCATCCATGGTTGCACCGAGCAAGACGACTTTACCTGCAAAACGTTTTTGTAATTCTGCTGTTTTACCCTGTCCCGCAAGCTTCAAGACTTCTTGTAGCGGGACATATCTGAAGCGCTCACCCAAACGGTAATTGATCAGACCATTCCAGTCTTGCCGTACCCCTGCTGCGGCCGCTATCTCAGTCGCCAGGCCACGCTCACTGCGGTCGGGCTGGCAGTCACGTCCTGGAAAGCGGCGTATGCGCTGGTCGCTATCGCGGCAAAATTCAGCTGAGGCAACAGGCTGAAACTGTTCGCCCTGCATGCCAAGTACTGCGGCGTAATCCACCTGGATATCGCGGTAATGCGCATGCTTCAAATCCCATATTTTGGCAGTGACCAGCGGTGTGGTCTGTATGCTGTCGAGCAGGCCACTAAGCAATATCTTATGAAAATCAACTGCGTCTTTACGGATAGAGATGAGACTGTCAAAACGCTTTTCAGGCAAACTCAAATCCATGCCTACTGCCTTGGCACCGGCCTGGTTCATGGCTTTCAGAAAATTGGCCAGATGCTCATGATTCAGGCTCAACGGCTCATCGACTTCATCGAGAAAGGCTTCATCTATTCCCACTACAACAGGGTCAATGGCTATTTTTTGAGGGGAGTATTCACGCGACAATTTGAATTGCAGATCGAGAATTTTATTGTCTATCGCAATGACCGCAGGCAAACGCAGCAAGAATGCGGCCACAACAAGCAACACCAGCAAACCCAGCACTTGTAACAAGCGCGGGGTGAAAAAATCCTGCAGGTGTCTGAGCTTGGTCATGGCAACTTAATATCTCAATAAGCCAGTGGCTGTGGGCAATAAGCCGCCTCTTCCAACCAGACTCAGGGAACTACCACTACCCAGCCTGCACAAGTCTGCCGCCAAGTCGGCAAACTCATATGCTTGCGCATTCAAATTCACCAGGCTGGCAGAGAAATCGACTTGCGGGCTACTCAGTCTGACAGCCCCGTTCACGCCATCAGGTGCTGCAGCCTGTATCAAATTCTTGCCACTACCATCAAATTTTAATGGCGCACCGCCAAGCAGCAATTGGTTGCCACTGGCGATGGTGGCGTTCACCTGTATGTTCACATTACCACCGCTGGCAGCCTTGGCAGCAGTATTTGCCTGGACGAAGCCACTGCGCAGTATCAAAGCTGGTGCACTGATGCTGATGTCACCACCATTACCGGTCTGCATACCTATCACGGAAGTAGTGATTTGTGAGCGCTCAAGTATCAAAGCGCCTTTACCCTGTACCGTAATTGCACCGCCATTGCCATCAAAAGCACTGGTGTTGATATTACTGTTTTTGGCAAGCAGGCGGTGAGCGTAGTTGAGGCGAATATCACTGGCCGCCACATTGCCACTGGCAAAAGCAGTGATCTGCGCTTGCTGTAATGTGATATTTGAGGCATCAATTGCCAGCAGGGTCTTGGCTGGCAATTTGTCGGCGCTGACCTGGGCAGCATTGCTAATTGACACTATGCCCTGATCCATGTTCAGGCTGTCTGTCGCCTTGATATTCACATTGCCGGTATAACCGCTGGATGCAGCGCCGGCTTCAGAACTGATGATGGCATTGCTATCTACACGAATTTTACTGGCATTGACATTGACTTCACCCGCCTTGCCTTTGGCATAGGCACTTGATGAAATCAATGCTGCGTTGCTCATTTGCAGTTGACCCGCAGTGACATTCACGGTACCGGCATTGCCGACTGACCTGCTGGTAGATTCATCACCCGCATTGGCGCTGCTGAAGATGCCGGTACTCAAGACCTTGGGATTACCCGCATCGTCCTTCACGGAATTACTGAGCTTGCCATCGAGGCTGATGTTGGCAGCATTGACCTTCACCGTACCAGCCGAACCAGTGGTATAACTGGTCGTCGCGGACGATATCTGACCACCATCCTTCAATGACAGATTGCCTGCCACACTGACAGCTACATTTCCTGCATTGCCTTGTGCCTGCGTGCCAGCATCACTATAGATGCCGGTCGCCAGACTTTTGCCATCAATATCAAGGCTGGCAGCATCAATGCTGACGCTGCCGCCATTGCCAACAAAATGGGTGGCAGAAGAAATCCTGGCACCGTTTTGTATCTGCAAAGACTGGCTGGTCTTGACTGCGATATTGCCCGCATTACCGATGCCTATGGTTTCTGCCAGAATGCCGCTGCCGTCGCCATCCAGAGCCACAGAGTTGGCAGTCACATTGATAGAACCACTATTGCCGCGTGTATAAGTTGTGGTGGATATACGCCCGCCACTAGCCAGTGATAATTTACCGAACAGGCTCACATCAATATCACCGCCATTACCACCACGGAAACTGGCTGCTGTGCGGAAATCACCAGCGTCACTATAAATACCCGCTTCCAGCCCCTGACCATCTATGCTCAGGCTATTACCAGCAAACCTGATCTTGCCAGCCTGCCCTGCATCAAATGCCGAGGTTGAAATACCACCTTCAGAAAATATCGTGGTGGATCCGCTGACATTGACGCTGACATTACCGGCATTGCCAGCAGCGCCTGAAATACTGTTGATGCCGGTAGAGACACCATTGCCATTGATCAGCAATTCTGCCGCATTGACCTTGACATCGGCACCCTGCCCAGCAGAATAAGTAGCAGAAGAGATTTGTGCGCTGTTCAATATGCTGAGCTTGCCTTTGGCAGTGGCCTCAACATTACCAGCATTGCCTGTGCCTTTATTGGTGGTGCTGAGCAATCCTGTGTAAGGGCCGTTGGCTTCTGCGCCATCCAGCATGATGTCGCCGGCACTCACACGCACATTGCCAGCATTGCCTGAGGTATAGGTCGATGAGGAAATGACGGCTCCATTCAGGATATTCAGTTTGCCAGCCACATTGATGTCAAGATTGCCTGCATTGCCATAAGCCTCATTAGCCTGGCTGAAAATACCTGTTACCTGGCCCTTGCCATCCATGCTGACACTACCTGCATCCAGCTTGATGGAACCGGCATTGCCAGAACTAAAAGTAGAAGTCGAAATGCGGCCCGCATTGACGATGCTGAGCTGCTGGTTTGCCGCAATAAAGATGTCACCCGATTTTGCGCCGCCATCATTGGCATTGCTGAAAATACCCGTAGGCTTGCGAGCATCCTGGCCGTCAATCAGAATATCCCCAGCCTGTACTCGCACCTGGGCACCATCGACATTGCCACTCACAGACGCATTGATACTGCCGCCATTGAGAATACTCAACTTGCCACCCGCTACTGGCAAATCACCGGCAAAACCAACTTCAAGCTTGTTCTTGCCCGCAGCAGCCACGCGCACTGCCGCGCCGGGTGCAAGCAAGCTGGCGTCATTGACTGTGATATCGCCAGCGGCCAGGGTCAGCGCTTGTTGCGGACGGACATTGACTGCCGCGCCATTCCTGAATTCGAGAGTGGCAGAATTATTACCCAAAAATCCAAAAGCCTCAGGCGCGGCAGCAGACAGGGTGCTGGCTTTTGCCGTATCGACATAAAAATTTCCATCTGCAAATTTCACATAATCTGCTGTACTGATATGCAAACCTGCGGGTACATCGATGGCAGCACCTGCACCAATAATCACACCAGCAGGATTGATGAAATAAAAATGCGGCTGGTTACCCGCAGATGCACTGAGTTTCAACAAACCATTGATATTCGAGGCTGCACCGCCAGTGACACGGGCTATTACATTTTGCAAAGCCGTCGTCGTAGTGAAAGTGGCAGACTCGCCATTTTCTATACTGAAATTTTTAAAGCTGTGAAATAAATTGCCGCCCTTGGTCGACCCCAGGCTTTGTGGCACGACAAAATTGCCACTGAGGTTTTGTACGGCACCAACTGTGCCGTCAGTCGTAGCACCGGCGTAAGCAAATGCAGACACACTCCCAAAAGCCAAGGACAGGCTTACTCTGAGAAGGCTTACTCTGAGCAAGCCCATCGTATGTAATCGCTTAGTCTTCATAACCAGCTCCCGACCATGATGAATGGTGCCCAATAAAATGGATGACTGAACTGATTATTCTTCATCAATTCCAATTGTGCCTTTTGCAAAGCCTGCGCCTTGCTAGTGGCAGGTTCTGCCAAGCGGCGGTAAAACTGCCCCATCAGCAAAGTTGCCGCATCATCTGATACTGGCCACAATGAACCCAAGGCACTCCTGGCCCTGGCTTTGAGAGCCGCACCACTCAGGCCCAGTGGTGCCCTGTCATCACCCTCAGCTGTTTCACAGGCCGACAATGTCAATAATTCCAGCTCCTGATTTTTCATACTGCCTGCACGTAAAAACCCTTGTAGATTATCCATGGTAATCAAGTCATCATGCGCCATGACAAAGGTGCTGTCGGCAGTGCCACCAAACACACCGTGCGAAGCAATGTGAACAATCTGGTAATCACCTGTTTTGACTTTTTGACTGAATGCAGCGACGGTAAATTTCGCATTCAACAAAGTCTGGCTGCTGGTCAGTTTTTCCAGTGTACGGATTTCTTCATCAACGCCAGCCAGCGCCAGCATTTGCTGCAATTGCTGATGCTGCGCTGGTTTGCTCATGACCGGATTGTCGCTTGTCCTGGGGATGTTACGCAGGCTGCGCGTCAGCACGGCTCTGGCAACTTGCCTGCCATTTGCAGTCGTTTGTGGATTAGCTGCCAGCAGTTGCTCTACCATTGCACCGGGTAATTTATCAACCACAGCCCCAGGTTCGCTCATGCCTGCCAGCAGCGTTTTGTATGCTGTATCAATATGGGGGCGCGCACTGGTATTGGTCAGACTCAAAGCTGGTACTACTGCGATCGCATATTTTTCTATGGCAAATTGCTGGCCATCATGCAGGGCTGCAAAAGGTAATAAACGCAATACACCATCAGGAACAATGACGAGCGTGCGTATACCTTGTTGTGCGAGTTCAACATCCACTGGTGCCAGCAAGGCCTGGTACAAACGCTTTGCCTGAGACTTGAATGAGAGATTGTCTTTCAGGATATTGCCAAAATCCAGTACATCTGCACGCATTTTTGCGGCAGACATAGTTATGCTATGGCTGTACATACCCTTGCTTGTTTCCAGCAAAAGCTCCAGCCTGTCGGGCAAGATGATGGGATAAAGTATCGCTGTATCATCAGCAATCACATTATTCTTATTATTCTTACGATTGGCCCTGGCGGTATCAACAGCGCAGCGGTCACCCAGATAATCTTGCAATTCGGTTTGCTTGAGCAATTCCAGCACATCGCGGGCGCGACGCAATTGCGCGTTCTTGAGTCTTGCATCCAACGGAGCGGATGTCTGCAATAATAAATCCGCCAGCCCCAGATACACAGGCTCCAGGGTTTCACGGAACGAAGAACGACCATCCTGATATTCGACCGGTATGTCAGTACGTATCGCCTCTATGTGCTCGAGAGCTCTTTGATAGGCGGCGATTGCCTCAGTATTTTTTGCTTGCGCCCGCAAGATACGGCCATGACGCCATTCGACATTGATGAGCAAGTCATGCGCTTCCTGGCCCTGTGAAGCCAATAATGCCTGGTCAGTCAAGGCCAGGGCATCATCGTAACGATGTGCATCTTCATAGAGCTGGGCGAGCTGGTCCAGCGTCTCAAGTTGTAATCTGGCCTGGCCCAGTTTTGTCGCGACTTTGCGTGCGTGATCGAATGCCTGGAAAGCCAGGCTTTGCCCTTCCGCCCCCAAAGCCCTGGCTTGCACGCCAAGATTCAGGCTATAGCGAGCAGCTTGTGGCTGTTCTCCTGCTTGTATCAGTCGCTGCCACAATGCCTGCAGGTTTTTCAACTTGGCTGCCGGAGTCAGATTTTTTAACTCCAGTTTTTGCCTTTTCAGTCCGACGCTGATTGCGATTGCGGCATCCGATGGAGCCAATTGCAGCGCCGTATCGTAGTAGTAACGCGCCTGCTCTGCATGCCCCTGTTGCTGCTGCCAGTTGCCAACATCAATCGCATAGCCAGCCTTGTCCAGTTTATTGCTGGCGTGATCAAAGGCAAATACCAGGTAGGGTTCTGCCTTGGCTGCCTGGTGCGTCTGTATATAAGTCTGCGCCAGAGCAGATGCTGCCTTGACTTTATCTGCAGTCTGATCAGCCCTGGCATAAGCAGTTTGCAAGACAGACAATGCCTGGGTATAACTGCCGCTGGCACATTCACGCACGCCCTGATCCTGCGCGGCATCGTTTGCAGATGCGAGCAAGTGAACCGACATTACCAGTACACTGGCAATCAACATACATCTGGCTGGTGAGGCAAATTTCTTACGCATATGCCGCACTCTCAAAATAAATGGTAAGACAATTGGGCATGCACGCCATGGTCTTGCAAGTTGCCACTGCTCTGCCCCGGCAGAGTGATGAGCTTCCTGGCCATGAACAAGTCGGCTGCCCAGTTTTGCCATTGCCAGTTCATGCCCACACCTATCGAGGCTAGTCTTTGTGCAGCCTCGCCCTGGTTGCTGGCTGTTGCCAGATCAGTAAAGGCAATAAGCTTGAATTTGTGCCCGGCTTCCAGCCAGACTGGCAAGGGGTAATGGTATTCTGCATTCAGCAACCACGCACGGTCTCGTACTACAGCGTTTTCTCTGTAACCGCGAACGGTAGCAACGCCACCCAGCGAGAATCTTTCCATAGGCAACAAGCGGTCTGGCGTTTGCTGGACAGAAGCGCGCAAAATTATTTGATCACCGGCTTTGCCGAGGTTTTTGACATACTGCAGTTGCCCTGTCCAGATACGGTAATGCTGATTTGGTACCTGCACGCTGGCATCACTACTGTCTATGTTATTGCGGCCAAAAGCAAACACACTGCGCAAGGCCAGGGCCTGGGTTTCCCAGCGTTCTGTCCACTCCTGGGAAAAGCGTACTACTTTGGTTTTTGAATAACCGTCAGGCTCACCAGGTGTGAAGGAAAACGCTTCGCCCAATAAACTGGTCTGGCTATCGCGCTGGCTATAGCTGAAGCCGAGTTCGATTTTTCTTTGCAGGCTATTCGATAAAGCCTGGCTCATACCAATTTCATAACCCGAGCTCCGGCTCTTGATATCGATCGCTGCCATGGATTCACCAACAACAGAAGAGCTGCCTTTATCAAGACCAAGCTTGAATGCAGTACCACGGCTGTTCACTGGCATGGTCCAGCCCAGATGTACAGGGTCTGCCCCTTCGCTATGGGCAACACTGGCTTCCAGATAATCGCCATAACCACTCAGATTGCGCACCCAGCCTGACATGCCCAAAACTTCTGATCCTATTGAGGGCGCACGGTAGTTATTGGCATAGAGATTCAGGCCATAGGCTTTGGCGAGCACAACATCAATGTCCAGTATGGCAGTACCCGGTTTATCACCGGGGATGATGCGGCTATTGATTTTTTCAAACAAAGGGTCAGTCAGCAAGAGCTGGAAACGCTGCTGCAAGACTGGCATATTGAATACTTCGTCATCCCTGAGCAGGCGCTGCTGCAAATACGCAGGCCGCAGTCGTTCTTCCCCCTTTACCCGCACTTCCGAAATGCGCCCTTCTATCAAGCGTATGCTGACTATGCCTGATGGAAAAGGTTCGCTACCCTCTGCCACGATCAGAACGGCACCAGAATTGAGGTAACCACGTTCTGCATACAGGCGTGAAATACGGGTGCGCAATTCTTCCAGATCAGCATAAGTGGTGCGCTTGCCGAGATAAGCTGCCGACATTGCTTGCAATTCTGTACTGCTGATAACGGCATTGCCACTGAACTGAAACTCCCTGACCAGCACATCTCTGGCTATCGTTTGTACAGGAGGTAAATCATTGGCGAAAACGACATCTGGATTCAAGCACGCCAACGCAATACAAACCGCGATCCGTGAAGTACCTGACACTGCAGGTCTTGCAAAAATAGAATTCCACATGTTTATTGACCGCCAGTACTGAGAAATCGATGTGCGGTCATAGTATGTAGAATTGCTTGCATGAGATGGTTAAAAAATAAACAGAGAAATAGTGCCACAGTACAGACAAACAGCGCAGACCCGGCATGATAAGTCTATTGCCAAATCATTACAACGATACCAAGGTATGGCTTACATTTGGACACATCTGAAACAGGCGGACAAGGCTTTGCAGCAAGCTTGAATAATTGCTCACGCCTTGACTAATCAAATGCCTCATAAAATTGGCATGGTAAAAAGACCGTGGCAGCACAGTATCTTGCAGGAAATTGTACCGGTACACATTGCCTGCCATGCTCTAAGATGAACTTACAGTAGATTCAGGAGTAGAAAAAATGCAAATATCCGGTTCCCGCCCCATGCAAAAATATCAGGGAAGTTGCCACTGTGGTGCGGTGCACTTTGAAATAGAGACGGATTTTCCTGAGCTGACGATGTGCGACTGTTCAATATGCAGCCGCAAAAATGCCTTGATGGTCAAGGTACATGAAAGCAAATTCAAGCTGCTGGCGGGTGCAGAATCATTGAGTGAATATCAGTTCCACAGCAATACAGCCCATCATTATTTTTGCAAGACTTGCGGCATTTATCCTTTTCACCGCAAACGCGTGACGCCAGATAATTTTGGTATCAACGTCTATTGCCTTGACGACTTCGACCCTGAAGGCATTCCTGTGCGCCAGGCCGTTGGTGCCCGGATGCCATAAGGCGATAAATCTTTTACACTAAACAGGAAACCAGCCATGCAAACCCAAACCCTGCTTGCCTTCACTGCCATCGCCAGCCTCGCGATACTCAGCCCTGGCCCAGCCACCTTGCTGTCTTTAAAGAACGGTGCGAGTTATGGCACACGTGCGGTCATGTGGTCAGCCTTTGGCAATGTATGCGGCATCTTTTGCCTTTCTACTACCGCATTTCTAGGCCTGGGCGCCTTGCTGAATTCGTCAGCCATGCTGTTTGCCGCCGTCAAGATCATAGGTGCGCTTTACCTGTTCTATATCGGTGCCAAGCAATTATTTGGAAAAAGCAGCGCATTGACGCATGATGCGCAGAACGGTCAGGCTGATAGCAGGCCTCGTCCGCGCAAATTATTTTCAGAAGCTTTTTTGACAGCAGCTACCAACCCAAAAGCTCTGATGTTTTTTACAGCGCTGTTCCCGCATTTCATTACACCGGGTGAAGCTTTGGCGCCGCAGTTTTTTGCATTGATGGCAATCTTCATGGGCCTGTCTTACCTGACTCATTTGATGTATGCACAACTGGCCGCACGTGCCATGCATGTACTGGTCAAGCCGCGTTTTGTGAAATGGATTAACCGCGTGGTCGGTGCGGCCTTCATTACCTTCGGGACGATGTTGCTCAGTTTGCGCAGGCAAACTGCCTGAAGGTCTGAGGGTCTGAGAATTCAGGCAGATAAAATCTTTTCCATGAAGACGCTCAAAGGGTCTTCTTCATATTCACCAAAAGCAGCCCGTTCGGCATAGCCGAGGCGAAAATACAGGCCCAGCGCCTCGGGCTGCCTGATACCGGTTTCCAATCGGACTACATGTATATCCTGATCCAGCAAATGGTCTTCCAGTGCACGCATGATGTGCTTGGACAAACCTCTTCCTCGAAATTCATCAGGCACAAACACGCGCTTGATTTCACCGTAGCTTAACTGCTCATCGTCATCAAACAGGATAGTGACAGCGCCACAGGCGGCCAATTGCCCGTCCATGTAACAACCTAGAAGAATCACATTATCTTGCAGCAATGCGTCCACGCTGAGCATGTGATTACTCTCGGCTGGATACAATGCAGCCATATAAGCGTCAGACATGGCAATCAATCTGCCTGCGGCTTTTGAAGCTGGATCGACTCTTTCTATATTCATGTTTTTTATGCGACTTTTTCCTGCATATTAAAACTGATCATCTTCTTGAGTTCCGGCACACAAGAGCCACAATTCGTGCCGCATTTGAGTTTGCTTTGTAAACCAGTCAGGATATCGGCAGGCAAACCATCCATGCCTGCAAGTGTCTTCTTGATTTCAGTATCCGTCACATTCAGGCAACTGCACACTACTTTGCCACGTGCTGCAAAACCCTGTGGTGCCGTCGTGCTCGGCATCAGCAGGAGTCGCCCGAGTCTGGCGACTGGTTCCTGCGCCTGCAGGAAGTCCTTGAGCCAACTCTCGGCAGACACATCTCCCGCCAGCGCCACAGCAGCCAGACCACCTTCTTTTACCAGAATATGGCGCGAAACACTGCGGCGCTTGTCGTCATAGCGCAAGACATCCGCGCCCACTATGCCAAAAATGTGCTCGATTTTTTCCAGGACTTCAGTTGCCACCGCTTCTTCATTCGCAGCACGGAAGATCACACCCACCTTGTCGCGACCAAATGGTGTGCAGGATGCATAGGCAAACTCGCGCATATAAGGACGCAAGGCAGCTTGTACGCTATAGGCTTCTTCGCTATCCAGCCACGCGAATACAACGAAGCGCCAGGGCAATTCTGCTTTCAAAATCTTGACGGCAGCAGCTTTCAGTTCAGGTTGTTTAGAGCTGGGGTCGATTGCCGGTGAAGTCAGGGCATTCACACCATAGCTGGCATTTTGTGCATGGCCACGGCCCGAGACATATTCCTCCCCCCAGTGCATGGCGATGAAAACCTGGCCCGCACGCTGCTCATCACTTTCAACTACCGGCAAAATGACAGTACCGCGACGGCTGCTGACATGCACCAGATCACCTGATTTCAAGAAGCGTCTTTGCATATCAGTCGCCTCCATGCAAAGGCCAGGCTCTGCCACGTGGGCAAACAACTGTGCCACAGTGCCGGTACGGCTCATGCCATGCCATTGATCGCGCAGGCGACCAGTATTCAATGAGAATGGGTAGCGGGCATCAACTGCATCCTTGACAGGTTGGTACACAGTATTGACGAAACGTGCGCGGCCATTGGCTGTAGGGAAGATACCGTCTTCATACAAACGCTGTTTGCCAGTGCTGGCACCAGCCGGATAAGGCCATTGCTGTGGCCCCTGCTGTTCCAGTATGGCGTATGACAAGCCGGTGATATCAAGGTCACGGCCACGAGTACTGTCGCGGTGCTCGTTCCAGACTTGTTCGTCGCTGTCGTACTTGAAGTTTGCTGGTGACTTGCCCAGCAAGGGGGCAAGTGCTTGCGCAAACTGGCTGGCGATTTGCCAATCGTGTTTTGCTTCACCAGGTGCGGGTATGACGGCGCGCACGCGGGATATGCGGCGTTCTGAATTGGTGACGGTACCCGTCTTCTCGGCCCAGGTGCTGGCGGGTAAAAGTATGTCGGCATACGGCACGGTGGCCGTGCTGGTGTATGCTTCCTGCACGATCACCAGCTCGGCTTTTTGCAGGGCTTCGCGTATCAGGTTTTGCTCTGGCATGGATTGCGCGGGATTGGTACAGACTATCCAGATGATCCTGATCTCACCCTGCCGGACTGCTTCAAACATTTCTACTGCAGTTTTACCCGGTGTAGCGGGCACGTCGTCTACCCCCCAGTAGGCAGCAATTTCTGCGCGATGTTCAGCATTGCCAAGGTCACGGTGACCCGACATCAAGTTCGCCATGCCACCGACTTCACGACCACCCATGGCATTTGGCTGGCCAGTCAAAGAGAACGGCCCGGCACCTGGTTTGCCGATTTGATGAGTAGCCAGATGCAGATTGATCAGGGCAGCATTTTTTGCAGTACCGGCAGATGATTGATTCAGCCCCTGGCAATACAGCGACAGGCTGGCTTTGGATTGTCCAAACCAGCGTGCTGCCTGCACCAGGTCAGCTTCCTTGATGCCGCAGGTCTTGGCGACAGCTGCTGGCGTGTAGTCACGCACGGTTTGCTTGAGTTCGGCAAAGCCCTCGGTATGTTCCTGGATATACGCCAGATCGATTAAATCTTCCCACAGGCACAGATGCAACATGCCGTTGAACAGGGCAACATCGGTACCTGGCAAGATAGGCAGGAACAAATCTGCTTCACGCGCGGTATCGGTACGGCGCGGATCAGCAACAATCACTTTCAGGTTGGGATTTTTTTCCCTGGCCTGTTCCAGGCGGCGATATAAAATCGGATGTGCATAAGCCGTGTTGGAACCGACAATAAAAATGACTTCTGCGAGGTCTATGTCTTCATAGCAGGCAGGCGGCGCATCCGCACCCAGGGTCTGCTTGTAACCAGCAACCGCGCTTGACATGCACAGGCGTGAGTTGCTGTCTATATTATTGGTGCCTATCAAGCCTTTGGCGAGTTTGTTAAAGACGTAATAGTCTTCAGTCAGCAATTGACCAGAAATATAAAATGCCACACTGTCTGGGCCATGCGTTTTGATGGAGTCAGCGAACTTGTCTGCCATGCTGGCAATAACGCTATCCCAGTCGGTGCGCAGTCGCAACTCTCCACGCATGGCGGGATCGCGCATTTCAGGATACAGCGCCCTGACCTGTTGCTGTATTTTTGCATCTGCAGACAGATGCAAAGTGCTGCCCTTGCTGCACAGGCGGCCAAAATTGGCGGGATGATCAGTATCACCGCGCACGCCAGTTACCTGCCCGCCTTCGCTTTCTATCACTACACCGCAACCAACGCCGCAATAACAACAGGTAGATTTGGTTTCAGTCATACATGCCTTTAAGTGCACGCTGCATCACATACTATGCATAGTATGTGATGCAGCGCATTTTTTCTATGCCTCTATTGCGAGTGTACGTAACTCATTTGCGTCCAGATAAACCTGGTCCGCATCCACCTTCAGGCTGAACTTCTGGGTACAGCCCTCATCCGGAGAAATCGCGCAACCTGTGGGCAATTCTATGTTCCAGTTATGCAAGGGGCAGGCTACTCTTTCGCCAAAGACTATACCTTGTGACAAAGGACCACCTTTGTGCGGGCATTTATCCAGCAGAGCAAAGACCTTGTTTTCTGTATTCCTGAAGATGGCGACATCCGGCTTGGCCGCACGTGCAACCACGCGCGCACCCAGTACGGGGATATCTTCTACACGACAAATAACTTGCCATTCCTGACTCATGTTTTTTCCTCTCAAAAAATGGCGTTATGCTGGCAAGCGTTCAAACTGACGCGTATCGACCTGAGCTTTTTCTGGTTCATGCCATGGATCAGATTCACCTTCCAGTGCAAACAGCAAACGTTGATACAAGTCTTTGCGGCGCTCGTGGTCTTCCAATATGATTTTCTTCACATAATCAAGGCCGACACGGGCAAGGTAATGTACGGTACGTTCCAGGTACCAACCTTCTTCACGGTATAACTGCAAGAAGGCGCCGGTATATTCCATGACTTCTTCATGGGTTTTCAGCTTGACCAGGAATTGCGCGACTTCGGTTTTGATACCGCCATTGCCACCGACATAAATTTCCCAACCAGAATCAACGCCGATGACACCAACGTCCTTGATACCTGCCTCAGCACAATTACGCGGGCAACCTGACACAGCCAGCTTGACCTTGTGCGGCGAATACATGCGCGCCAGCTCGCGTTCCAGTTGCTGCCCCATGAGGGTGGAGTTTTGCGTACCAAAACGGCACCATTCACTGCCCACACAAGTTTTCACGGTACGCAGACCCTTGGCATAAGCCAGACCAGATGGCATGCCCAGGTCTTGCCATACGGCGCGCAAATCTTCTTTCTTCACACCCAGCAAGTCAATGCGCTGGCCACCGGTGACCTTGACTGTTGGTATCTTGAATTTATCAACGACGTCAGCAATCCTGCGCAATTCACTGGCATTTGTTTCACCACCCCACATACGCGGGATGACGGAGTAAGTGCCGTCCTTCTGGATATTCGCATGCGAACGCTCATTGATGAAGCGTGATTGCGGATCATCCTTCGCTTCACGTGGCCATGTAGAAATCAAATAGTAGTTGATGGCCGGGCGGCAGCTGGAGCAACCGTTAGGTGTGCGCCATTCCATGAATTCCTGCACGCCAGATACCGTCAATAGCTTGTTGGCCTTGATCGCATCGCGCACTTGCTGATGGCTATGATCAGTACAAGCACACATGGGTTTGACTTTTGAAGCCGTTGAATAATCACCACCAGCGGTGAACATGATAATTTGTTCTACCAGCCCGGTACATGAACCGCAGGATGCGGATGCCTTGGTATGCTTGCGCACATCGTCAAGCGTGAACAGGCCTTTTTCCTTGATGGCCTTGACGATGGTGCCTTTGCAGACGCCGTTACAGCCACAGACCTCGGCCTCGTCCGGCATGGCAGTTGCCTTGGTGTGTCCTTCATGACCAACGTCACCGGTATTCGATTCGCCGAACATCAATGAGTCACGGATTTCTGAAATATTCTTGCCTTCGCGCAGCAGTTTGAAATACCAGCTGCCATCTACGGTATCGCCATATAAACAAGCACCAATCAGCTTGTCATCCTTGACCACGAGCTTCTTGTAAACACCACCTATGGGGTCAGACAAAATAATCTCTTCAGTATCTTTGCCCCCCATGAATTCACCGGCAGAAAACAGGTCTATGCCTGTCACTTTCAGCTTGGTAGATGTGACTGAACCCTGGTACCGGCCTATGCCAAAATTGGCCAGGTGATTGGCGCAGACCTTGGCCATTTCGAACAAAGGGGCAACCAGGCCATACACTGTGCCGCGATGATTGACGCATTCGCCAACAGAGTAAATGCGCGGGTCATAAGTCTGCATGGTGTCATTGACGATGATGCCGCGATTGCAATACAACCCGGCAGATTCTGCCAGCGCAGTATTGGGACGTATGCCGACTGCCATGACGATCAATTGCGCAGGGATTTCCAGGCCGTCGGTAAAGCGTATGGATTTCACATGACCAGCATCGTCACCAATGATAGCTTCGGTATTTTTTTCCAGCAGGAAGTTCAGGCCACGGTCTTCCAGAGATTTTTGCAGCATCTTGCCAGCAACAGGATCAAGCTGGCGTTCCATGAGCCAGCCTGGCAAATGCACGACAGACACGCTCATGCCGCGCATTTTCAAGCCATTGGCGGCTTCCAGGCCCAGCAGGCCTCCACCGATAACGACAGCATGCGTATGCTTTTCTGCCGCCTCTATCATGGTATTGGTATCGTAGATGTCTCGGTAGGCAATCACGCCCTTGAGATCCTTGCCGGGAACCGGCAACATGAAAGGTGTAGAGCCAGTCGCCAGCAGCAGACGGTCGTATTCAGTCTGGGTACCGTCTTCGGCGATCACCAGACGGCGTGCCCTGTCTATCTTGACGATTTTTTTGCCCAGGTGCAGGGTGATATTATTTTCTTCATACCAATCCACATCATTGAGCATGATGTCTTTGATGGTTTGCTCGCCTGCCAATACAGGTGATAGCAGGATACGGTTGTAATTGGCATAAGGTTCTGCACCAAATACGGTAATGTCATACAGGTCGGGGGCGATCTTGATTAATTCTTCCAGGGTACGCACACCTGCCATACCATTCCCTACCATCACTAGCTTAAGTTTCTTCATGGCTGCTCCTTTGCTTGTCTCCCCAGACTCTAAGCAAGAGCAATGCCAGTTCGTTTTTATCAGAGGGAAAGCCAGGCTGTTTTTATAAGCCTGCACCAATTTAACTGCGCATTAATATGGTTTTCACCAAGAAAAACGGAGGATTCCTCGGTTGGCAGCAAAAGCAATGCCACTTCTTGAAGCATGCACCAAAAATCCTCGCGGCACTCATACAAAACTCAGCCATTCTGGTGCATTGCACCATTTAATTCAGAGCGCGCACAGTTTTTGCGCAGAAAGTTTTGTTTTTAATCATGGAATACGCGAATCACCTGCACATTTTGATGGCACGTCCCTTGCAAGTGGCATGCATGTTCACTATTGGAGCGATCATGCAAAAAACTTCCTTCTGGAAAGCCGGGCACACACCCACCTTATTGGCATCCTTCTTTTATTTCGACCTGAGTTTTATGGTCTGGGTATTGTTGGGGCCACTCGCCATCCAGATTTCCAAGGACCTGGGCCTGACTGCAGCACAAAAAGGCCTGGTCGTCGCCACCCCCTTATTGGCTGGTGCCTTGCTGCGCATCGTCATGGGCGTGCTGGTCGATCATTTGAAACCCAAGAAAGCAGGATTGATAGGCCAGATCGTCGTGCTGATAGGCTTGTGCTGGGCATGGCTGGGAAATTTGCACACTTATGAACAACTGCTGTTCCTCGGCGTGATCCTGGGTGTCGCAGGTTCTGCCTTTGCCGTGGCATTGCCGCTGGCATCGCGCTGGTATCCGCCTGAACACCAGGGTACTGCCTTGGGGATAGCGGGTGCAGGCAATTCCGGCACCGCCTTTGCCGCCTTGTTTGCACCAGCACTGGCAATTGCCTTTGGCTGGCAAAATGTGTTTGGTCTGGCGCTGATACCCTTATTCATCGCGCTGGCGGTTTACCTGATTTTCGCCAAGGATGCGCCGGGTGATGCACCTGGCAAATCCCTGACTGAATACCTGGCCGTGCTGAAAGACAAAGACGCGTGGTGGTTCATGTTCTTTTACAGCGTGACCTTTGGCGGCTTCTCTGGCCTGGCATCTTCCCTGACGATTTATTTCAATACGCAATATGGTTTAACGCCAATTACTGCCGGTTACTTCACTGCTGCGTGCGTGTTTGCCGGTTCTCTGGTGCGCCCCATGGGTGGCCGTATTGCTGACCGCATAGGTGGCATCAAAACCCTGTCTGTCATATACACCATCGCTTCTGCCTTCCTGTTCATTGCATCCATCGGTCTGCAATCTGCGACTGCTGCAGTATGTGTATTCGTGGTTGCCATGCTGGCACTGGGCACGGGCAATGGTGCGGTATTCCAACTGGTGCCGCAGCGTTTCCGTAAAGAGATGGGTGTCATGACTGGCCTGGTGGGCATGGCAGGTGGCATAGGTGGTTTTTATCTGGCGGCCAGCATGGGTTATTCACGTCAGATCACCGGCAGTTATCAAATAGGCCTGTCGATTTTCGCCAGCCTCGCCATCATCGCCTTGCTGGGTTTATCATTGGTCAAGAAACGCTGGCGCACGACCTGGGGCTCTGCCGCCATGACTACTGCAAAAATCTGAATACACAAAATACACAAAATACACAAACATGCCACTGACAGTCAGCACAGGACATCACAGCGTCGCTGGCATACGCCCGCGTAATGAAGACTTTGTCGGCATGGTCACGCCAGGCGAACCTGAGCTATCCTGCAAGGGCATGGTGTTGGCCGTAGCCGATGGCGTCTCTGGCAATGAAGGCGGGCGCGAAGCGGCTGAATATGTAGTACGTGGGCTGCTGACCGATTACTATGCTACGCCTGACACCTGGGAGGTAACAACAGCACTCGACAAGGTGCTGGTCGCCATGAATAGCTGGGTGCAGCAGCAAGGCTCAGTCCGCCGTGAGCTGGCAGGCATGGCCACCACCATGACCTCACTGGTCTTGCGTGGGCGCATGTATTACAGTGCACATGTCGGCGACACCCGCTGTTACCTGTTGCGTGACGGTGCCTTGCAAAAACTGACCCAGGACCATGTCTGGGACAGACCGGAGATGCAGCATGTGCTGACCCGCGCCATAGGCCTCGATAATCACCTCGTCATTGATCATGGCATGGGTGAGTTGCGTGTCAATGATGTCTTTTTGTTGGCCTGCGATGGTATCTGGGCCAGTCTCACAGAATATGACCTGACAGATTTTTTGAAGCAGGTCAGCGCAGGCAAGCTGAGCAGTGAGGCTGCCTGCGAAGCTTTATGCGCAGCCGCACTGAAAGCGGGGTCGCAAGACAACTGCAGTGCCGTGATCGCCCGCATAGACAGCTTACCAGAAGGTGAGTTGCGCGATGCCATCAGCGAGCTGCACGCCCTGCCCGTGCCACCGCGCATGAAGCCTGGCCAGACCCTTGACGGCTATGCGATAGAAGAAGTCATGCATACCTCGCTGACGACGATACTGTACCGCGTCAGCGACACCTCTCATCACCGGCAACTGGTGTTAAAAACCCTGCATCCCGACAAGGCCAATGATGCACAGGAGCGCTCAGCCTTTGCGCATGAAGCGTGGCTGGCCAAGCGCGTGGTAGCGCGCTTCTTTCCCCAGGTGATCACGCCCGATCAAAGAAACTACCTGTACTATCTCTCAACCTGGCATGCGGGTGCATCCCTGCAACAAAGGCTGGAAGCCGGGCAGCATTTCACCATACCAGAAGCAGTCGCTTATGGCGGCAAGCTGGTACGCGCCATCGGTGCACTGCACAGGCGCAGCATCTTGCACAGGGATGTCAAGCCTGCCAATGTCCATCTGGGGGACGATGACGAAATCCGCATTCTTGACCTTGGTGTCGCGCAATCCGGCTTTGACAGCCAGGATGGTCAGGGCAATGCCAGCCACAGCATGGCAGGCACGCCTTCATTTTTAGCGCCGGAACAGTTCCAGGGCGCAGCACCATCCCGCGCCACGGATCTGTATGCCACCGGTGTCACACTTTACTATTTGCTGACACGCCACTATCCCTATGGCGAAATCGAACCTTTCCAGCGCCCCAAGTTTGCTGAGCCTGCGTCGCCGGGGCGCTACCGCCCCGACTTGCCACTCTGGCTGGAAAATGTTTTGCTCAAAGCCGTGGCACGTGACGAAGCTGAGCGCTTTGAAACTGCAGAAGAATTTTTACTGGCACTGGAACGCGGTGCCTCCCATCCCCTGCCCGCCCCGCAAGCCAAACCCCTGGCACAACGCGACCCGCTGGCCACCTGGCGCATGCTGGCAGTCTTGTCCATCGTCGCCAATGTGCTGATGTTGTATATACTGATCGCCCGTTGATCCCTGCACAATAGTATTGCTCTCGCTGTTAATAGTGCATTAACATAAGCCTGTAGTAGCATGCGCTTGTGTGCCGGCAACTTTTTACCAGACTAAGACTCAAGACTATATTGCGGCCATATTTATGTCGAACAGCTTTCATCGCCTGATCCAGCTCCTGCGCTTGCGCCGTGTAGGCATGCGGCTGGCATTGAGCTATGCTTTGCTGCTAATACTGTTCAGCATCGTCTTGCTGTTGCCAATTTCACAAATCCGCAACATGACTGCGCGCAATGAGCAATTTGCCCGCAAAGAGGTGCAAAGTCTCCTGTATGTGCAAGAACTCAGTGTGGCGACAGAAAACGTCGGCAGAGCCTTATTGCAATTCCTGACAGTTCCTTATGAACAACGGGTACCTGAATACACTATCGTCGATGAAAAAAATCGCCGCATAGACCAGCTCATCAGCGATCTTGAAGCCAGCCTCAGTGACGACGAGCAATTAAACAGCCTCAAACTGCTCAAGCAAAAGCGCGCAATTTATCAGCAGCATTATCTTGATACTGTCAATCAACTCGAAGATGAAGGGCAGGATGCCGCCAAAACCAGCTTTAGTACGCGCGTCAAACCGGCACTGGATGCCTTGCTCGAACAGTCCAAAATTTTTCTCAAGCGGGAGCAGGAATTAATCCAGGCCCATCAGGCAGAAGCGCAAATGGAACTGGAAAAGACCGGCACCATGGTCGCCATGCTGTCTGTCTTTGGTGTCATTCTCGCAGCATTGCTGGCCTGGCTGACAACCCGCAGCGTAGTCAGGCCATTGGCAAGGCTGGAAACCAGCGCCCTGCAAATTGCCAAAGGTGATTACCAGACCCGTTTTATTCCCAGCAAGACAGAAGAAGTCGCACGCGTGGGCGAAGCCCTCAATACCATGGCAGAGGCCATAAGCATACGCGAACAAACTGTCGAACGCCTGGCTTACTACGACAGCCTGACTGGCCTGCCCAACCGCACCCTGTTGCTCAAAACCCATGAGGGTCAGGGCTTGCCACACCAGGGATTTATTCTGATGGATCTGGCGCGCCTGAAAGTCATCAATGAAACCCTAGGTTTTGATACTGGCGACACTGTCATATCAGATGTGGCCTTGCGGCTTAAAACCGTCATCAGCAAGAACACTGCAAGTCAAACACCCTGGCTGGCCAGACTGGCGGGCGGTGCATTTGCGATACTCTGCCATGATGTTTCCAAAGCCGCGCTAGAAGACCTGCATCAGCGCATAGATGCAGCCATGGATGAGCCGGTCAGATGCGGCCAGCATTCTGTCGATGTGAGTTTGGTATATGGCTTTGCCATCACCGCAGCCGCACCATTGCCCTTGATGACGCTGATACGCAATGCCGAGGTCGCCCTGTATGCCGCCAAACGCAGCGCCAATTCATCTGCCTGGTATACTGATGCGCAGGAAGCTTCACGCCTGACTCACCTGAGCCTCTTGTCTGATTTGCGCTCTGCCGTCAGGGGCTCTGAATTGCAAATGTGGTTGCAACCCAAGCTGTATCTGCAATCTGGCAAAGCTTATGGTTTTGAAGCACTGGTGCGCTGGCAACATCCTGTACGTGGTTTTATTTCGCCAGCAGAATTTGTTCCGTTTGCCGAGCGTACCGGCTATATCAGCATGCTTACCATGTGGATGCTGGAACAGGCCATCGTCACGCTCAAAAACTGGCAAGACAAATATCCTGGCCAGACCATTGCCGTCAATGTCAGCACTCATGATTTGCGCGACACCAGCTTTCCAGACCAGATTGCCGCACTGTTGCGCCAGTATGAGCTCAACCCAAAATTGCTGAAACTGGAAATTACCGAGAGCGGCATCATGGAAGACCCCGGCAGTACGATAGAGTTGCTGAACCGCCTGCGCGCCATCGGTCTGGATTTATCCATTGATGATTTTGGTACTGGTTATTCTTCCCTGTCTTACCTGCAACGCCTGCCTGTCAGTGAGCTCAAGATAGACCGCAGCTTTGTCATCGACATAGATCAACTGCCAGCGACCCAGGGCCTGGTCAAGGCGATTATAGAAATGGGCCATGGCCTGGGCCTCAGCGTGATTGCTGAAGGCATAGAAACTGCAGCCGAACGGGAATGCCTGCGCCAGCTTGGTTGTGATTCCATGCAAGGCTATTTTGCCAGCAAACCTCTGTATGGCGAAGGCTTGCAAAAATGGCTGGATGCTCTGGCAAGTCACGCTGCCGATTGATGCACTATGCAAGCACCTGATTTTCCTGTCGATGAGATATTGCGCCTGCAAACCTTGCAAGCCTGCGCCATACTCGACACACCACCAGAAGAGCGTTTTGACCGGCTGACGCGGCTGGCGAGCCATTTGTTCAAGACACCGATTGCCCTGGTTTCTCTCATCGATAGCGAGCGTCAATGGTTCAAATCAAAACAGGGCCTGGATGTCGGCGAAACGGCGAGAGATATTTCTTTCTGCGGCCATGCGATACTCAAGCCTGATATTCTGTATGTCGCTGATGCCAGCCAGGATGCGCGTTTCAGCGACAATCCTCTGGTCAGCAATGCCCCTAATATCCGCTTTTATGCTGGTGCGCCCTTGCGTGCACGTAATGGCCAGAGCCTGGGTACCCTGTGCATCATCGACACCAAACCGCGCATACTCAGTGCAGAAGACCTGGCTGCCCTGCGTGACCTGGCGGATTGTGTAGAGAGTGAATTTGCACGCGAGGAACAGCAAAGGCAATTGCATGCCTTGCTATCGCTGACTGCCATCACTGCCCTGTCACACCAGAATCCTGAAGCAGCCCTGCAACAAACCCTTGCCATGGCCTGCGACTACCTGGGCATGAGCTGTGGCCAGATCAGCCGCGTGCAGGTCGGCGGCAAAGCCAGCCTGGTCTGCCAGTCCGGGGATTCGCTGCATCCAGAAATGGCGGCTGCACATTCAGCACCACTGTGCATATTGCCAGAAGATGCCCACAAGGGACTCATTCATGCGGCAGACCTGGCACAAAGCAACTACAGGAACACCATACCAGCACAGATACAATGCCTGATAGGCCTGCGCCTGCATATCAATGCCAGGGATGATGCTGCACTGTGCATCTGGCATACCGAGCCAAGGTCATTTCCGTTTTCAGAAGTAGAAACAGAATTTGTCCGTCTGCTGGCTGACTGGATTACCGGTGTCATGAAAAGACAGGAGCTTGACCGGCAATTGCAAAGGCAGCGCGCACTCAGTGATGCCATCGCCATGGCGCAAGCATTATTCATTCGCGAAACCGATCAGGAAAAAGGCTTTGAATCGCTGCTCGCAGCAATCCTGAAGCTGACAGGCAGTTCCTATGGTTTTATCTGCGAAGTCAAAGATAATACCGTCAACAACCCGGCCCTGAAAAGCATGATGCTGGCCTGGAATACTGCCACCTCACATATTTCCAGCACCAGCCTGGATACCGCAGCCAGGGACATAGCTTGTCTGCAATTGAAGTCACGCTATGGTGCAGCCCTCAAGTCTGGCCAACCCGTCATCGACAATGCGCTGGTCGCTGGCGCTCTCGATCAGGTATTCCCCGCGCATTTCGATGCCTTGCAATGTTTCTTGTGCATACCTGTGCAATATGATGGTCAATTGATTGCGCTGGTAGGCATAGCCAACAAGCCAGAAGCCTATGATCAGCGGGTGATTGATTTCCTCAATCCCCTGTTCAGCACTCTGGGCCAGTTGATCAGTGCGGCACGTGCGCAAAAGCATAGGTATGAAACCGAGCGCCAGTTGATCAATGTCATCAAGGGTACCAATATTGGCACCTGGGAATGCAATATCGTTACCGGTGAAACCGTGTATAACGAGCGCTGGGCCGAGATGCTGGGTTACACATTGGCCGAACTTGAACCCACTACCGTCGATACCTGGCTCAGGCTATGCCACCCCGACGACCTGAAGCTGACCAGTGCCATGATAGAGCAGCACTTCAGAGGCGAGATTGAATACTTCGACCTCAAGAGCCGCATGCGCCACAAGGATGGCCACTGGATATGGATACACGACCGCGGCTGCGTTGTCAGTTGGGGCCCCAATGGTGAACCACTGATCATGTCAGGTAGCCATGCCGACATCACCAAGCAAAAACAGGCTGAGGCAGAACTCGAACACGCCTATGAATTGCTGGAAAAATCCAATACTGCTGCCCGCATAGGTACCTGGGACTTTGAAGTCAAAGCCCGCAAGCTGGAATGGAGCAAGGTCACCCGGCAGATACATGAAGTGGATGATGACTTTGTATGTGGCGTTGATAATGCAATTGCCTTCTACAAAGGTGTACAAAGCCAGCAAGAAATCCGCGCGCTATTTGCCCGTGCCATACGAGAAAACATCTCATTTGATTGCGAATTCTGCATACGCACCGCCAGGGGTAATGACAGATGGGTACATGTCATAGGCTTCCCGCAATTTGAAGACGGCGCATGCGTGCGCGTGTATGGTACCTTCCAGGACATCAGCGAGAGAAGGGCCGCGGCAGAAGACTTGCGTGACCAGGCCGCCCATACCAGTGCCGTGCTCGACAATGTGCTTGATGGCATCATCACTTTTGACGACCAGCAAATCATCCTCAGTGTCAATAATGCCGCAGCGCATATCTTTGATTATGCAGCCGACGAATTACTGGGTCGCAGCATACGTCATATCATCCCCTATCCGGTGCAGGACAGTGATACCGGGCCTGTGCCAGAAGCTGGCATACAAAGCATCATAGGCATAGGGCGTGAAGTGGAAGCGCGTCGTCAGGATGGCAGCCTGTTTCCACTGGATTTGTCAGTATCCACAGTCACGCGCCTGGGGCAACCCCTGTTCATTGCCCTGATGCGTGATATTACCGAACGCAAACGTACCGAGACCATCAAGAATGAATTCATCTCCACGGTCAGCCATGAGTTGCGTACACCACTGACCTCAATCTCAGGCGCACTAGGCCTGATTTCTGGCGGTGTGTTTGGTAGCTACTCTGACCGCATGAAACAGATGATCGATGTGGCCAATAAAAATTGCCAGCGCCTGACCTTCCTTATTAATGACTTGCTGGATATGGAAAAACTCACCGCAGGCAAGATGGTGTTCAGACCTGAAACCATCGCAATCCGTGACTTGCTGCAACAGGCAGTCGATGCCAACCAGACTTTTGGCAGCGAACGCGGTGTCAGCCTGCGTCTGGCAAAACAACTGCCCGATATCAGCATCACGGTTGATACCCAACGCTTCATGCAGGTCTTGTCCAATCTGCTGTCGAATGCCATCAAGTATTCACCAGAAAATGAGGTCGTCAATATCGAAGCAGAAAAACGTGTGAACAAACTGCCTCTCTTGCCTGAGCTACGTATCAGCGTCATCGATCACGGCATAGGCATACCGCATGAATTCCGCGACAGAATATTCCAGAAATTTGCGCAGGCAGACTCTTCCGACACCAGACAAAACGGTGGCACCGGCCTGGGCCTTGCCATCACCCGTGAACTGGTAGAAAGAATGGGCGGGACCATAGGCTTTGAATCCACACCAGGACAAGCCACCAGATTTTATGTGGATTTGCCGATTTCCTGAAATGCCCCGAAGTAATCCATCATGTAATCCATCTTCACTACATCTCGCCCCACGGCAATTGTCTACCGGAACTACATGCTAAAAAGTTTCATGTATTGATGAATAAATCACTACCATAATTCTTGCTTTTTAGATATGCTCACTGAAGCGGCTTATTTGTCTTATCCTTATTTTATGGTTGTCTGATTTGCTGTAATTTGCTGCCTTACGATAAGCATCACTTCTCCCACCGCTTCACCCACCATTACAGGCGGAACAGGCAATGCGTGCGACCAGGAATGTGCAGTTCTATATCTACATCTCGTATTTCTTTACTGCGCTGATTCTCGTTTTCGGTATCGCTATGGGTACCGTGCAATTCAGCCGCATGAGCACGATCATACTGGCACAAGCCAATAGCAGCTATGCCCTGATAGGCAACGAAGTCGCCAGCAATGTCAAAGACATTTATGAACCGGTAAAAAACCAGGCAGAGATGCTGGCGCAGTCACATCCCATATCGGGCAAAAACCTCAATGAACGCCTGGCCCATGTCAACTACCTGGCCAAGGCCATCATCAGTGTCAAATCGGCGACATCCGCTTATGTAGGATTTGCCAATGGCGAATTTTTCTTGCTGCGCCAATACGCCAAATCAAATGGTGGCAAGGAAGTATTCAAAGCGCCAGAGAAAACTGCCTGGATAGTGCAAAGCACCAGCATGGATGCAGGAAAACTGGCCGAGCATGTCGTCTATCTCGATGACAGGCTCAATGAAATCAGCCGCCAGCAAATTCCTTTGCGCAATTATGATCCGCGCCAGCGTGGCTGGTATGAAACTGCAATGAAAAACCCTGAGCAGGCCCATGTCAGCGAACCCTATTATTTTTTCACGACCGGCCAGATAGGCGTTACCTATGCACAAAAAATAGTTGGTACCGATGCCGTGGTGGGCATAGACATAGAAATGCCCACTATCCATGAAACCATCAGGAACAGTAATGTCACGCCATCCACCAGGATAGCCCTGATAGACAGCAAGGGCCAATTACTGGCGTGGCAAAACGGCAAGCAGCCAGCCTATAAGCCGCAGATTGTCACCAAGCTCGATGGCACGCAAGGCATGCCTACCCTGGCTGAACAAAATGCCCCAGTACTCAACAGGATACGTGAACTCGATGGCAACAAAGACAGTAGCCAGGCCCTCGACGTCATAGGAAAAACATGGGCGACTTACCAAGGGAAAATACAAGTCCCTGGTGGCCAGGATTTGCGCATACTCATCGCCAGCCCGCATGAAGAATTGCTGGCCGACATCATCAAGATGCGCACGCAAACCAGCATCCTTTTCCTGGTCATGCTGGCGGCCAGTGTGGGTATTACAATCTATTTTTCCAGACTGGCATCCCGCCCCTTGAAACAACTGAATGACGAAGCGAGCAAGATAGCCCGCTTCGATTTCAAAAGCCCCATCAATATACAGTCACGCATCAAGGAAATTGCCGATCTCAGCAATTCCATGCGCGGCATGAAATCGACAATACGCTCCTTCCTCGACATCGCCAGCAGCCTCGCATCAGAAACCAATTTCGACAAACTCCTCGCGCGCGTGTTAAAAGAAATGTCGGAAATCACTGAGGCAAAATCCGGCATACTCTACCTCTATCAGCCGCAAGAAAACAGCATGCGCGTGGTGCAAGCGTATGTCGATCATCAGGTGCTGGAAAGTGAAACACACAGCATCAGCATGACAGATGAAAGCCACCCCGTCATCCTGGCCTGCAAATCCCGCAGCAGCATCTGCCAGTTGCAGGCAACAGACCTGGCCCTCTATTTCAGCAGCCTGCCCGCCACCGATCACACCACCACCCTGATTGCCATCCCCCTGAAGGATAGAAACAACACCCTGGTCGGCGCAATCGCCCTCGTCATCGACGATGCCAATATAGACCCCGGCAGGCAAGCCATGGCAGAAGCCGTCTCTGGTGCAGCTGCCATTGCCATAGAAAACCAGCGCCTGATACAAGAACAAAAAGCGCTGCTCGAAGCCTTCATACAACTGATCGCCAGCGCCATCGATGCCAAAAGCCCCTATACCGGCGGCCACTGCCAGCGTGTGCCCTTACTCACAAAATTAATAGCCCAAGCTGCCTGCAAGGAAACCGAAGGCCCGTTTGCCAGCTTCAAGCTCAGTGATGAAGAATGGGAAGAACTGCATATCGCCGCCTGGTTGCATGACTGCGGTAAAGTCACCACGCCAGAATACATCGTCGACAAAGCCACCAAGCTTGAAACCCTGTACGACCGCATCCATGAAATACGCATGCGCTTTGAAGTCTTGAAACGTGATGCGCAAATCGATTACTGGCAAGCTGTAGCTAAAGACAGTGCCGGCAATGATGCCGCAGAACTCAAGAAAAAACTCGACGACACTATCGCACAACTGGATAGCGATTTCGCCTTCATCGCCGAATGCAATGAGGGTGGAGAATTCATGGCCCCCGACAAAATCGCCCGCATACAAGATATCGCTGGCCGCCACTGGCTAAGAACCCTGTCTGACCGCATCGGCATTTCACACGACGAAAAAGAACGCAAGAACCGCACAGCCGAACCCACACTGCCCGTGCAAGAACAACTGCTGAGCGACAAGGTCGAACACATTTTCGCGAGATCAGCCCGCGACACCATCGCAGCCGACAATCCATGGGGTTTCAAGGTCAAGGTACCAGAACACCTGTACAACCGTGGCGAAGTGTATAACCTCTCGGTAGCACGTGGCACCCTGTCGGAAGAAGAACGCTACAAAATCAATGAGCACATGATACAAACCATCATGATGCTGGAAAAACTCCCCTTCCCGCGCCACCTCGCCAGAGTGCCAGAGATCGCCGGCGGACATCATGAAAAAATGGATGGCACAGGCTACCCCAAATGCCTGATGGCCGCAGACATGAGCATCCCCGCCCGCATGATGGCGATAGCCGATATCTTCGAAGCCCTGACCGCCGCCGACCGTCCCTACAAAAAAGGCAAGACCCTGTCAGAAGCGATCAAGATTATGAGCTTCATGAAAAAGGACCAGCATATCGATGCAGAATTGTTTGGATTATTTTTGAAATCAGGGGCATATCTGGAATACGGCAGGCAGTTCATGAATCCTGATCAGATTGATGAGTTTGATATACATGCGTATGTGTGAGTAAATGCTATTAGCAGTCAATAAGTTTTGAATAGCGATATGCGCACCTGAGAGGTCAGGTGCTTTGAGTGCAATGATATGACCCATGATTTGACGCCCACAAAATTAGGTGAACGTAGATAGTGGCCCTGCAGTTAATTCATTGGAGTCTGCTTGCGCCACAACAGGCCTGTCATTTTCCAGCGATGTAATGATTTAGTGGTGCGGACGCCCTTTGTCCGCAATTGAAATTCGCCTGCCCTCACTACAATTCCATTATGGTAGATGTAAGAGCGTTTATTTGATACAGTTTGCAAAGCAATTTAAATCGAAAACAATATCTTAAAATTTACCATGCTCATATTTAAACGATTTGCAGCCATCGCCAGCATTATTTTCCTCGGCAATTTCTATCCGGCTGTAGTATTTGCCAAGACATCTCAGGAGCAATTACTGGTAGGAAAATGGGTGCACAGCTACCAAATTCAAACTGATGATGGTCGCGTCATACCTCAAAAAAAGGCACCGGCAGAAAGTACTGCCATAAAAGCCACAGGTGAATTCTTTGCAGACAATACCTGGGTACTTAATGGATCAAAGGTAAAGTCATCAGGCACTTATCGCTGGGTAGATGGCGAACACATAGAACAAAAAGTTCTTGAATCCAACGTCGCTATACAAGTAGGAATGCTGTCTGTTAAGCGAATAAAAGTAAGTGAAAACCGCCTGGAATTTATCGTCGCCCACGATAGAGCCGAAATGGAACGCTATCGGGGTCCAGCCAAGCCAGGCCAAAAACGCCCTAATGAAACGATTATTACAACAGTCTTCACGCGTGTTGGCACTGCTCATCCTTGAGGATATTATTTTTTAAAAATTAGCGACCCTAGCCCAGGGCGGATAAAATCGATCCCTACGATCTGCCTGCCCGGCTCTGAAAGAAAAAATGAGAATGCGAAGATAATCCCTATATTGACTTTAGTTACACCAAATCTCAACGCCTCTTTCCAAGTCACGTGTAACTTCATCAATCGCAACAAGCAGGATCATATTTTTAGGTTTATGTGGCGACCAGCAATTACGCATATATTCTGCATCGAGAAGCGTAAGCGGAAGAAAATCTGAATTCTGTTTTTTTGCAAAAATGACGCTGGCTTTTACCGGGAGAGCCAGTTCTTTGTCGCCAGCAATACCTGCCAGGGCCAGACCTTTTCCTTTAATCTCGAAAACATCATCAAGTTCAAATAGTTTGTACATTTGAGATAAAAATTTAAATAACAGGCTGTTTGACTTCGAGATTATCATCGCCCACGAGGAAGCTGTTACATCGTTTCAGATAAGGAAGGCGTAATATTGCTGGCTCTGATTCTGGAATCACCACACCCCACACATATCCTCCTGGATCGAAGTATAACTGCGCAAAATTCTCATCTCTTGCCCGCAAGTATTTTGACGGTTGTGTCAGATATTCCCTCAACAAGTATTTTATTCTATTGACATCGGTGATCAATGTTTCAAATACTTCTGGCAGTTTTTCAGTTTCTTCGTTCATGGCATTTTTTGCGAAGACTATTTTTTTGCTCACCGCGCAGCTGCGTGGATTGCATAAACTCGTTTGATGGGAAATTTAATCATAAGCTTCAAGTTCTATCCAGACTCAAATGGCTTTATTGAACTGTGCCTCAATGATTCAACTACAGGCTATCCAGCGCATTAGCATGCATGATGGTCATAACCGGCTTCAGAGAAATATTATTTACTGCAACGAATATGAAATTACCCATCTTTTCAGGGGGCTGATCAGCCTCTTTCTAGTGCAGAGAAAATTAAATTACCTCCGGCAAAGCCGGAGGTTTATTGCTGGGGCGCCTCAAAGGCGCTGGTAACCCTTGATCCGCCTAAAGGCGGCTACAGTCCCAATTTCATTTGGTCGTAACGCTCATCTTCCTG
>NZ_JBMPPI010000026.1:0-85631 GCF_049340245.1 Undibacterium sp. TC4M20W
GTCTTGGCATAGCGTTCAAAGCCACCTTCGGCAAATGTTGTCTGTCTCATGGTATTTATGATTCAATGGAAAATAAGCTTATATTACCGTTTCTGAATCATTGCTCGGGGACTTAATCAGAGATTCCCTAAATCATCGCTAGAAACCTGATATCCATCAAAATATGCACGGAACATTTTCAGTATCGAGGCCAGGCGAACGCTGACATTTGAATAGAAACCGGGAAAACAAAAAAGCCCGGTAATGAACCGGGCTTTTTGAAGCTAAGCTTTGATTTGCTTCGCGAAATTTTGGGGTGACCGATGGGGTTCGAACCCACGACAACAGGAATCACAATCCTGGACTCTACCAACTGAGCTACGGCCACCACTGTATCGAGCACAAATATTGCAGTGCAAGAGAGCTACGCATTATACGAGGAATTTGGCTTGCTGGCAATAGCATTCTTGGTAATCAGGCTCATTGCCACTTAAGCCATCAACCTCACAAATCCTCGCGAAACCATGTTACGCCCTGCCGCATGCGATAGATTGATCAGAATTTACCACCACCACCCGCGCCCTCACGCTGGCGCCCCATACCGCCTTTGCGCTGTGGAGCCTCGCCGCTATCCGGGCGCTTGGCTTTAGGCGCATCTGCGGTGGTACCGGTGGTACGCAAGGATGCATTGATAAACAATTGCAAGGCCTGGCGTTGCTTGTCATCCAGCGCATCATTGAGCGTCAACACCAGTTCACGCATTTGCTTGTTTTCTTGCAAGCTAGTTTGCTCTTCCTGCTCTATCTGCGGGTTCAGCTCACGCAATTCGATATTATTTTGCTCCAGACGCAACTCCAGCTCGGATTGCAGACGGTTCCGGCGGACATCGCGCTGATGCTGCATGGACGTCAGCTTGTTTTCCGTCTGCTGCCATAGCAATTGCTGATTGGCATTCAGGTTTAATTCTTTCTTCAACTCTCCTGCTTTGGCGAGCAAACTATCCAGGCGAACTTCCATGACTGGCGTTGCGTGTGCGAGGGAGGTAAACAGGGTGAAACAAGCGGATAAAGCTATCTTGCGTAAGTTGATAGTGTGCATATCATTCCTGCCAATAAAAGTAGCGGGCATAAAAAAGCCCACGCAAATAAATGCGTAGGCGAAATCTCACTGAGGTAGTGAGTTGAAGGAGCGTGCAATGAAACATAATCAATATATTCCGACAAGAACCCAACTCCACCATGTATTACAAATTCTTACGAATACTCGCGTTTCATTTACAAATTAGCTCATGTATCAGACTTGAATTTGGCACTCTCAAGCACATTCAACCATGATCATGCAGCAGAGGCTTGGACTTCTTGGCCGCGGTCGAAGGTAGTTACACTTTTCATGGCTAACGCAGCCTCCAGCAGCAACTCTGGTTGACCAGATGCAAGCCTTTTACTGTCTGACAGTATCTGGCGGAAAACACGTGCACCGACCAGACCCATCATAAGCCCCAGCATGTGCCGGATAACCGTATTCAGGCGCAGGCCTTTGCCGCCATTGCCATACAATTCCAGTTGCTGATAGATGTAGGGAATCATGTGCTGCAGAATTTCTTCCCTGCTTTTCACCGGAGTAGCGTCGCCATAATAGCGCTCGTCAAAACTCGCCATGAAGTAAGGGTTATGATAAGCCTCGCGACCTATCATGACACCATCAACATGCTGCAAATGCAAGTCCATGTCTTGCAGGGTCTTAATGCCACCGTTGAGAATGATTTCCAGATCAGGAAATTCTTTTTTCAGGCAATAGGCATAGTCATATTTAAGCGGCGGGATTTCACGGTTTTCTCTTGGCGAGAGGCCTTTGAGTATCGCATTGCGGGCATGGACAATAAAGGTCTTGCAACCCGCATCAGCAACGGTGCCCACAAAGTCACGCATGAACTCATACGAATCGACTTCATTGATGCCTATACGGTGCTTGACCGTGACATCAATCGAGACCACGTCTTTCATCGCCTTGACGCTATCAGCAACCAGTTGCGGCTCTGCCATCAGGCAGGCACCAAATGCGCCTTTTTGCACACGTTCAGACGGGCAACCGCAATTAAGGTTGATTTCATCATAGCCCCACTGCTCACCCAGCTTGGCAGCATGCGCCAGATCAGCCAACTCACTGCCGCCTAGTTGCAGGGCAACGGGGTGTTCGCCAGGATTAAACTCAAGATGACGTTGGACATCACCATGCAAGAGTGAACCGGTTGTCACCATTTCGGTATAGAGCCAGGAGTTGCGGGTGATATGGCGGTGAAACTGGCGGCAGTGTCTGTCAGTCCAGTCCAACATGGGGGCCACAGAAACGCGGCGCGGGGGTAGTGCTTTTGTATTCACAATAAAACAAGACGGCAATTTACGATATCGTATTGTACCTTGTCATTGGGAAATCGCCTTCGAGTGATACATATACTGGCAAAGCCACGACAACAGGAAACACAATCCCCGACTCTACAAATACCATGATTTACTCAGAAATTACCCCTTGCTTACGGGCTTATGCTGCGTGCCTTCACCACGCGTCATAAATAACATACGACTTTCTGCAAACACTTTAGCCGTATGCCAGCGCCCCTTGGGCACTAATACTGCCTCACCTGCTTTCATGTGTATATGTTCAACGGTATCTTCCAGCTCAATAAGAAAATCAGCGCGACCGGATAGCAAGTACACAAATTCATCAGCCTGCGGATGCATCTCCCAGCTGGGCCAATCTGATTCGCATGTGAATTCACTGATCAGCCAATGTTTGCCGTAGGCCTCGATTTCTGCTTCGGGCAAACTCCAGAATGCGGGACCTTGCTCCAGCACAGTCGCCATGCCGTCAGCCGCCAGCGCCACATAGGTTTTTTGAGCTTCTATTTTCATGCCTGATCTCCCTGGGAGTATGGATCATCTGCAAAAGACTATATGTATGGATGGAAACCCCATATTGCCAATTGGACAATACTAACTCAATAAGTTCAATAACCAGCAGATAAGCATGGCAAGTGCCAGGCAATTGAAGATAACTGTGGCAGCAAATGCGAGCCGGAAAGAAGTTTTAATGGTTTTGTGACGAAACCACCTTTGCGCCAGCATGGCACCCGGCCAGCCACAGGCGAGGCCACACAATAATAAAGTGCGTTCAGAAATTCTTGAGTCGCGCCGCCTGGCTGCTGCCTTATCCAGGGCATACATGATGAGCGTTACGACGCTCATGCTGGCATAGATGACGACTATGAGCAGCAATTGCAGTTGCTGATCGGTGCGCACAAGGGAAAATGCTTCTGTCATTTGATCAAAAAAATCCACGTCAGCCTGGTGAGAGTATGAGAAACCGGATTATTGCAGACCAAACATCGCCAGTCCATTCTTATAGGCAATGCGCTCTGCCACATCTGCTGGTAAATCACTGAGCATACGGCGATAGAAAGCCATCAACTGCGGCACATCATCCCAACGAGACGTCACCCAGGTATCGGTGCCGAGCACGAACCGGTCAGGGTAGCGCAAAAACAGACGCTTCCATTGCGGATTGAGACCACCGTTTTGCTCAAGATCCGAGCGGAAAGACAGTTCACCAACCAGATTTGGATATTGGGCAAACATGGCCTCGACTTTATCGAGAGAAGTGCTCATGCCGGTATGCGCCCAGATCAGTTTTACGCCGGGTGCGTGATGCAAAATACGTTCTATCGCATCTTCGTCAGAATGGGCATGCAGCCACAAATCACGCGCTTTGGCCAGCCTGGCAATTTTCGCCATATAGGGCGCATCAGCATCCTTGCCAAAGATATGGAATTCACCTATGCCGCGATAGATGCCGCGTTGCAGTTCTTTTTCAACGAAGCGCTCTATCTCGGGATTGGCAAACCAGTCATGTCTGTCGGGCTGCACTCTGTAGGGACGCAGGAAAGGAATTATCTTGATGTCAGGCGCATTTTGCGCGATCAAATCCAGCGTGCCATCATTTGGCCTACTGGTCGCCAGCACGGCACGTATGCCAAGCTGACGCCACAAAGCAATAACACGCCGCGGCGACCAGGTGCTGCGTGCTTCGATGTTGTAATGCATGTGGGCATCGAATATGGGCAAGGGCTCTGCTGCTGATGCAATAGCCGACATCATGAGCAAAGAGCAGGTCAATAAGAAATTCTGTAAACGCATTTTCATAGTCATGCTCCCTTGCCAAATTTGATACTCCTTTTGAATCAAGAATACACGCTATGAATGAAGCGTCAACTCCAGAATTACAACATCCTGGCAATCAAGGCTTTTTCATGTCTGGCATCCAGCGGAATACGTACCTTATGCCCTGCCCCACCTATGATGCTCAGAGGCTGGTTATCCGCATTGCGCATCTCGGCCAGTCTGATCATTTCATTGCCATTCGGTGAAATGATTTCTATCTCATCGCCAACAGCAAAGCGGTTTTTGACTTCGACTTCTGCCCAGCCATCTGTCAGCTGCAAGACTTGCCCGACATACTGGCTGCGGTGCGCCTTTGATACACCTTCCATGTAATTTTGATGTTCTTGCGTATGATGGCGCTGATAAAAACCATCGGTATAACCGCGATTGGCGAGACCATTCAGTTGGCCCAGCAAATCAGTGTTGAATGGAAGTCCAGCCACCGCATCATCAATTGCACGTCTGTAGGTTTGAGCAGTGCGGGCGACATAGTAGATAGATTTGGTACGCCCTTCGACTTTCAGTGAATCGATACCGATTTTCGCCAGGCGCTCGACATGCTCAACGGCGCGCAAGTCTTTGGAGTTCATGATGTAGGTGCCGTGTTCATCTTCAAGTATGGGCATGAACTGGCCGGGCTTGCCGCCCTCTTCTATCAGATACGGGCGGTCAGCCAGGGGATGACGCGGCATATCGCCCATGGCAGAAAAAGATTGATTGGCTTCTTCCAGCGCTTGCTGGTAATTGAATTTGATACTTTCAACCGGGACACGCGCGAGGTCACCGATTTCATTTTCTGTCGCATTTTCGACCTTGTAATCCCAGCGACAGGAATTGGTGCAGGTACCCTGGTTAGGGTCGCGATGATTGAAATAACCGGACAACAGGCAACGCCCTGAATAAGCAATGCACAAGGCACCGTGCACAAAAACTTCCAGCTCCATATCCGGGCATTGCTGGCGTATTTCTTCTATTTCATCGAGCGATAATTCACGCGAGAGAATGACACGGGTCAGGCCCATCTTTTTCCAGAATCTGACATCGGCCCAGTTCACGGCATTCGCCTGCACCGACAGATGTACAGGCACTTCTGGCCACTTCTCACGCACCATCATGATAAGGCCAGGGTCGGCCATGATAAGCGCATCCGGCTTCATGTTGATGACCGGCTCCATGTCGCGCAGATAGGTTTTGAGTTTGCTGTTATGCGGGAAGATATTGCTGGCGACGAAGAGCAATTTACCGCGCGCATGGGCGCCGTCTATGCCTTGCTGCAGTACATCGAGAGTAGAGAATTCATTATTGCGGGCACGCAGGCTATAGCGTGGCTAGCCTGCATACACCGCATCAGCACCAAAGTCGAAAGCGGCATGCATTTTTTCCAGCGAACCGGCGGGTAGGAGAAGTTCCGGGGATTTTATTGCGTTTTTTACTGAGGAGACAGTCATGGCAGGGTAATCCGAAAAGACAAATGTTCGCGATCATAAATCCCTGCCCTGCCATTTCAAAATTTACCTTTACAAGATTTGATGCGGATCAATCACGCCGCATGTCGGTCAATTCATTGAAGACCAGTGCTGTCAGCACGATAGCTCCACCTATTATGCTGGATTGCGCAGGCACCTCACCAGCACCCAGCCATGCCCAGATCGGTGCAAGTAATACCTCCAGCAAAGACAGTAAGGATATCTCCGGTGCGGACAGGCTGTTGGATGCCTTGACCATCAGCATGCAAGGCAGGCCCAGTTGAAAAAATCCCAAAATCGCCAATATGGCAATGTCGTGCAATGAAGTATGGAATGGCCAGGCCAATGGCAGCATGATCAATGCAGACAGGCTGCCACCGACAAATACAGCTGGCACCAGATCTACTGCATGCCCACCCTTTTTCAGGATGATGACATTGATTGAAGAAGCGAACGGTATGCCGAGCGCAATCAGCATGCCAGTCAGGCCACGGCTGTCCACCCCAGTCAAACTGCCAGCAAACATCCAGCACATACCCGCACCAGCAGCAGCAATTGCCCACCAAGTGCGCGCAGGAATATGCTGGCGCAATATCAACCATGCCAGGAAGGCCGTGAACAGAGGCGTCAGGCTTTCCATGATGGAGGTATTGGCCACCGTGGTCATGGTCAGGGCTATCATGAAACAGCTATACATGGTGGCCCACATGCAACCAGACAAAAAGCCTATTCTGCCCAATAATTTAAGGCGCGGAATGAAAGCCCATTTGTATTGCCTGACCATGACACCCGCAATAAAAACAGCGGCAAAAAAACTGCGCCAGAAAGTAACTTCAAAATCACGCGCAACTTCGAGGTGACGGGTAAATACACCGGCAATACTCCACAGGGTAGCAGCACAAATCATCAGCATCACCGCTTTGCGGTGAGACATTTTATTTTGCATATGGGTCCAAATAAAAAACCCGTTTGACCCTGACCAGACTGGCTAGAGCAAAACGGGTTAATCTTCATGCGGTAGTACTAAAACACTAGCTACCGCATTAGTCAGAACAGATCACGTTAATCGCGTGATGCCTTTTTACGTTCGTGCTCTTTCAGGAAGCGCTTGCGCAGACGAATGCTCTTAGGTGTAACTTCAACCAGTTCATCATCATCAATAAACTCAACCGCGTATTCCAGGTTCAACTGAATAGGTGGAACCAGGCGTACCGCTTCATCCGTACCGGAAGAGCGAACGTTGGTCAATTGTTTGCCCTTGATCGGGTTCACGACCAGGTCATTGTCACGGGAATGGATACCGATGATCATGCCTTCATACACTGGGTCATTGTGGCTGACGAACATACGACCACGGTCCTGCAATTTCCAGATAGCGTAAGCAACTGCTGCGCCGTCATCTTGCGAGATCAGTACGCCATTGCGACGGCCACCGAGTTCGCCTTTGGAATTATCAACTGGCGCATATTCATCAAACACGTGGCTCATCAAGCCTGTACCGCGCGTCAATGTCATGAATTCGCCCTGGAAGCCGATCAGGCCACGTGCAGGAATACGGTATTCCAGACGTACACGACCTTTGCCGTCCGGTTCCATGTTTTGCAGATCGCCACGACGACGACCCAGCTCTTCCATGACACCACCCTGATTGACTTCTTCTACGTCAACTGTCAGGTTTTCATATGGCTCATGACGTACGTCACCGACCATTTTGAAGACCACGCGTGGACGGGATACTGCCAGCTCAAAGCCTTCACGACGCATGTTTTCTATCAGGATAGTCAGATGCAACTCACCACGGCCAGAAACTTCGTACGTGGAATCATCGCCTTCAGCCTGCACTACGCGCAAAGCCATGTTGGATTTCAATTCACGTTCCAGACGGTCACGGATTTGACGTGTCGTCACGAATTTACCTTCGCGGCCAGCCAGTGGGGAGCTGTTAACCATGAAGTTCATGGTCAGAGTTGGTTCATCGATTTTCAACATCGGCAAGCCATCCGGCGTATCTGGTGCGCAGATAGTGGAGCCGATACCGATTTCTTCAATACCGTTGATCAGGACGATGTCACCTGCCAATGCTTCGTCAACCAGAACGCGGTCCAGGCCTTTGAATGTCAATACTTGATTGATACGTGCCTTGGTTGGCTTGTCTTCAGGACCATTCATCCAGACTACATCTTGCAATGCCTTGACGCGGCCACGCAGGATACGGCCAACGCCGATTTTACCAACGTAGGAAGAGTATTCCAGGGAAGTGATTTGCAATTGCAGAGGACCATCTGGATCATCTTCACGCGCAGGAACGTGTTCCAGGATAGCGTCAAACAAGGGCTCCATATTGCCTTCGCGCACGGAGTCTTCCAGACCTGCATAGCCTTTGAAACCGGATGCATAAACGATAGGGAAATCGAGTTGCTCGTCAGTTGCGCCGAGTTTGTCGAACAATTCAAAAGTCGCGTTGACGGCTTTTTGTGGATCAGCGTTTTCACGGTCGATCTTGTTGACGACAACGATAGGTTTCAAACCCAGAGCCAGTGCTTTACGCGTTACAAAACGCGTTTGTGGCATTGGGCCTTCTTGTGCATCTACCAGCAACAAAACGCTGTCCACCATGGACAGAACACGTTCTACTTCACCGCCAAAGTCGGCATGGCCTGGCGTATCGACGATGTTGATGTGTGTGCCCTTGTATTCAACAGCACAGTTCTTGGACAAAATAGTGATACCGCGCTCTTTTTCGATATCATTCGAATCCATAACACGGGCATCAACCTGCTGGTTGTCGCGGAAAGTACCGGACTGACGCAATAACTGGTCAACCAGAGTGGTTTTGCCGTGATCGACGTGAGCGATAATGGCGATGTTACGAATAGCGCGTTTTGAAGTAGACATGATAGCGTTCTTATTGGGTAATTCTATGAGGTAAATCGGATAACCTGCGATTATAACATGTTGCAGCGCAAAAGTAGAAAAACTCCTATTATTTCAAGGAGTTGCTACCGCGCGATGACACAATTAATGTTCAGTGGCAATCAGGCGCTCGGGCGCGAGTATGCCGTATTCCTGTAACTGGGCAGAACCCAGCAACTGCCCGTCCGATTCACGATAGACGCGAACGCGGCCAGTTTCAATGGGTAAAACGACTTCTTCTTTATTTAATGGCAGACGCTGTCCATGCAGAAAGCGGCGAGACAGCTCATCTGTGAGATAAATCGGATCAAAGCTGGACAATAAGGCATCAACCGGGTCCAGCAATGCCAGACGTTCTGGCTCTGGCAGACTTTCGAAATACTCCAGGGTAATGGATTTCTCCAATACCAGATGACCCACACCTATACGGCGCAATTCTTTCAAATGGGCACCACAACCCAGCATTGCACCTATATCTTCACCCAGCACGCGCACATAAGTGCCCTTGCTGCATTTGACCTTCAGGCTCAGGAAAGGTGCTTCATAAGCCAGTAATTCCAGCTCATGAATGACAACACTACGCGCTTCGCGCTCCAGCGTGATACCGGCACGTGCATATTCATACAATGGCTTGCCGTCGCGCTTAAGCGCAGAATACATGGGAGGCACTTGCTGTATGGGACCGGTGAATTGCTGTAAAGCATGCTGGATTTGCTCAATGCTGACCCCTACTGGTTTTTCTTCCAGCACTTCACCTTCGGTATCTCCGGTCGTCGTTGTGACGCCCAGATGAACGACTGTAGTATAGGTTTTATCAGCCTCCAGCAAATCCTGGGAAAACTTGGTAGCTTCACCAAAGCACAAAGGCAGCAAGCCTGTGGCAAATGGATCAAGCGTACCAGTATGCCCGCCTTTGGCGGCATTCAAAAAACGCTTGGCCTTGATCAGGGCATCATTACTGGAAAAACCAACTGGTTTATCCAATAGCAATACGCCGTGTACAGGCACACGTTTTCTTTTTATCTGCGGAGTCGTCATGTTGTCAGCAGCCTGTTACCAGGCTGCGCAATGTATCGTTCAGAATTTACTCTTCGCCATCGTCTTTGGCGCGGGTGGCATTGGCTTCATCGATCAATTTCGACATCGCCATGCCACGAATGGTGGATGTGTCATGCACAAAATGCAGTTGCGGCAAGGTGTGAATGTGCAAACGCAGACCCAGTTGATTGCGCAGGAAGCCAGATGCTTTGACCAAGGCCTCAACAGTATTCTTGACGGCCACAGGATCATCTACCAACGTAGTGAAATACACTTTTGCATGGGCGTAATCGGGAGTCAACTGCACTTCAGTCAGCGTGATCATGCCTACACGCGGATCTTTTAATTCAGACCAGATGATTTCTGCCAGGTCTTTTTGAATCTGATCTGCTACACGCAGGCCACGACCGGGGATATTTTTGCTATGTTTTGCCATAATTTTCTTACATCTCCATAAACCACAACCCCGGAACTAGTCCGGGGTTATCTTGAGTTACAGAGTACGTGCTATCTCTTGTACTTCAAATATTTCAAGCTGATCGCCAACCTGAATCTCGTTGTAGCCTTTCAGTGAAAGACCGCATTCCAAACCGGCTTTGACTTCTTTGGCATCGTCTTTGTAACGCTTGAGCGAATCCAGCTCGCCTGTCCAGGTAACCACGTTGTTGCGCAGCAAACGGACAGAGGATGTACGCCTGACCACACCATCGGTAACCAGACAGCCGGCAATCGCACCAACTTTGCTGACCACGAAGACCTGTCGAATCTCGACCATACCAATGATCTGTTCGCGCTTCTCTGGAGCCAACATGCCGGACAATGCTGCTTTGACTTCATCTACTGCATCGTAAATGATGTTGTAGTAGCGAATGTCAACGCCGTTAGACTCTGCCAATTTACGGGCAGATGCATCAGCACGGGTGTTGAAGCCGATGATGACCGCTTTGGAAGCGACAGCCAGATTGACGTCGGATTCGGAAATACCACCAACTGCTGCATGTACAACTTGTACACGCACTTCGCTGGTCGACAATTTGACCAGGGATTGCACCAGCGCTTCTTGCGAACCTTGTACGTCGGTCTTGACAATGATAGGCAAGTTCTTGACTTCGCCTTCGCCCATGTTTTCGAACATGTTTTCGAGCTTGGCCGCTTGCTGTTTCGCCAGTTTGACGTCGCGGAATTTACCTTGACGGAACAAAGCGATTTCACGCGCTTTGCGTTCATCAGCCATAACCATGACTTCTTCACCGGCGGACGGCACTTCTGTCAGACCTTGAATCTCTACCGGGATGGACGGGCCAGCCTCAGAGATATTCGCGCCATTTTCATCCAGCATCGCACGGACACGGCCATAAGCTGAACCAGCCAATACCACGTCACCACGCTTCAAAGTACCGGACTGCACCAGGATAGTGGCAACAGTACCGCGACCTTTATCCAGACGCGCCTCCACGACCAGGCCTTTGGCAGGAGCATCTTTCGGTGCTTTCAATTCCAGCACTTCAGCTTGCAACAAAACATGTTCCAGCAAGGCATCTATACCCAGACCAGTTTTTGCAGATACCTGTACGAATGGTGAATCACCACCGTATTCTTCAGGCACAACGCTTTCAGCGATCAACTCTTGTGTCACGCGGTCTGCATTGGCACCCGGCTTATCAATTTTATTGATAGCAACAACCAAAGGCACGCCAGCTGCTTTCGCATGAGCAATCGCCTCTTTGGTTTGCGGCATGACGCCGTCATCTGCAGCTACAACCAGAATAACAATATCCGTCGCCTTGGCACCACGGGCACGCATCGCGGTAAACGCTTCATGGCCCGGCGTATCAAGGAAGGTGATCATGCCACGTGGTGTTTCTACGTGATAAGCACCGATATGCTGCGTAATGCCACCGGCTTCACCAGACGCGACTTTGGCGCGACGGATGTAATCCAGCAGAGATGTTTTACCATGATCAACGTGACCCATGACAGTGACTACAGGTGCACGTGGGAAGGATTCATATTCACCGTGCTCTGTCGTATCCGTCAGCATTGCCTCAGGATCATCCAGTTTTGCAGCAAAGGCTTTATGACCCATCTCTTCAACCAGGATCATTGCTGTTTCCTGATCAAGTACCTGATTGATCGTGCACATCTGGCCCAGTTTCATCAAATGCTTGATGACTTCGGAAGCCTTGACTGCCATTTTGTGTGCCAGCTCAGCCACTGTCAGGGTTTCAGGTACAAACACATCTTTGATGATGGCTTCTACCGGCACCTGGAAATTGCTTTCGCGGTCATCATGATGACTATTACGACGCCCCTTAGGGCCGCCCTTCCAGCCATCACGTCCACCGGAAGTGTCACCACGAGTTTTCAGACCGCCGCCACGTTTCTTGGCTGCGTCGTCTTGCCAGGTCGAAGACACATTGGCAGATTTGATTGCCTTCTTGTCGCCAACGGCTGGTTTTTTCTCGTCTTTTTTCTCTACTGCTGCGCCAGGCTTTTTCTCAGCTACTTTTTTATCAGCAGGCTTGTGCAAAGTACCTTCAGCAACCTTAGGTGCCACTGCAGGAGCTGGCTCTGGTGCTTTGGCCGGGCGACGAGCAGCGTTCATCATTTCTTTGATTTGCGCAACTTCGTCAGCCACAGCTTTTCTGGCTTTTTCAGTCGCAGCAGCGCGCTCAGTTGCTTCCTTGGCGTCGGCTACCGCTTTTTTCTTCGCTTCTTCTGCTTCGACACGCTTTTTATCTTCATCAGCAGCGGCTTGTGCAGTTTGAGCGGCCTGCACAGGTTTTACCTCTGCAGGTTTAGCATCTGAAGGTTTGGCGTTAGCGCTGGCATTGAGTGCCTTGGCTACAGCAGCGGCTTGCTCGGCTTTGGCTTTTTCAGCTTCAGCTTTGGCGGCCTCTGCCAACTCGGCTTCACGCATGGCTTGCGCCTGGGCTTCTTTTTCAGCTTCGAGCTTGGCCAGACGTTCCTGCTTCTCCAGCAATTCTGCTTCCTGACGTGCGATCAGCTCTGCTTCGCGACGCGCTTCTTCATCAAGACGCGCCTGCTCAGCAGCATCCACTGGTGCAGCAGCCTGCGCTTCATCTGCGGGAGCATCATCACGTTTAACGAAAGTGCGTTTTTTACGAACTTCAACCTGAATGGTACGAGACTTCCCAGTCGCATCGGCTTGCTTGATCTCGGTCGTTTCCTTACGAGTCAAGGTTATTTTTTTCTTTTCGGTGTCCGCAGAAACGCCGTGGGAACGACGCAGATGCTCCAGGAGCTTATCTTTGTCTTCCTTTGTCAGCGAATCTGACGTCGAGCTCTTACTGACGCCCGCTGCACGCAATTGCGTGAGCAGCAAATCTGCTGACATCGTTAGCTCGGTGGCAAATTGGGCTACATTGTTACTCGCCATTCAGTCCTCTTTTTCTATGTGCGCGTTATGAGATTGAAACCCGTGAATTACTTAGCTTCTACGAGTTTCCAGGCTTTGGCTAACAAAGCCTTGGCCTGATCATCATATTTAGCGTCGATGAGTTTCATCTCATCATCGGTCACATCTTCAAATGCATCTTTAATTAATTGACGGGTGCGGTCGGCAGACAATGCCAAAATCGCGCCAAATTCGTCATAAGCCAATCCAGCGAAAGCCGCCAGGGTTTTAATACCAGCCAAACCCAGCTTACCTGCCGTCACGCGGGTCATACCTTCGAGATTGACTAATTCATCTTCCATACCTTCGAGACCTTCTTCAGAAGCAATTGCCTCTGTCAACAAAGCATCACGAGCGCGGTTACGCAACTCATTGACGGTATCTTCATCAAAGGCTTCGATTTCCAGCATTTCGCTGATAGGTACGTAAGCGATTTCTTCCAGACTGGAGAAACCTTCATCTACCAGAATGTCTGCGACTTCCTGATCAACGTCGAGTTTTTCCATGAACAGGCTGCGGATGCCGGCAGTTTCTTGCTCGGCTTTATTCGCAGACTCTTCAGCAGTCATGATATTGATTTGCCAGCCTGTCAATTCAGCTGCCAGGCGAACGTTTTGTCCACTGCGGCCGATAGCAATTGCCAGATTTTCTTCATCCACTACCACGTCCATGCCGTGTTTTTCTTCATCCACCATAATGGACGAAACATTGGCTGGTGCCAGTGCGCCGATCACGAATTGCGCCGGGTCTTCAGACCACAACACGATATCAACACGCTCACCACCGAGTTCGCCAGTCACTGCCTGGACGCGTGAACCACGCATACCAACGCAAGTGCCGATAGGGTCAATACGCTTGTCAGCAGTAAACACAGCGATTTTTGCACGCACACCAGGGTCACGCGCAGCAGACTTGATGATCAGGGAACCTTGCTCGATTTCTGGCACTTCCAGTTCGAACAGTTTCATGATGAATTCTGGCGCTGTACGCGACAGGATAACTTGCGGGCCACGGGCATTGCGGTCTATGCGCAAAATGTAGGCACGGACACGGTCACCAACACGCAGATTTTCTTTAGGGATCATCTGGTCACGTGGCAGGCGCGCTTCAATCTTGCCGGACTCAACCACGGCTTCGCCGCGTTCCATACGCTTGATGGTACCTGTTACCAGGGAATCACCACGCTCCAGGAAATCAGCAAGGATTTGTTCACGTTCGGCATCACGGATACGCTGCAAAACGACTTGCTTGGTATCTTGCGCAAAACGACGGCCAAAATCGACCGATTCAATTTCTTCTTCGATGTAATCATCAACCTGAATTTCAGGATCGTCTTCCAATGCTTCAAAATGCAGAATTTCCTGATCTGGCAATTGCAGACCTGCCTCATCCGGCACTACGTGCCAGCGGCGGAAAGACCTGAATTCACCAGTATCACGGTCGATTTCTACGCGAATATCGACTTCACCGGGAAAACGTTTTTTTGTCGCTTGCGCCAAAGCATGCTCCAGCGATCCGAAAACAACCTCTTCATCGACGTTCTTTTCACGCGCCAGCACATCCACCAATAACAACAAATCACGACTCATGCTTTGCGACTCCTAAAATCCACTTGCGGCACGAGACGTGCCTTATCCACATCGGCGAGCGTAAACTCCAGCATGGCCGACCCATCTTTTACTTCAAATTCCAGCTTCAGATTTTCACCTTCAGGTTCGTGCAAGACGCCTTCGAAAGTTTTGCGATTTGGTGTGCCCGGCATGGGCATACGCAATTTCACATTGGCTTTCTCACCAGCAAAACGCACATAGTCAGCGATTTTTTTGAGCGGCCTGTCGAGGCCAGGAGAAGAAGTTTCAAGGCGGCTGTAATTGACGTTTTCCACCGTCAGCACATGCGATAACTGGTGACTGACTTTTTCGCAGTCTTCCACCGTGATATTGCCGCGCTCCAGATCTTCCGGCAAATAATCAATATAAACCCTGAACAAGCCGCGCTCGGCCTGCTCAAAATCTACCAGATCATATCCGGTACCGTTGACGGTCTTTTCTATCAAATCCAACAAAGCCAAACTTATTCTCCGAAAAACACACTGACAATTTGCAAACCGGGCAAAACCCGCTACAGGCCTGGCGATTCGGGCTATTGAGTGTTGCGCCGCAACTCACTCAACACGATATCAATCGCTAAAACCAAAAAAAAATGGGCAACTGCCCATCTTTTTTTGTAGCGCCTCGATTTTAAATTCAAATAAAGGCTAAATCTGCTAACTACAAGATTATAAACGATAAATTACCTCGTCGCAATGGAAAACGAGGTAATTTCAACACGTCCCGCTACTGCAAAACGCTTAAAACGACCGAAAAACATTATGCGCCACGTGAGCGCCTGCGCGCTGCAATTCCCTGACCTATGGCCTGACCACTACCACGGGATGTAGGGCCACGACGCTGTCCAGCATCCGGGAAACCCAATGCCGTTTGCAATGGATCTGGCTGGCGGCTACGTTTTTTGCCGTTAGCGTTGTTGGCATTGTTGCCAGCACCGTTGCCAGGTCCATTACCCGATCCATTACCTGCGCCATTACGCGGATTACCTGCGTTACCGCCAGTTTTGTTGCCGTATGCATTGTTGCCGTTAGCATTACCGCCACGACCCGCACCATATTCAGCACGCTCACTACGGCCACTAGACATAGGGAAACCGACTTGCTTCTGGCTAAATGGGCCAGTACCAAAACCAGGCGCCTTATTACCAAATGGTTTGCCGCCCTTGGTTGGCACTGCGGGTTTGTCGCCACCGGCTTTTTCCAGGCCACTCAACTTCAACAAGGCACGAACTGCATCCTCTTCCAGCTCTTCCCAGCGACCACGCTTGAGGTTGGCAGGCAGGGTCATAGCGCCATAACGGGTACGGATCAGGCGTGAAACTGTCAGGCCGACAGCCTCAAACATGCGACGCACTTCACGGTTACGGCCTTCACCAATGATGACGCGATACCATTTATTGACACCTTCACCACCACCGTCAGTGATTTTGGAGAATTGCGCCATACCATCTTCCAGCTCAACACCGGCCAGCAAACGCTGACGCATGCCTTCTTCGAGCTCACCTAGAGTACGCACAGCGTATTCACGCTCAATACCATAACGCGGATGCATCAGACGGTTTGCCAAATCACCGGATGTGGTGAACAGCAACAAACCCTCAGTGTTGTAATCCAGACGCCCTACTGCCAGCCATTTGCCAACCTTCATGCTTGGCAAACTCTCGAACACGGAAGCGCGGCCTTCTGGATCATTAGTACTGACGATTTCGCCAGCAGGCTTGTGATAAATCAGTACGCGCGGTGGTTTTTTACTGACTTTACGCATAATGGGCTTGCCATTAATACGCACCTGATCAGTAGGCAAAATTCTTTGCCCAATATGGGCTGGCTCACCATTTACAGAGACACGGCCAGCAACGATCAGCTCTTCCATATCACGACGCGAACCCAGACCTGCTTCAGCCAGTACTTTATGCAACTTAGGCGCATCATCATCTGCAGTCAGATCACGGCGCACTGGCTTGCCACGGCCCTTGCCTTTGGTATCATCAGCAACACCCGAATCAAATGCCTCTGAAGTAACAAAAGAAAACACGTCATCGGCATTATTGCCAGCACCAGGGCGACCGCCACGAGTTTGTTGCTGCGGACGCTTGGATTTGTTAGCGCCTGGCTGGCCAGCGTTTTGACGCGGGCCACGATCATTGCGGTCACCGCGATCGGTACGCTCACTGCGTTCACCACGATCTGGACGCTCTGCGCGGTCGGCACGCTCGCCACGATCAGCGCGGATTGGACGTTCAGTTTTTTCGCCGCTTTCAGTTTTTTCACTGCGCTCTGTGCGCTCCGCACGATCCGCCCTTGGCGCACGTTCTGTGCGGGGTGGACGTTCGCCGCGTGGCGGACGTTCACTACGCTCGGCTATTTGCTCAGTACGCACAACCGGCTCGGCAACTACAGGAGCTTCGGGAGCGACTGCCACATGCTCCTCGACAACTTCCACAGGCTTGGCTTTGGCGCGGCTGGCGCGTGGCGCTGCCCCAGGCTCTTTAGGAGTACGCGGCGCGCGCGGTGCACGTGCTTTTTTAACTGGCGCTTCTGCAACATCATCGGCTGATGTTGTCACCGCTACAGTTGCTACTACTGCCTCCGTAGCGCCTGCTGATTGCTCTGCATTCTCTTGCTTAGGCTTGGATCGGCTTACACCAGTACGCGGGGCACGCGCAGCGCGCTTTGCCGGCTTTGCGTCATCACCACCAGCAGGGCCATTATCATTTGCGCCCGCACCATCAGCTTGGTCAGCATTTACATCTTCAGGATTCATTGGATTCATTCTTCAGTTCTATTGAAGGCAACTGACTCGCTGCAGCGCCCGGTACACTATCCGGTGCCGCAGTATCGGCTACCTGATCACTCAATTGCGTGACAGGTTGAGAGTCTCCCCCAACCTCACTTATTTCTTCGCTAATTTCTTTGCTTATATCTTCGGTAATTTCTTTCACTGTCACTTCTGATACTTCTACACTTTTTGTTTCGCTCGCGGTCTCGACTGGCCCTTCAGCAACAATATCTGCAGCCTCATCAGTTGCATGCGGCGCGCTACCCATCACAACATCAACAGCTACAGCATCGGACTCAGCGCCAACGACCGCATCTTCTTGCAGCTCTTGCCCGGATGCATTTTTATCATCCTGTACTGTCTCAGTATGCGGTTGCTGCTGCGCATCTTGTGAATTTTGTGAATCTTGAATTTCTTGCGGCAATGACTCTAATTCAGCATCTGCAAGTACCTTTACCTCTGCGATATCCGCTGACTCTTGCGCGAGTTCATTGCTTGCATCCACCATTGCTGCCGGCTCAGCATGCTCAGCATGCTCAGCATCAAGGGTATCCGCATCTTGCAAAACCACATCCGCTGCTTGCTCAGAAACAGTTTCGCCATCAGTTACAGGCTCCGCCACCAATGCATCGGCCTCAACAGCGGCAAACATTCCACCATCCAGAGCCGCCAATTCAGGAACCAGCTCCTCTTCAGCATCCCGTTTCACTTGCTGCAGAGGCGGCAACTGATCCAACGAAGACAGACCCAGATCATCCAAAAACTGCTTGGTAGTGGCGAACAAGGATGGGCGGCCTGGCACATCCCTGTGGCCTATGGATTCTATCCAGCCACGGTCTTCCAGAGTTTTAATCATCTGCGACGCCACGGTCACGCCACGAATTTCTTCTATGTCGCCGCGCGTCACCGGCTGGCGATAAGCAATAATCGCCAGGGTTTCCAGCGTTGCTCTTGAATACTTTGGTGGCTTTTCCGGGTTCAGCCTGTCTATATAGGCGCGCATCTCGGGCTTGCTTTGAAAGCGCCAGCCAGTAGATAAAGCCACCAGCTCTATGCCCTTGTCGGACCAGTCCTGACGCAAGCCTTCCAGCATCAGTTTGATAGTATCTGCGCCGACCACATCACCTTGATCATCCGCATCCTGGAACAGCTTTTTCATCGTATTGACTGTCAGCGGCTCTGGCGCGCATAACAAGGCTGTTTCGAGGACTCGTTTTGCCTCAGCAGTATTCATGCAATATTAAAGTACACGGGTTTATTTAGTTGATGTCATGCAACAAGACAACTGATACCTCAGTTACCATTTCGCTATTGTTCACATCAGTTTTGTATTAAATTTGTTGCCACCAACCTGGCAGCAACGCCCCTTATGCGGGCGGCTGGGACTGCATGGAGCGCGCAAAGAACTTAGCAGCGCACAATCCCTAAAATTAGTAGACACTGGATTGTAGTCCAGAAATTCGCAGACGATCAAAAAATATCGTCAACAAACAATAAAAAAGCCACGCTAAAACGTGGCTTAACTCATTATTTCCGTCTGCAAGCGGAAAATCAAGCACATTAACCGCTCGCATCCCCACTTCTGCCATTTCTGAACCCAAACCGGAAAGCCAACCACAAGCCCTCCAACAACATCTTGCATATGATTGCAAGAGGACGAGAGTACCATGCATTCAGAAAGTCCGTACAGGAAAATCTGGACAGATTGCATGCGACTTAAGTAAAACAAAGATTAAATTGCATTTACATTAACAACATTAAATAAGATTTTATGAAACAATGGCCAATGATTTTCAATCAAACTGATGACAAGCCATGTGCTTCATGACCATCCTGAGCACCAGTTCAGACTCCGATCTTTCTCTTGCCAGCAATGAGCTGATTCAGTTCGCAAAAAAGCTACCTGGCATTCCAGAAGAAAAATATCTACGCTTCGAACATAAATGGTTCCTTGCCTCAAATGCCGGATGCAGTTGCAATTTCAGGCATTTATCTGACGACAGCATAGAGCTCGGATTTGGCGAACCAGAAGCATGGTTTGAAGAAGATCACGATACTATTGAAGCAACACGTCAAATTGCAGCAAACATACGCATACTGATACAACAAGGCGCACATGTAGATTGCTTTGATGCATGGGCACATGGACAAAGCGATGCAGCAGCGCCCGTCGGCGACATTGAAGTCGATCTGACCGAGGTCAGCGACGCCGCATTCCGCTTTTTTGGGGAATACCGATTTACTTTCACGATCAAGCCTTAAGCTGACTGCCGCGCATAACTGACCGTCAGCATTTCCCACTGGTGACCATCAGGCTCATTCCAGTAAATTATGTTCCCGCCATAATCAGTATTGATTCGCATATCTACAGGCCCGCGCACAGAGCTGCGATAAGAAATGCCAGCCCGCTTGATACGCCCGAGTATGTCATCAAACGTCTGCTGGCTGACGCGAAAACAAAAATGATAAACAGGGAAGTCCTCGTCAGTCTGGATGAAGTCCAGCGTCAAGCCTTCGTTCACAAATACCGGGGCAAACGGACCCAAGGCTGTCGGCGACCAAGGCACACCCAGCAATTCAGCCAACAGTTTTGCCGAAGCCAGCTTGTCGCGCGAAGGGACAATAGTGTGATCGAGTTCGATATTCACGGCATTTCTCCTTGCCACATCAGATTCAGGATTTACAATAATAGTTTGCATTTTACTTATTTTATAAAATCAGGAAAATATGCAAAAATTGGTTGAATTTGCAATAAATTGCAATTTTTGCATAAAACATACACTTTGATTTTTCACGTGGACTTCAATCAAAGATGATGCGTAAAATGCAATTCAATGCCATTAAAGCAAGCAACATCTGTACATCGTTACCTTGGCAAGAAACCTGATATCTCGCATTAGCAATTGCCAGCAAACTTGCCACACCATTTTTTGAATTACTGTCTTCAAGGACGACCCGCTTCAGCCGCCGCTCATTGTCAATCGCATCCGACCAGCAGCACAGCCTTTCAGGGGATAAAAAATGTTTATTGCAAACCTCAAAATCAGTCAACGCCTGTATTCAGGTTTTGGCTTAGTTATCTTGATGCTGATCGCCGTTGTTGCCATAGGTGCTTCCCGCCTGACTTTACTCGACAGCGAAATTAACCTGACCGTCAATGATCGCTATCAAAAAATATATGTACTGAACGACGCTATCAAAAACCTGAATCTACAAGCCAGAAATTTGCGCAATATCTTGCTCATGAGCGACGAAGCTGAAATTAAAAAGGAAATCGACAGCGTACAAAAGTCTTCTCAGGTTATTACCAGCGAACTCGATAAACTGATCCCCACCATACGCAACCCAAAAGCCAAGGAATTACTCAGGCTCACCATAGAGCAGCGCGCACAATACATTCCCGTCAGAGACAAAATGATCAAGCTCGTGACGGATGGCAACAAAGATGAAGCAAAAGATTTTTTGTTTAAGGAAGTCCGCCCCAAACAACTCAGCTACCTGGAAGCGATGGAATCACTCATCAAGTTTCAAGAGGGATTGATGGCGGAGTCAGCCATAGAAACGAAGGAAACAGCTGAATCGGCGACTCAACTGATGATCGCTACCGGCATACTTGCAGCTATCATCAGCAGCTTTATCGCCTGGTCAATCACAAGGCGCATAGTCACTCCACTCAATAGTGCAGTAGAGATCGCCAAAACCGTCGCCAGTGGTAATTTGACCAGTGATATCGATGTTACTGGCAAAGATGAAATGGGTTCCCTGCTGCGCGCCCTGGCATTGATGAACAACAACCTGATAGACATCGTCGGACAAATACGCAGTGGTACGGACACGATAGCCACCGCATCCACACAAATCGCATCAGGCAATCAGGATCTTTCCGCACGCACGGAAAAGCAGGCGAGCGCACTGGAAGAAACCGCGTCATCCATGGAAGAACTCACGAGTGCCGTCAAGCAAAATTCCGATAACGCCCTTGAAGCCAATCAGCTTGCGAAAAATGCGTCTGAAGTAGCGGTCAAAGGGGGCAATGTCGTCACACGGGTGGTCGATACCATGTCATCCATCAGCGAATCATCCAGGAAGATTGTCGATATCATCAGCGTCATTGATGGCATCGCCTTCCAGACAAATATTCTGGCACTGAACGCCGCCGTCGAAGCAGCGCGCGCTGGCGAGCAAGGCCGGGGGTTTGCCGTGGTTGCCACTGAGGTACGCAATCTTGCCCAGCGCTCTGCAACCGCAGCAAAAGAGATCAAACTCCTCATCGATACCTCTGTAGAAAAGGTCAATGCAGGAACTCAGCTTGTTGATGAAGCCGGGCTAACCATGAGTGAAGTTGTCAGCAGCGTCAGACATGTAACCCATATCATTGCAGAAATAAGCTCCGCCAGCGCAGAACAGACTGCCGGCATAGAACAAATCAACCGGGCCATTGTGGAACTGGACAATACCACCCAGCAAAACTCTGCCCTCGTAGAAGAAATAGCCGCCGCCGCCGAATCCCTGCAGGATCAGGCAAGAAGACAAGCCGATGTCGTCAGCGTATTCAAAACCGACGACAACACACCTGCCACCGCCGCCAGATTACACAATATTTCCGAACACCCAAAAGCCGCAAGGCAAACGAATGCACGACAAGTCATTCCGCTACAGATATCTGCGTCAGCAAGAGAGAAATAAGCATCGGAGAGAACGATGGGAGAAGAAGCGAAAAAAGAAGAACGCAGAAAAGCAAAAAGTCCTTGATCATTTCTGATCAAGGACTTGAATACTTGGTTGCGGGGGCAGGATTTGAACCTACGACCTTCGGGTTATGAGCCCGACGAGCTGCCAGACTGCTCCACCCCGCGTCTGAAGAATGAAACTATACATGATTTTGCTGCTCAGCGCAATTCTTTTATAGGACATGGACTTTTGCCGCGCTTTTACGGACAGGTGTTACACTCTGCAGATTCGCCAATTTTGACTCTTTTTTGCCCATGAAATTCTGCTCTGAATGCGCGTCCCCGGTGGTCTTGCAAATTCCTGTTGATGATACCCGCGAGCGTTTTGTTTGCCCGGCTTGTGGCACTATCCATTATCAAAACCCAAAGATGGTCGTAGGTTCTATTCCTGCTTGGGAAGAAGATGGTGTCACCAGGATATTATTATGCAAGCGAGCCATAGAACCGCGTCTGGGCTTCTGGACCCTGCCTGCCGGCTTCATGGAAAATAATGAGACAACGGCACAGGCTGCACAACGTGAGACCGAGGAAGAAGCTGGTGCCAATATCAAATTACATGAGCTGTTTTCTATCTTGAATGTGCCACATGTACATCAGGTGCATTTATTTTATCGCGCCACCTTGCTGGATCTGAATTACGCCGCCGGGGTCGAGAGCCTGGAAGTGGCGCTATTCTCTGAAGAGCAAATTCCCTGGGATGACATCGCCTTCCCTACCATAGGCCATACACTGAAGTTTTTCTTTGAAGATCTGGCGAAAGTAAAAAATGGTGGGCGCTTCCGGACGCATGAGCATGATATTTTCAAGCCCATGCGGGATGGCTGAAATAACATTGGCCAGGCTAATATCAAAAAAAATGGGCAAATTTTAATTTGCCCATTTTTTTCGACATTATTTTCGTCATTACCAACTGGTTTCGCGTTCTGCAGTCGATGAGATTTTGTGTATAGCCAAATCTGCACCTTCAAATTCTTCTTCAGGATCAAGACGTATGCCTACGAGTTTTTTCAAACTGGCGTAGATGATATAGCCACCGATGAAAGCAATCGCAACACCCATGACGGTGCCCAGCAATTGCGACATGAAGCTGACGCCGCCAAGACCACCCAGAGACTTTAAGCCAAAGATACCAGCAGCAATACCACCCCAGGCACCGCATAGCCCATGCAGGGGCCAGACACCGAGTACATCATCGACTTTCCATTTGTTTTGCGTCCAGGTGAACATCCAGACAAAAATGGCGCCAGCCATGCCACCAGTAAACAGTGCGCCCAGCGGATGCATAAGGTCAGAACCGGCACAAACTGCCACCAGACCCGCCAGAGGGCCGTTGTAGACGAAGCCAGGGTCATTCTTGCCGAGGATGAAAGCGACCAGCGTACCGCCCACCATGGCCATGAGAGAATTCATGGCAACCAGGCCATTCATCTTTTCCATGGTTTGTGCACTCATGACATTGAAACCAAACCAGCCCACAGTGAGTATCCACGCACCCAAGGCCAGAAAAGGGATGCTCGATGGTGGGTGGGCGGCAATTGCGCCATTCTTCATATAGCGGCCACGGCGTGCACCCAGTAACAATACTGCAGGCAAGGCCACCCAGCCACCAAAGGCATGCACAACCACAGAACCGGCAAAGTCATGGAATTCTTCAGAGAAAGCTGCTTTTAACCAAGCCTGTATGCCAAAACGCTGGTTCCAGGCTATGCCTTCAAAGAAAGGATATAACACACCGACCAGCAAGGCTGTCGCGATCAGTTGCGGGTGAAATTTTGCCCGCTCGGCAATGCCGCCTGAGATAATGGCGGGAATGGCGGCGGCAAAGGTCAGCAAGAAAAAGAACTTGACCATTTCAAAGCCGTTTTTGGCGACCAGCACTTCGGCACCAGAATAAAACTGCACGCCGTAAGCAATGGTGTAACCGACAAAAAAGTATGCGATGGTCGATACGGCAAAATCAACCAGTATCTTGACAAGGGCATTGACCTGGTTTTTCTTGCGCACAGTACCCAATTCTAAAAACGCAAAACCCGCATGCATTGCTAAAATCATGATTGCGCCAAGCAAGATAAACAAGGCGTCCGCGCTGCTATTTTGTGCATTCATGCAAAATATCTCCCAATTTAAGTGCAAGTTTGAATTAAAGATGCACTGATAAAGCAAAATGCATTCCAATTTGGTGCAAACGATAAGTGATTGATTTAATGCGATTTTTAGAAACTGATTATTTGATGGCCAAGTTTGGCGCACTGAAAAATGGCGTTTTTTTGGTGCAAGCAATATTGGGGGCTGCGTGATCCCCTGGCTGGAAACTGATAGCCCCTTCCCTCATCCCAGCAACGCACTTACTGAAAAAGACGGTGCGGCAGGCTTGCTGGCAGCGGGTGCCGACCTGTCAGCAGGACGCTTGCTATATGCTTATAGAAATGGCATCTTTCCCTGGTTTTCTGATGGGCAACCTATTTTGTGGTGGTCCACCGATCCCCGCATGGTCTTGCAGGTGGAGGATTTCAAACTATCCGCAAGTCTGAAGAAGCGCTTGCGCCAGATCAGCAAAGACCCGCGCTGGGAGGTGCGCTTTGATACTGCCTTTGAAGATGTCATGCGGGCTTGTGCCGCGCCGCGCGGTGAAGAGCATGGCACCTGGATTTCTGACGACATCGTTGCTGGTTATTGTGACTTGCACAAGCTGGGATATGCCCATTCGACCGAGGTATGGCTGGATGGTGAACTGGTCGGTGGTGCCTATGGCGTTTGCATAGGCCGCATGTTTTATGGCGAATCCATGTTTGCCAGAGTCACGGATGCATCAAAAATAGCCTTGGCACACCTGGTATTTTTCTTGCGTGAACATGGGGTGAAAATGTTAGACTGCCAGCAAGAGACGGCACATTTGGCATCTCTGGGCGCAAAAGCGATTAGCAGAGCCGAGTTTTTGCGCTGGGTAGAACATGCCAGTGCCTTGCCAGCGATTAGCAATTGGACCATAGTCAACAAGATCAGCCCGTGACCCAGCTTAACGAACTCCCCTTCGCCAGCATACAGTTTTATGCGACAGCGCCCTACCCTTGCAGTTATCTGGAAGGCTTGCAGGCGCGTTCACAGGTGGCCACGCCTGCGCATCTGATTAATGCGGATGCATATTCAGAGCTGGTGAAGAGTGGCTTTCGCCGTAGCGGCATTTTTATTTACCGGCCGCATTGCGATAACTGCCAGGCCTGTACACCAGTGCGCGTACGCGTCAATGAGTTTGAAACCAACCGCAGCCAGCGCCGCGCCTGGAAAAAACATGGCAATCTGCATGCACGCGTCAGCAGCCTCAGTTATGTGCATGAACACTATGAGCTCTACCAGCGCTATCAGGGTGCGCGCCACTCTGGCGGCGGCATGGACAATGACAGCCGTGACCAATATGCGCAATTTTTGCTGCAAAGCCGGGTAAATACACGCCTGGTTGAATTCAGGGATGACAACAATATCCTGCGCATGGTCAGCATCATTGATGTGCTCACAGATGGCTTGTCGTCCGTGTATACCTTTTATGACCCGGATGATGCGACTGCATCCTACGGCACCTACAATGTCTTGTGGCAGATAGAGCAAACGCGCTTATTGAAGCTGCCCTATGTTTATCTGGGTTACTGGATCGCTGCCAGCCCCAAGATGGCTTACAAAACCAATTTCCGCCCCCTTGATGCCTTGATGCAGGGGCGCTGGCAGACTTTGCGGGAACTGTGAAGCTCTCCTTTCTGTTTGTCTCTCAAATTTTATTTTTAACTTTTCTTTCCCACCTATTTACATGTCTGCAAAACTTCTTTACTCCCTGATCCGCCCTGCCCTGTTTGCCATGGATCCGGAAAATGCCCATCACCTGACCTTACCTGCGCTGCAGCGTGCCAATAAACTTGGCCTGGGTGGCTTGCTGGGCAATAAACCTGCAGAAGATGCGCGCACTGTCATGGGTGTGCGTTTTCCCAATCCCGTGGGTCTTGCTGCTGGCCTGGACAAGGACGGTGCGTATATTGATGGCCTGGCGGCAATCGGTTTTGGTTCCATAGAAATTGGCACAGTCACACCGCGTGCGCAAGCGGGTAATCCCAAGCCACGCATGTTCCGCCTGCCGCAGGCAGATGCGATTATCAACCGCATGGGTTTTAACAATGGTGGTGTCGATGCCTTTGTCAAAAACGTACAGGCTTCGCGTTTTTACCAGGACAAACAAGGCGTGCTTGGCCTCAACATAGGCAAGAATGCCGATACACCGATAGAACGTGCGGCAGAAGATTATCTGCATTGCCTGGCCAAGGTGTATCCCTATGCCAGTTATGTGACAGTGAATATCTCTTCCCCAAACACCAAGAACCTGCGGCAGTTGCAAGGAGCGACTGAGCTGGATGCCTTGCTGTCGCAACTGAAGGAAGCGCAGCAAAAACTGGCGGATGAACATAAACGCTATGTGCCAGTTGCCCTGAAGATCGCTCCAGATATCGATGCAGAGCAAATCAAGACCATAGGTGAAGCCTTGTTACGTCACAAGATAGACGGTGTCATTGCGACCAATACCACCATTACCCGCGATGCGGTGCAAGGCTTGCCACATGCAGAAGAAACGGGTGGCCTGTCTGGCAAACCCGTGTTTGAATTATCCAACCGCGTGATCCGCGCCCTTAAAGCAGAACTGGGTAATGAAATCCCCATCATCGGCGTGGGCGGGATTTTTTCTGGTGCCGACGCCGTGGCTAAAATGCAGGCAGGTGCGGCGCTGGTACAAGTGTATTCTGGCCTGATTTATCAAGGCCCCGCATTGGTCAAAGACTGCGCAGATGCCTTGCGCGGACATAAATAATTTACTCCTATCATCATGAAGAAAATTTTACTTGGCAATAGCCAGCTGAATGTAACCACCATCTGCCTGGGCACCATGACTTTTGGCGAGCAAAACACTGAAGCAGAAGCGCACGAACAGTTAGATTATGCGCTGGAGCGTGGCATCAACTTTATTGATACGGCAGAGATGTACCCGGTCATGCCACGTGCGGCGACACAGGGCAAGACTGAGCAATACATCGGTAGCTGGATCAAAAAATCTGGCAAGCGTAATGAGATCGTGCTGGCGACCAAAGTAGCTGGCCCCTCACGCGGCATGGGCTGGATACGCAATGGTGAAAATGATTTGAATGAAAAGAATATTCGTGCCGCCATTGAGACCAGTTTGCAACGCCTGCAAACAGACTACATCGATCTGTACCAATTGCACTGGCCCAGCCGCAATGCCCCCATCTTTGGGCAAAAACAATTTGATCCAGCAATGGAAAGACCCTGTACAGATATAGCTGAAACAGTGGCAGTATTGAATGCCCTCGTCAAGGAAGGCAAGATACGCGCTTTTGGCGTATCGAATGAAACATCCTGGGGTGTCAGTGAATTTATCAAGCAGGCAGAATTGCAAGGCACGGCGAATATCGCCAGCATACAAAATGCCTACAACCTGGTGAACCGTGCATTTGAACAGGGCCTGGATGAAACCTGCTTCCGTGAAAATGTCGGCTTGCTGGCGTATAGCCCTCTGGCATTCGGGCAATTGACAGCCAAATATACTGACGATGCCAAAGCCCATGGCCGCCTGACAATATTTCCGCCAACGTGGAGCCCGCGCTACATGCGTGCCAGCGTATTTGAAGCCAGCAAACGTTATGCCGCTCTGGCACGTGAACACGGCTTGACGCCAGCACAACTGGCTCTTGCCTGGTGTTATTCGCGCAGCTTTGTCGCCAGCACCATCATAGGCGCAACAAACCTGACACAGTTAAAAGAGAATATTGATGCGCTGGAAGTGCAACTCAGTGATGCCCTCCTGCAGGGCATCAATCGCATTCATGAAGAGCTGAACAACCCCGGGCAGTAATGTTATTGCGATGGTACATCAATAAAATGATGCCTCCGGCAGGAAGTTTTCAACTGGCATAAAATACAAGCGCAATTGCAACAAATGCCTATTGATCCTTTTACCGGAGAACCAAGATGTCCCAATTGCGTATTAATATTTTCAAGTCCTTCGTCTGCTTTTTTGCCATAGCTGCTCTGCTGGTCATTTTTCTGCACAAGCTCTTACCTAATATCTCACCCTCACACACATTTCCTTATATAGCACTGGGTATTTTTGTATTTATCTTTTCTTTGTATCTGACTATCATCATCAGAAGCGGCTTTAATCAACGCAGCATTAATAAGGGAATTATTGACCCAGCCTGGCCATGGCTTTCAGTGAATTCACCCGGTCAGGAATTCATTACCAGTAGCAATAACCCCGTAACACTAGCGCAAGATATAAACAGTGCCACTTCAGCGGCCATTATTGCTTGCAGTGTTGACATAGGTAATTCTTGCCCAGTATCGGGCATGGACAGCTCGAGCTATTAATCATTTCTGTTAGAGCAAGCACATGTGACGCCTGAACAGGGCGTCACATACTTCAGGCGTTTGATTACTTTTGCGGCCTGACTGACAGCGGCACATTACACAGGTCGATATACCCTGCCGGCACCTTATACCAGTCACCGCCACGATTTCTTTGCGCATCGATAATTGATTTGAAAGTTGCAGTATCAGTGCGGATGATTTCCAGTTTGCTGCGTTCAGACTCGGGCACATCGGCAGCTATTTTCATACTCTTAATGGGCGTGCGCTCTTCGGCTTTTTCATAAAATCCCAAGGGCCCTGTACCACGTGGCAAGGTCGTCAGTAATTCCATGCCTTGCACAACACGACCAACTACCGTGATATTTCTATCCAGCTGTCTTGGCGCATGCCCGGTCACCACGTACAAAGATGTGCCGTTGCCGCTGTTCGCATCAGTGCCACGGGCAACGCCTACACTGGCATAACAATGTGCCAGCCAGGCTGTGCCGGTCCTGGGATCACGCCCCGCCGGAAAACTGTTTGCATGACCCGCTTGCGGCGCATAGCCATCAACATCAGGTAATTGCGTAAACGGTAAATTGGCTGGGTATTTGACGGTGAACTCACCTTCAAGCTTGCGTTTGGCAGTTTTAACTTCACGCTTCTCATCCGGGTCTGCCCATTGCGCGACATAGTTCTCTTGTGAACGTACGATAGCCAAACCATCAAAATAACCCTCGTGTACCAGTGCCTTGATATTTTGTGCATGATTGGGGGCAAAATTGGGTGCCAGCTCAATGACGACACGGCCTTTGTCCAGATTCAGGTACAGCGTATTTTCAGGATCAAGCGGCCTCCAGTCAGTGGCCTTGGAATCTTTAAGGATATCGCCAAGATTCAGTTTGGATGCCTGCACTGCCTTGACAGGCGGGTTCTTGGCTTTAGCTGGTGCAGCTTGTACGGTAGCAGACAAACACAGGCCTGCGACCAGGCAAGTTATCAAGGATTTTCCAGCGGGCACAGCAACAAAACGTAAAGACATTATTCGACTCCGGTAAAGTGCACAAAGAAACAGAAGACCATTGCCGCTCAGGCAAGAAGGGGTGACCTTACGCGAATGAATTAATTTTGTCCATATACCCCAAATATATCTAGCTGGCTACTTGGCTTATTATTTGGGCCAAATATGCTATTTCCTGGCTCTTCTCATTGTAATATTGCAAAATTCCGGCGAATCCGGTAAAACCTGATTCAATCTTTTATTTCAAGGAGTCCTTGTTTGAAACCTCAACTTCACGCACCTACCGGTGCATTTGTGGGCGCATCATGGGCCGCATTGTTTATAGGTGCAGCCACTTATTTTGCTGGCGTCTGGAATGCAGAGATGCAATTGAATGAAAAAGGTTATTACTTTACCGTCTTGATGTATGGCTTGTTTGCTGCCGTTTCCCTGCAAAAATCAGTGCGCGACAAACTCGAAGGTATTCCTGTTACCGGCATCTACTTTGGCCTTTGCTGGCTGTCGCTGGGTTTATCCATACTGTTACTGGCTGTAGGTCTGTTCAACGCAGCACTGGGCTGGAGTGAAAAAGGTTTCTTTGCCATGGCATTTTTGCTGAGTCTGTTTGCTGCTGTTGCAGTACAAAAAAATGTGCGCGACATCAAGCTGTTCAAACCTGATTCAGATACCTTGCCCATGCACGATGGCCACGAAAACTGATTTCTGGCTAAAACCATAGAACGAAAAGCTCATCGTGAATAATGATGTTCCCAAAAACGGTGACTTTGCCGCTTATCTGGAAAGCCTGGGCAAACAAAGTACAACAGGTGCGCCACAATATCCTGAGCCAGACTATGGCTTACCCTCCTTTCAAGCCAGTCCAGAATTGACTTTCGAGGAAAAATTACACCTGCAAGAACTTGCTGAACTCCCGCCTGTAGCAGACGATGATTTATTGACGCAAGCCCTGGCAACTGCTGGAGATGGGCTTGAATATGATCTGGATGGAGAGTCTGGTGACGATGCTGACAATGAAAACTTGAATGCGCATGCCAGTCCGCAGGAGAAGCCAGAAGATGAGCGGGATGGCCTGGCATTTCTGGGTGAGCATGCCCTGAACCTGGCACATCAAGCCAGGCCAGAAGAACTGAATGAGTTGCCGCCAATCTCTGAAGAGGATTTGATACAGCAGGCACTGGCTAATCCGGCAGGAGAGGAAGATAATCGACCAGACTAAAACAGTCGCCGCAAAAACAGTCGTCACAAAAAAAGAGCCTGCATTTGAAAAAATGCAGGCTCTTTACATTTTACTGGAATCAGCCGTAAGCCAGCGACAAATGCCCAGCACGGACACTTGCAGTGGATTTCACTTCCACCTGCATGGAGTTTTGCAGGGAAGCGATGGAACCACCAGCACGATACTGGAAGCTGACTTGCAACAGATCACCTTCTTTTACCGCAACTGGCTGGGCCAGTGGCAAGGCCATATAGTGATTCAACCAGTCTATGGTCGATGAAGTTTCCATCAATACCGCCAGGATATTCTTGGTCACAAAACGCAAGGCGCTGACCGTTCCCGATTTTTCTATCGTAAAACTGCCTTCCCATTTGATTTGCAAGTCATTGGGTTGACTGAAGTCAATAATGCTGTACAAGGCTGGCTGCGCCAGCTCTATCGTGTCGGCAGAAAAAACGCCCGCCTGCTGAAACTGGATAATCGGCGCCTGATAGCCAGAAAAATCATAAGCCTGCTGCAAAGGCTGGACTGCCATGACGACGGCTTCTGGTATGAATATTGGCAATGGCCCGCCAAATTTGGCAGCATAACGTTTCTTGAAATTTTCTATTACTTCAACCTGCTTTTCACGCAGCATGGCGACATGGATCATTTCGCAAATGACGATATCAACGGGCTCGGGTGGCAGGTATTCAAAAGCATCGGCGTGAATGACTTCAACTTTTTCACCATCACGGTTCATGGCCAATAAGCGACGTGCCTCATCCACCATGTCAGGATTGAATTCTACGCAATACACCTTGGAGGCAGCTTGCGCCGCAAACCAGGACAACACGCCTGTGCCACCGCCAAGCTCCAGCACTTTTGCGCCTTCAAATACCTGACGTCGTATCGCCGCCTTGAAGTTATCCATGCGGTTTAAATCCATCAACATATTGTGATGGTATTGCAGGGGGATAAACTGTCCGAGGTAGCAGCTCTCTGCCTCACGTTCAATCAACATGCTCACTCCTTCATTTCCTGGTTTCATCATGTGGCTGCCATCTGAAAGTAAAAGGACAGTCATCTCTATCGCCGACCATAAACAAATACTGCATTTGTTTTATTGATGGCTCTGGAAGCTGATTATCCTAGTGTTGTAAGGAAATGAAACGGGGAGTTGAACAGCGAATCTGCATCAATTCTTGCTTATGGCAAAGACAGGGAATGCAAGATAGATGTAATGTCAACTTATGCGAAGAATCGTGTATTTGCAATACCTGTTTTGAAAAAACGAGTGTCAAAAATCTTGGGGACGATCCGGGAGGTCCTGCAGATCCTGCAGATCCGACATCGGCGCGGGATACTTCAGCTTTTTTTAGGACGCTCGCAGCGTGCATCAAGGTAAGCCCTCGGTTGTTGCTCCCAGCCCTCGCCTGGCGAAGTTTGGGAGCAGACTACGTGAGCATTGAGCTTACTGTACCATTTATACCAGGCGGCAGGCTCGGCCTGCACCGCGGTGACGGCCAATAACATGGTCAGCACCACAACTTTTCTGAATATGTTCATGGCCTCACTCCTGGTATCAATACATGTAATTACCCGCTCAGGATACTACACAGCAGTTGATGCGCGATAGCTGGCAAGCTCATCAATCGTGAGTATCACGATATCGTGGGTCACTGCATATTCTATGATTTGCGCGCCTTTGGCCATGCTGCCATCCGGGTTCATCAATTCACATAATACAGCTGCCGGAGACAACCCTGCCATGATAGCCAGATCAACAGAACCTTCGGTATGCCCACGACGGCTGAGTACACCACCGGGCGCAGCCCGTAAAGGGAAGACATGGCCAGGCCGGGCCAAATCCTCAGGTTTAGCATCTGCTGCGATGGCAGTCAGGATAGTCGTGACGCGGTCAGCCGCAGAAACACCGGTAGTCACGCCTTGTTTGGCCTCTATCGACACCGTGAAAGCTGTGCCATAACGGCTTTCATTGTGACTGACCATGGGGGGCAGATCGAGTTGCTGCAACTTGTCGTCAGTCAGGCACAGGCAGACAATACCGCTGCAATCGCGTATCAGCCTGGCCATGGATTCAACGGTGATTTTTTCTGCGGCAACAATGAGATCAGCCTCGTTTTCGCGGTCAAAGTCGTCCATGAGCAACACAGGACGGCCATTGCGCAAGTCTGCCAACGCTCTGGACAGGCGCTGCTCAAAAGGACTAAGGGATAAAATTTCCGGCGGGGAGGAAACAGAGGATGGGACAGTAGTACTAGTATTACTAATAGTATTGAACATAATGAAACGCTCCGGCAAAAGTGAATGTGCAAAAGACGTTTCAGGGAGTAAAAAACGAATAGCCAAACACCAACGCCCACGGCTTTGACCATAGGAGTTTTGTATAAGGCGCATCTTCTCTCATCCGGACTATGACCGTCGGCCCTGGAATCTCACCAGATCTGCTGACCTTGCAAACTGATACAAACTCATTGCAACAGTTTTTACTGCAAGCGCTCGCGGGCTTGTTCACTCGCATTGCCAGGGCAATACTGTGAATTTACCGCCGGTGGGGAATTACACCCCGCCCTGAAGACGTACAACCTGCCGAGATATTCGGCCATTGAATTATACGCAAAAATAAAATGGCTGCTTGAACATGCTTTAATCGACAATTTTCACTGAATACGAAAAACAGATATCAACATGAGGATTATTAAAAATATTGTTCGAATAGCCTCGCATTTCCACAGAGCAACATCTATGCTTGTTTTTAAGTAGCTTCTGGCGTTTCTACTCAAAAACCACATGAATTTTTCAAACCACGCCACGTCAGTAAATAAAAACACATCAAAAGCACAAGCTTTTCTGTATAAATTGTCTCTTGAATAATTTATTTATTTTTTACGAATTAAACTAAAGGCAATATCAGTCCAGCGATTTTGCATATATCAAATACGTATATAAGCAAATGAATACTAAGTAGTTTGGAATAAAGCCTGTATTCATTACGATGCACCTACTTTGCGCGAGGCGACATGACGTTAACCTATATATTTTCAGGATTTGCAGTGGGCACTCTGGTCGGCCTGACCGGTGTAGGTGGCGGCTCGCTGATGACTCCCCTGCTTACCTTGCTGTTTGGTGTTTCACCATCAGTGGCAGTAGGCACCGACCTCGCCTTTGCATCGATTACCAAGGCCGCAGGTACTTTTACCCATAGATTGCGCGGCACGGTTGAATGGCATGTAGTACGCCTGCTGTGCTACGGCGCTTTGCCTGCCGCCGTCGTTGCGACGCTGTTCCTCAAGCACTTTGGTGCACTGGACAAGGAAATAGGCCAGCTCATACGCTACTCCATCGCTGTTTCTGTGCTGCTGACCGTGGTTGCCTTGCTGTTTAAAGGCAAGATGTTGAATTGGCTCAACAAGCACCCTGAAAAACAACTGCAAGGCAAAAAACTGGCTGCAGCCACGATCATCGCAGGTGCAGTGTTAGGTACGCTGGTGACCATTTCTTCTATCGGTGCTGGCGCGATCGGTGCGACTTTGCTGGTCATGCTGTATCCACGCATGTCTGCCGCGCATATCGCCGGCACGGATATCGCCTATGCTGTACCTCTAACGGCCATTGCCGCTTTTGGTCACTGGTGGCTGGGTTCGATAGACTGGGTCTTGCTGGGCAGCCTCTTGATCGGCTCATTGCCTGGTATTACTTTGGGCTCAATGGCAGCACGCGCAGTACCGGAAAAATTTTTACGTGGCCTGTTGGCAACCACCCTGACTTTGGTTGCTGCCAAGCTTGTCCTCTGACTCTGTTTGCAATCGCGTACTTACAGACGCATTTTATGGGTAATTAAAGATGTATCGTTACGACCAGCACGATCACCAAATCATCAAGGAACGTATTGCACAATTCCGTGACCAGGTTAGCCGTCGGCTTTCGAATGAATTGAGCGAAGATGAATTCCGTATTTTGCGTCTGCAAAACGGCCTGTATATGCAGCGTCACGCCTATATGCTGCGGGTAGCAGTGCCTTACGGTATGCTGTCGTCGATTCAGGTACGCAAATTTGCCCATATTGCCCGCAAATATGATCGTGGTTATGGTCACTTTACGACCCGTCAGAATATCCAGTACAACTGGATTAACCTGGAAGATACACCAGACATACTGGAAGAACTGGCATCAGTAGAAATGCATGCCATCCAGACTTCTGGCAACTGCATGCGCAATATCACCTCCGATGAATTTGCCGGTGTTGCTGCGGATGAAGTGATAGACCCACGCGCCTATGCAGAAATCCTGCGTCAATGGACGACCTTTCACCCTGAGTTTGCCTACCTGCCACGCAAATTCAAGATCGCCATCAATGGTGCAAAAGAAGACCGTGCCGCGATTGCAGTACATGATATAGGCCTGACTGTAGTACACAATGAAGCTGGCGAAGTCGGCTTTAAAGTCATGGTAGGCGGTGGTATGGGGCGTACCCCTATTCTGGGCAGCGTGATACGTGATTTCCTGCCATGGAAGCATGTCATGACCTACCTGGAAGCGATACTGCGTATCTATAACCAGTACGGTCGTCGCGACAATATCTACAAAGCCCGTATCAAGATTTTGGTGAAAGCCATAGGTGCTGAAGAATTTGGTCGCCAGGTAGAAGAAGAATGGCAAGACATCAAAGATGGCCCGGCTACTTTGACAGAAGCTGAATTGAAACGTGTAGCGAGCTATTTCACAACGCCAGACTATGAAAACCTGCCTGCGCAAGATGCCGCTTATGAACAGCATTTGCAAGACAATAAATCCTTCGCCAACTGGGTCAAGCGTAATGTCAAGCCACATAAAGTGGCTGGTTATTCTGCTGTGGTGCTGTCGCTGAAAAAACCAGGTGTGCCACCGGGCGACGCCAGTTCTGAACAACTGGACTTTATTGCTGATCTGGCTGACCAATACAGCTTTGGTGAATTGCGTGTCACGCATGAGCAAAACCTGGTGCTGGCAGACGTTAAAGTTGCTGACTTGTTCACCGTCTGGCAAGAAGCCAAGGCCCATGGACTGGCGACACCAAATATCGGCTTGCTGACCGATATGATTTGCTGCCCTGGCGGTGACTTCTGCGCGCTTGCAAATGCCAAGTCCATTCCTATCGCGCTGGATATCACTGACCGCTTCAACGACCTTGATTACCTGCATGATATCGGCGACATAGAACTCAATATGTCTGGCTGTATCAATGCCTGTGGCCATCACCATGTCGGCAATATCGGCATCCTGGGTGTGGACAAAGATGGCAGCGAGTTTTACCAGGTGTCCATCGGTGGCGCACAAGGCAATAATTCGGCAATAGGCAAGATCATAGGCCCGTCTTTCGCTGCAGGACAAATGCCGGAAGTGATAGACCGCATCATCCAGGTGTATGTGCGTGACCGCCTGGAAAATGAGCGCTTCATCGATACGGCACAACGCCTGGGTATCGCGCCATTCAAAGAATTTGTGTATGCAACGCCGATACGTACCAATGAACATCATGGTGAAGACGCCGGTACTGCAGTCAGCTACTGAAATTAAGAAAGTGCATCATGCGAGAAATTATTAAAGACAAAGCCATCGTCAGCGACGACTGGACCGTACTGCGTCTCACCGAAAATGAAACACCGGATGCCATCAGCGTGCCCGCAGGCAAAGTCATCATCCCGCTGAAAGTATGGCTGCTGCAACGCGAAAGCCTGCTGAACCGTACTGACATAGCCGTTTGGTTCAGCAGCGATGAACAGGCTAAAGAATTGAAAGAAGATATCGGCCGCTTTAAGCTGCTGGCAGTGGATTTCCCTAAATTTGCCGATGGCCGTGGTTATTCCATCGCCTATAACCTGCGCTCACGCCTTAACTTCACTGGCGAACTGCGCGCTATTGGTGATGTCTTGCGCGACCAGTTGTTTTACATGCAGCGCGTGGGCTTCAATGCCTTTGCCACACGTGAAGACAAAAACATCCATGACGCGATCAAGGGTCTCACCGATTTTTCTGAAAAATACCAGACTTCCTGGGATGAAAAAAACCCCTTGTTCCGCCGTGCGGAGCGCACCGGAGCGCAGGCATGAGTGATTTTTTGGAGCGCCTTGCCGCAACACAGGCTATATTGGAAAGAATCGCCAGCGACTTTGAGCCAGCCGTGTTTGCATCCAGTCTGGCGGCAGAAGATATGGTGTTGACTGACTTGATTTTACGCAAGAAACTGAATATCACGATTTTCTCACTGGAAACCGGACGCCTGCATGCAGAAACCCTGGGCATGCTGGATAAAGTCAAGGAAACCTATGGCACAGAAATCAAGTTGTTCAAACCTGATGCAGCCGCAGTAGAAAATTATGTCAGCCAGCACGGCAAAAACGCGTTTTACGACAGTGTGGAAATGCGGAAGGAATGCTGCCGCATACGCAAGGTAGAACCGCTGAAACGTGCCCTGGCAGGCAATAAGGCCTGGGTCACAGGCCAGCGCCGTGCGCAGTCTGCAACACGTACTGAACTGGCGATACAGGAAGATGATGCAACACATGGCCTGCAAAAGTTTAATCCTTTGGCAGATTGGTCAGAAGATGATGTCTGGCACTATCTCAGAAGCAACAATGTGCCTTACAATCCTTTGCACGACAAAGGTTATCCATCAATAGGCTGTGAACCCTGCACCCGCGCCATACAGCCAGGTGAAGATGTCAGGGCTGGACGATGGTGGTGGGAAAACCCCGATTCCAAGGAATGTGGCCTGCATGTAGTGGATGGCAAGCTGATCCGAATTAAACAAGCTGTCTGAAGAAGAAAAATCATGAATACTGTCGTGGAAAACCATTTTATTGATGCTGCGAGCAATCGCCACCTGGATTGGCTGGAATCCGAAGCCATCCATATCATGCGCGAAGTCGCGGCTGAATGCAGCAACCCTGCCCTGCTGTTTTCTGGCGGCAAAGACTCCATCGTCTTGCTGCGTCTGGCAGAAAAGGCTTTCCGCCCGGGTAAATTCCCTTTCCCGCTGGTGCATATCGACACTGGTCATAACTTCCCTGAAGTCATCGCATTTCGCGACAAGCGCGTGGCGCAACTGGGTGAACGCCTGATCATTGGTTCGGTAGAAGAATCGATACGCCGTGGCACAGTACGCTTACGCAACCCGGCAACTGATTCACGCAATGCAGCACAAGCCGTGACCTTGCTGGAAACCATTGCCGAACATAAGTTTGATGCCTGCATAGGCGGTGCCCGTCGCGATGAAGAAAAAGCGCGTGCCAAGGAAAGGATATTCTCTTTCCGCGATGAATTTGGTCAATGGAACCCGAAAGCACAACGCCCAGAACTATGGGATTTGTATAACACCCGCGTACACGCCGGTGAAAACATGCGCGTCTTCCCTATTTCCAACTGGACCGAGCTCGACGTATGGCAATACATCGCCCGTGAAAAACTCGAATTGCCACAGATTTATTTTGCCCATGAACGCCAGGTCATACCGCGCAATGGCTTGCTGGTGCCGCTGACGGATTTGACTCCGCCACGTGATGGTGAAACGGTAGAAACGCAAATCGTGCGCTTCCGCACTGTTGGCGATATCTCCTGCACCTGCCCGGTGTCTTCTGACGCTGCAACGGTTGAAGCCATTATCGCTGAGACAGCGATTACCCAGATCACAGAACGTGGTGCCACACGCATGGATGACCAGACATCAGAAGCATCGATGGAAAAACGTAAAAAAGAAGGATATTTCTAATGAACGCCGTAGAACAATTGACTGCCGCCGTTGGTAGAGAACGTGGCCTGTTGCGCTTCATCACGGCGGGTTCAGTGGATGATGGCAAGAGCACTTTGATCGGTCGCCTGCTGTTTGACAGCAAGGGTATTTTTGCTGACCAGCTTGACGCCATCTCTCGCGCCAAACACAAGCGCACCGTTGGCGATACCATAGACTTGTCCCTGCTGACGGATGGCCTGGAAGCAGAACGCGAGCAAGGCATCACCATCGATGTGGCCTATCGCTATTTCGCGACGCCAAAACGCAAGTTCATCATAGCCGATACACCAGGCCATGAACAATACACGCGCAATATGGTGACTGGTGCCTCCACTGCAGATGCAGTGATCATTTTGATCGACGTCTCCAAGGTCAAACTGAATGATGATGGCAGCGTCGATTTGCTGACGCAAACCAAACGCCATTCCACCATTGCCCATCTGCTGCAAATTGAGCACGTGATTGTTGCCGTCAACAAGATGGATCTGGTGGACTATGACCAGAAGGTATATGAGCGCATCATTGGTGCCTACCAGGAGTTTGCTGATCAATTGGGTTTGAAAGACATACGACCTATCCCGCTGTCTGCCCTGGCGGGTGACAACGTGGTCACAGCCAGCGAAAAACTGGCGTGGTATAAGGGCCCAACGCTGATAGAGTTGCTGGAATCATTGAGCGTCTATGATGCCTGCCATGACGAGCCTTTCCGTTTCCCAGTACAACTGGTGGCGCGCCACAATGGTCATGAAGCGAATGACTTCCGTGGTTATATGGGCCGTATTGAAGCTGGCAAGGTCAGCAAGGGCGATAAACTCCTGGTGCAACCTGGTGGCCAGACAGCTACTGTCAAAGACATTCTGACGCTGGATACTTCACTGGACACTGCCGTCGTCGGCCAGTCAGTGACTATCTTGCTGGATGAATATGTGGATATTTCACGCGGCGACATGCTGGTTGGCGCGGACCGCCCGGCCACGCTGCTGAAAACCGTCAAGGCTGATTTGTGCTGGCTGTCAGAAGATGCGCTGGATATACGCCGCAAATACTGGCTTAAGCACACCACCAGGCAAGTCGCTGCCCGAGTCACCGGCATTGATACCCTGCTTGATATCAATACGCAAGAACGCCGCCCTGCAGACAGCCTGAAGCTCAATGATATTGCAACCGTCACGCTGAATGTGGCGCAGGCACTGGCAGTTGATGATTACAATGACTTGCGCTCTACGGGTGCATTCATCCTCATTGATGAAGTCACGCATCAGACAGTGGCGGCCGGCATGATACATCTGGCTTGATTCATGCAACAGACTCAGGGCAAGGTTTATCTGATAGGAGCAGGTCCAGGTGCTGCGGACCTGATTACGGTACGCGGCGCCCGTCTGCTGGCACAGGCAGACGTGGTGCTGTATGACGCACTGGTCACGGCAGAGATGCTGGATCTGTGCCCACAGGCAGTCAAAATCTCGGTAGGCAAGCGCAGCGGACAACGCTCTGCTGCGCAGGAGCACATCAATCAGCAAATGCTGGAATGCGCGGTGCAATATGCCCTCGTCGTTCGCCTCAAGGGCGGTGATCCCATGCTGTTTGGCCGTGCTGATGAAGAATTGACTGCGCTGGAAGCTGCAGGCATAGACTACGAAATCGTACCCGGCATCACCACTGCACTTGCAGCGGCAGCCAGTGTCAGGCAACCGCTGACCAAGCGCGGGGTAGCACGCAGCGTTGCCTTGTTCACTTCCAGCACCGCGCCTGGCGAAAGCGCAGATACCCGCATACCCGAATGTGACACCCTGGTACAGTATATGGGTGGCAAAGAAGCCACACTGACTGCGCAACGCATGCTGGCAGCCAATTTCCCTGGCAATTTGCCTGTGGTCATCATAGAAAACTGCAGTCGTCCCAATGAATGCAGCCAGGCCCTGAGTCTGGACGAATTATCCAAAGGTCTGCCGATTAGCACAGGACCGGTATTAGTGATGATGGGTGAAGCAATGCGGGCTCGTACTGGCAAATCAACTTGAGAACAACGACAACCCACAGACCCCACGGAAGAGGCTAAGGGGGCAAACGCACCCCAAGTCTGCGTGCCATTAATTGCAATATCCCGCCATCCCGCAGTTGCTCATACGGCTCATCGTAACGCAAGCGTAATTGCTCGCAATTGGCATTTTTACAGTAAGCCAGATAACCATCCTGCATATCCATGAAGGGCTCTATCATTTGCAATTCATTGCTGATGCCGATGGTTTTCATGGTCGCTTCGGTATTGCGCATATTACTGGCCAGGTAATCGACGCGCTTTGCCAGCAACATATTGAGGCCATTGGTCAGGGTGTTGGCGACCACAGGTTTGATGGTGGTGCGAAGGTTCTCAAACTGAGGGCCATATACCCAGCCGTTGATTACACCGAGTTTAAGACCAGGCATGCTGGCATAATTGCCATCCCAGTTCAGGTCTGAACCTTTGCGTATATACAAGGCCATGATGTCGCGATAGAACGCACGTTTGGCAAAGCCGTATTTACTTTCTCTTTCTACTGTTTTATACGGACCTATGAGTATCTGCGCCTGCTCATGTTCGACCATCCATTGCGCCCTTGCCCAAGGGTAAATTTCGAATTTGACTTCATCCCCATTTTGCCTGGCAAGCGCACGTATGATGTCGGCACCCAGCCCAGTGAATTCGCCAGTGGGAGTACGTTCAAATACATTGGCGAATTCGGTACCGACAGCCAATACCTGGCCAGCATGGGCTGGCGTGACAGGCAGCGCAACAGCAAGTGCCAGCAAGGCAATTGAAAATACAGTTTTCAATTGGATCATACTTTTTCCTGCATTCGGGGTCAGCACAGAAATAGCATTATTGATGAACTACTGATGAACAATAACCTTGCACTCATTTACCAGGAATAGTGACAGCCTTCATAGCAAATTGAGGCAATAATCACGTATAGCCTGCAAAACCGTTTCATCTTCGCCAACAGCATTTACTATCTTGAACTGCAAACCAGGATGGCTTGCACGTATCGCGTCTGCCAACACAGGTAAGTCCCGCAGAACATGACCGCCCTGCCCTAAAAATACCGGAGCCAGGGTGATATTCTCACATCCGTCTGCAACCAATTGTGCAGCCAGTTCTGGCAGTGATGGCGTCATGAATTCCAGGAATGCCAGAGCCACGGTGACGTTTGGCAAACTCGCTTGCGTCATCGTTTGCAGACGCTGGAAAGGTGCAGCCCAGCGCGGGTCGCGGGCGCCGTGGGCAAACAGGATCAGGGCTGATTTATTTGCCATCAGTTTCTTTCAACATAGCGCAGGCCTAGCGAGGCAATAATAAGGAACAGGATACTCGGCACCACGGCAGTCACCAGCGCAGGCCAGGTATTGAGCAAACCCACATGCGAAAACAAGGCATTGATGAGGTAAAAAGTCATACCTATCATGATGCCGCTGAAAATCTTAAGACTGACGCCACCGCTGCGCACATGCAGGTAAGCAAACGGTAGCGCCAGCGCCATCATGACCAGCGCCGCAAATGGATAAGTGATCTTTTTCCAGAAGGCGATTTCATAGCGCTCACCATCCTGTTTATTGTCTGCCAGATGTTTGGTGAACGCGGCCAGATCGGTTGCCGACATGCGGTCAGGATCAGCAAACAGTACCGACAAGATATCCGGAGTGACTTCTGATACGACGTCACGGCTGGCCAGCTTCTCACTCTTGACAGCGGCAATATCTTCACTGGTCAGAGTTTTGGGGAAAGAAGTTTCTATCACGTCAGAAAGACGCCAGATATTCTTGCCCATGTATTCAGCATCCGTCGCTGTCATTTCACGTGACAGGTGGAAGTTTTTATCAAACTCGAATATCTTGACGCTCTTCAAATGGCGATTCGGCAGGATTTCTTTGACATTCAAAAAACGGGAACCGATGATGTCGCCAGTCAAACCATTTTCCCGCACCAGGTCCTTGGTCCACAAGCCGGTACGGAATTCCTGCTCTAGTGATTCACCGATGGCACTGAGCTTCATTTTCTCGGCAAACTTGCTGGAAACCGGCGAAATGACTTCGCCAAACAAGAAGGTCAACAAAACGAAGATCATGCCAATCTTGAGCAGGATACTACCCGCCATCATGGTGGACATGCTGGAGGCACGCATGATGGTGAATTCAGAATTGGAAGCAAACTGCGCCAGCACATAAATCGTACCGATCAGCACCGCAATAGGCATGAATTCATAGATGCGGCCAGGCCAGCCCAGCAATACATAAATCACTGCGTGCTTGAGCTGATAGCCGCCCCTGTTCACCGAAGACTGTAATTCATTGACCAGGTCAAAGAAGGAAAACAAGGCCAGCAAAGCCAGCATAACGAACAGGACTGAGCGTAATATCTCAACGCCAAAATATCTTTGTAAAATTTTCATGCTGGGCACTTTTCCTTACCGCGCAAACCTGATTTAAAACGTACCCACAACATCAAAGGGTGCCAGCGGCTATTCACTTTCAAACGCCATAAAAACATGCAGAGAGTCAGGACAGCCACGAACAAATGATGTGGCCACCAGGCCATGCCGAAACTGCTACGTTCCTGCACCACCAGCGCCTGCAGGATGTTCGTGATGGACAGGTAGATCACTACCAGCAACAGCGCAACGATCAGATTGGCAGAACGCCCGACGCGGGGATTAACATAGCCCAGCGGGATAGCCAGCAGCAGCAACACCGCGCACATCAAAGGCAAAGATATGCGCCACAACAGCTCGCCGAGTTTGGTACTGTCAAGATTTTCGATCAGGGCTGTCAAGGGCATGGATTTGGCTGATTTGTCTCCGGCGATACTGGCATTCTGGCTGGATATCAGCACGCCATATTTTTCGAACTGCATCATCTGGAAATCAGGCGCCGTTGGCACGCCATCGTAACGGCGCCCTTTGCTCATGACCAGAAATTTGTCACCAGCTTTGTCGATTTCTACCATACCCTCTTTGGCAACGACGATGCTGGAACGGCCATCTTTATAGGTATTGATGAAAATGTTTTGTACTTTACTGAGATCGCCAGCCACTTCTTCGACAAAGAAAATGCGGTCGGATGAGGCAGATTCCTGAAACTTGCCAGGTGCCACCTTGGCAATATCGGAGCGCTTTTCAAACCGCTCGCGGAATTCCACATTTTGTTGATTGGCCCAGGGCGTGACAATAAAACTCAGCAAGCCAGTCAGAATGACCAGCGGACCACCAAAGCGCAAAACCGGCTTTATCCATTGGGTCAGGCTCAGGCCAGAGGCAAACCAGACCACCATTTCAGAATCCTGGTAACTGCGGGTCACCACCAGCAAGACCGAGATAAAGCCGGTCAGCAGCAACAAGATATGCATGTTCATCAATGCAGTAAACCCGATCAGGGCAACCACGTCAGCAGACGCAACCTTGCCTCCTGCTGCTTTTCCAAGGATGTTAATAAGCATCACGGATATCGTGATGGTGAACAGAGTTGTGAAGACTGCGCCGGCGGCACTGTTTAATTCACGTCGAAGCGCGCGCTGAAAAATCATGAGTAGGATTATAATGTCTGTTTTACGAGACTTACAAAGAGGAGTAATACGTGGACTTTAGCATAAAAACAATCGACGCAAAAAGTGCCTCGACTGCCCATAAAGCAATTAAGACAGGCTGTATCGTCGTTGGCGTCTATGAAAACAAGAAACTTTCTGCTGCAGCAGCAGGTCTGGACAAGTCCGGCGACATCGCCGCCGCCCTGAAATCTGGCGATATCACAGGCAAAGCGGGCACATCCCTGCTGTTGCGCAAACTGGCTGATGTCGCTGCAGAGCGCGTATTGCTGGTAGGTTTGGGTGAAGAAGCAGCTACTGTTGGCGAAAAAGCCTACAACCAGGCGGTACAGGCTGCTGCCCGTACCCTGGCTGGTCTGGGTGCCAATGATGCAGTGATCGCCCTGCCTGCGGTCAAAGACCGTGACCTGGGCTGGTCTGTCCGCGCTACTGTGCTGGCTTTCCGTGAAAGCATTTTCCGCGCTGATGGCCTGAAAAGCAAAAAAGACACATCCACTGCTGGCGTTAAAAAAGTCGCCATCGCTGTTGATGCAGCAGACGCAACTGCTGCCAAAAATGCACTGGTACAGAGTGTAGCCCTGGCCAATGGCATGGATTTGACCAAAGAACTGGGTAACCTGCCACCTAACTTCTGTACCCCGACTCACCTGGCCAATACTGCCAAGAAAATCGCTACCGACTACAAAATGGTCGCCGAAGTGCTGGACCGCAAACAGATACAAGCCCTCAAAATGGGTAGTTTCCTGTCTGTCACCAATGGTACGGTAGAGCCACCGAAGTTCATCGTGCTCAAGCACAATGGCGGCAAAGTCAAGGATGCCCCAGTTGTTCTGGTCGGCAAAGGCATTACTTTTGATTCCGGCGGTATCTCGCTGAAAGCCGGTGCTGGTATGGATGAGATGAAATACGACATGGGCGGCGCAGCTTCTGTGCTGGGTACCATGCGTGCCATCGGTGAAATGAAGCTCAAGCTGAATGTCATCGCCGTTATCCCTACTTGCGAAAATATGCCTTCCGGCAGCGCAACACGTCCTGGTGACATCGTCACTTCCATGTCTGGTCAGACTATTGAAATCCTGAATACGGATGCCGAAGGCCGCCTGATCCTGTGTGACGCCTTGACATATGCAGAACGTTTCAAGCCAGCAGCCGTGGTCGATGTGGCAACACTGACTGGCGCCTGCGTGACTTCCCTCGGTCACCACAACTCTGGCCTGTTCACCCGCCATGACGAAGCGCATGACCAACTGGCAGCAGAATTGCTGGCAGCGGGCAAGCAAACTGGTGATACAGCATGGCGCATGCCTATAGAAGAAGCGTACAACGAGCAACTGAAATCCAATTTTGCAGACATGGCAAACATTGGCGGCCCAGCTGGTGGCAGTATCACGGCAGCCTGCTTCCTTGAGCGTTACACCAAGAAATACACCTGGGCCCATCTGGATATCGCCGGGACAGCCTGGAAATCTGGTGCAGCCAAAGGCTCTACTGGTCGTCCAGTGCCTTTGCTGACCACATTCCTGATCAATCGCGCAGGCTGATACCTGTCCGTGTTGAGATGAAATGAAAAAGCCGGGGTCTGATCTGTTCAGACCCCGGCTTTATTTTTGCTGACATCAGGGCTTGAACCAGAGCTCGGTGCGGTTCAATGGCATATTCGCCGGATTCAGGAAAGGATTTTGCAGCTCCAGCACCATTCTTTGCTTCAGAGCCGCCCTTTGTATGGCGACCTGGTGATATTTGAGGAAAATTTTCTCGAACTGGCCATTACGCACCATGTTTTCCAGCCCGTTGTTCAGGTCTTCAGCAAACTGACGCTTGCTGGGAGTGACAAAGAAGTAGTAGGCAGCGGGGTAATGCAGAGCGATGTCCTGGCTGATGACAAGATTTTTACCGGCATGCAAGTCCTGTTCTCTCCAGATTTCCATGATAGATCTGGGGAAGTAATCAAAGCGACCGGCTTCCAGCATGCTGAACAAAGCTTCATAAGAATTAGCTGTATTCACCTTGAGGCCATTGTGCTCCAGGATTTTGACGTCTGGCCAATCCTGTTCTTGCCCTGCCGAGTAATTCTCCATATCCCGCAAAGTTCTGATGGTCTTGAACATCTGGCGGTTTTCACTGAGAACAAAGGGGATGCGCCAACCGAGCAAGCCTTTGTCTATCGGTATTTTAATGGCGATCAGCGCTTTTTCTCTTTCATCCGTGGACATGCTCCACAAGAGATCAACTTCACCCGTGCCATATTTCATCTCATGCACGGCCCGGCCTTGCTGCATGGTCGCCTTGCTCGGCAATAGCTGGTATTTATTAGCGGATAAAGTCAGGGCCTCGGCCAGTAATTCGTGGATATAATCAAAATGACTATCTGTCTTGGCCGACGGACGTGGATAACGTATGACTGTCATATCTGCGTAGACAGCCTGGGAGCCAAAGATCAACATGGCGAAAAACAGGATTACTGAGCACTTACGCATAGTGTGTCTATAAAGAAAGCTCGTTACTGCATTTTAGTCTCTTTCCAAGATGAAATAAATTGCAGGCTCAATGAAAAAGTCAAAGATTGAAAAGTCTTGCTCCCTTCTGGTAAGCTGCTTCGCATACTAGCAAGTATTCACAGCGAATTCCAAATGCACAACATCGTATAAAATACCGTGCATATAAATTCGTTCAACAACCCAGCCTGCTTCCCGGTAAATTGAACGACACCTCACACTAAAATAAGTAAAACACACATGAAATTAGTCACCTGGAACGTAAACTCCCTGAAAGTCAGATTGCCACAAGTCTTGCAATGGCTGGAAACCAATCCTGTCGATGTGCTATGCATACAGGAAACCAAGCTCACCGACGACAAGTTCCCTCAGGCAGAGATAGAAGCGGCAGGCTACCACGTTGCTTTTACTGGTCAAAAAACCTATAACGGTGTGGCGATTTTATCGAAGCACGCGATGACGGATATTCAAAAGAATAACCCGCAGTTTGAAGATGAGCAGCAGCGCATCATTGCCGCCACCATAGAAGGCATACGCGTCATCTGTGCCTATGTGCCGAATGGCCAGTCACCGGATTCAGACAAATTCCAGTACAAGTTGAAATGGTTTGCAGCGCTGGAAAACTGGGTCAGGGAAGAAATGACACGCCATCCAAAACTGGCTGTCCTGGGTGACTACAATATCGCCCCGGAAGACCGGGATGTGCATGACCCAGCCGCCTGGGTGGGCATGAACCTGGTGTCACCAGAAGAAAGAACTGCGCTCAAGAACCTTATAGCTCTTGGATTGAGCGACAGCTTCCGCCAGTTTGAACAGGCAGAAAAATCCTTCAGCTGGTGGGATTACCGCGCCCTCGGCTTCCGCCTGAACAAAGGTGTACGCATAGACCATATCCTGTTGTCTGCAGAATTGGCTAAACAATGTACTTCCTGCGTCATTGACCGCGTACCACGCAAGTGGGAGCAACCATCGGATCATGCACCGGTGATTGCTACCCTGGCTTAAGATTTAGCCAACAAATTCAACAAATTTTTCGTCAACAAGTTTAATCGTCATATCCCAGACTGGGTGCAGAAGCCTTGTTCTTCGCCCAGCTTGATTTGGCTGGCGCTATACGTGGACCAGCAGCTGAATCTTCCATACGGAAGGCCGACATTGCAGTTTTCAGCAAGTTGGCCTGCTCTTCCAGTGAACCCGCTGCTGCCGCAGCCTCTTCTACCAAGGCAGCGTTTTGCTGGGTTGCCTCATCCATGTGCGCCAGTGCCACATTGACTTGCTGAATACCGTCGCTTTGTTCTACCGAGGCGGTGGTAATTTCATTGATGATCGCGGCAACCTGGTCAACCGCAGAGACAATACGGTTCATCGCAGCCCCGGCTTTATCCACCAACTCAGAGCCTTCACTGACTTTATTGACCGAATCTTCAATCAGGTTCTTGATCTCTTGCGCCGCTGCAGCACTGCGTTGCGCAAGAGTACGCACCTCACTGGCAACCACCGCAAAACCGCGGCCCTGCTCACCTGCTCTGGCGGCTTCCACCGCTGCATTCAATGCCAGGATATTAGTCTGGAAGGCAATGCCTTCGATGACGCTGATGATGTCGACAATCTTGCGTGAGCTGTCACTGATGCCCTGCATGGTCGTGACCACCTTGCCCACTACTTCGCCGCCCTGAGTCGCTACATCGGATGCATTGACCGCCATCTTGTTGGCTTCACGCGCATTGTCGGCATTATTGCGCACGGCTTCGGTCAGTTCCTCCATGCTTGCAGCGGTTTCTTCGAGGGATGAAGCCTGTTGCTCGGTTCGTCCAGACAAATCCATATTGCCAGTGGCAATTTCTGTCGCACCCACAGTAATGGAATCGGTCGCCTTGCGTACATCAACAACCATGACGCGCAATTGCTCCAGAAAGCGATTGAAGGCTGACGCAGTCTGGGCCACTTCATCATCGCCCTCGACATCGATCTTGCGGCTCAGATCACCGCCACCAGCGGCGATGTCCGACATGGCATCGCGCACCCTCTGCAAGCCAGCCAGCATACGGCCCACCAGCAAAGTCGTCAAGGGCATGATTACACCCAGCAAGACCAGCAGGACAACGGCAGAGAGTATCAGCAACTGATCCAGCGCTTCCAGCGCTTTTTTCTTGTCAATGACCAGCGCCAGGTAAATATCAGAACCGGTAATTTGCTGCAAGAGCATGAAGTGCTGCTTGCCACCTATCTCGGTCAGTATCGGGTCTTTTTGTTTGGACAGGTTTGCCAGATTATCGAGTGCCAGATCAGGGGTAATTTCCTTTGCCATTTTCATGACCCTGGCCTGATCTGCATGGGCCAGCACTTGGCCGCTCTTGTCCAGCAAGAAGGCATAACCGCCACCCGCCAGTTTGATGGTCAAAATCTGGTCAACAATCTTGGTCAGAAAAACGTCAGCACCCACTACACCACCCTCACCGCCTTTGACAGGTGCGGCAAAAGTGATCATCAGGCCAGGTGGCGCGACGCCCATGTACGGCGATGTTACGATGGGCTTTTTGGCCTCCATCGCAGCTTTATACCAGGGACGCACAGTAGGGTCGAAACCTGCAGGTGGTGGGTCAGGCGGGATATTGGTGAATTGCTTGTCGGGCTGGCCTTGATAAACACTGAGGAAGCTGCCGCCACCCCGCATCATGGTCAGGCTGGCCTGTAGATCAGCGCCGTTACCCAGGCCTTGTGACAAGCTGTCCATCATGGACAAATTGGTTTGTATCCAGTTACTCAATACCGCGTTATAACCTGCTGCAACACCGCGCATTTCATTGTTCAGGTCATTCTCTATCTGCGACTTCATCCTTAGATAACTGCCTATAGTCAGGACTATGGTACAAATTGCGAGCAATAATCCTATAACAACAATGAGTCTGGCCTTGAGTGATTTCATAGCTTCCCCTGAGTACGGATATGGATAAGTAACAAGACTTTGCTCAAGCAAATCCAGATGCGCGCAAGCACGCATATAGAAAAGCTTAATGCCTTACAACAATATTACGCCGCAGACTACGCAATGTGAGAAAAATTTTATCCAATTTACCACTTTGTAAAACAAGTTCACAAGTCTGTCGGTTTGCAACATCAATCCGGCTCAAATCAGCTTGATTCAATTCTTACTCAAACACAAAGAAAAGCGACTAGGCTTTTTAAAGCTAGCGCTTTAAACTAATCGTTTCTAAGGAGACAATAATGACCATCATCATCACGACAGAAAGGCTCTATCTGCGCACTATCACAACAGATGATGCCGCCTTTTATCTGGCACTGGTGAATGATCCTGCCTTTATCACCAATATACGTGACAAGGGCATACGCACGCTGGAAGAAGCCAGGACAGATATCATCAATGGCCCCATGGCCAACCAGGAAAAGATAGGTTTTAGCCTGTATGTGATGGAACGCAAGGAAGATGGACAGGCAATTGGCCTGTGCGGTCTGGTCAAGAGGGAAACCCTGAAGAACGTGGATATAGGCTATGCCCTGTTACCGCAATTTACAGGACAGGGCTATGCCAGAGAGGCAGCCAGAGCGACGCTAGATTACGCGCATACGCATCTGCGCATAAACAAACTGGCCGGCATTACTTCACCTGACAATGGCCCCTCCAATCAATTATTGCATGACCTGGGCTTTCAGTTGGAAGCTGTGGTGGTGTTGGCAGGTGAAAGCAGAGATACCAATTTATACGGCTATGAGTTTTAAACTGGTACCAATGCAATCACAAAGAAGTATTACAAGAAGCGGTCGAGTATCTTGCGGCTATGCTTGTCTATCTCATACATATCACGTATCAGGAATTGTATGCCGTGATTATCGGTAATCAATAAAGATGTCTTGCCGATGCGGCGTATATCTTCATCACCCTTAAGCACAAAATCGGTCTCGCCACGGTCGGTTGCTACCTTCCAGGTACATGGCAGGGCAAAGCTGGTGACGCTGATGATGTTGTTGATTTCAGGCATGAATTCGCGCCCTTCCAGCTCTTCCATGACCAGTTCACGTGCATCTGCGGCCAGATCATCAAGCTGATCTATCCATGCGACTTCCCGGCCATCTGTCATGACCAGCGAGATGCCCACCAAGGGTGACTGGATAGGAAATGCCCGCACCGGGCTGACGCCTTCAAACACTTCACCAGCCTCGTTACTGAGTATCAGTTTGCCGAAAAAATTGCGGGTCAGGGTAAATTTTGTCGTTGTCATCTTCTTTTACTCCTCAACCAGTTCTGCATTACGGGCTTGCGCCTGGTAAAGCTTGTAGTAAGCACCTTCTTTGGCCATCAATTCATCATGGTTGCCCACTTCGACTACCTGGCCTCTGTCCAGCACAACCAGACGGTCGGCCTTATGCAGAGTAGATAACCTATGCGCAATCGCTATGGTGGTACGGCCTTGCACCAGGTTATCAAGGGCTTTCTGAATTTCTTTTTCTGTTTGCGAATCCACGGAAGAAGTCGCTTCATCCATGATCAAAATGCGTGGGTCTATCAGTAAAGCACGGGCAATCGAAATACGTTGACGCTCACCACCCGACAAGCCCTGGCCGCGCTCGCCAACCATGGAGTCATAACCTTGCGGCAGGCGCAAGATAAATTCATGCGCATGGGCCGCACGCGCCGCCGCGATGATTTCATCACGCGTGGCTTCTGGCTTGCCATAGGCAATATTTTCGGCAATGGTGCCAAAGAACAGGAAAGGCTCTTGCAAGACCAAGCCGATATTTTGGCGGTAGTCAGATACTACAAATGAGCGTATATCAACACCATCCAGCAAGATCGCACCTTCCGAGACATCATAGAAGCGGCAAATCAGGTTCACCAGGGTACTCTTGCCGGAGCCGCTATGACCGACCAGACCTATCATTTCACCTGGTTTGATGTTCAGATTGATGCCACGGTTGACCGCACGGTTACCGTATCGGAAGCCAACTTCGCGCAATTCTATCTGGCCTTTGACTTCTTTTACCTTCACCGGATTTTGCGGATCAGGCACGCTCGATACATGGTCAAGGATATCGAAAATACGCTTGGCAGCCGAAGCAGATTTCTGCGTCACAGACACGATACGGCTCATGGAATCAATACGGCCATAGAAGTTACTGATGAAAGCGACTGCAGCCACCAGCGAACCAACGGTAATATCACCCTTGGAAATCTGCCAGATACCAAAGCCCCAGACCACGAGAATACCGAGATCTGTCAGGAATGACACGGTAGGTGAAAACAGCGACCAGACCTTGTTGAGCTTGTCGTTGACGGCCAGATTATGCTTGTTGGCTTCGCGGAAGCGCCCTGCTTCGCGCTTTTCCTGGGCAAAGGCTTTAACCACACGTATGCCAGGGATGGTATCGGCGAGGACATTGGTCACCTCGCCCCATACCCTGTCTATCTTTTCAAAACCGGTACGCAACTTGTCGCGCACCAGATGGATCATCCAGGCGATGAATGGCAACGGCAACAAAGTCACCAGGGCCAGCTTGGTATTGATCTGCAACAGGAAACCAGCCGTCATGATGAACATCAGCACGTCAGTTGCAAAGTCCAGCAGGTGCAGGGACAGGTAAACGCAAATGCGGTCACTTTCGCTCCCTATACGCGACATCAGGTCGCCAGTGCGTTTGCCGCCAAAATATTCGAGAGACAATTTCAACAAATGTTCATAGGTAGCGGTACGCAAATCGGCGCCTATGCGCTCTGACACCAGCGCCAGGATATACGTCTTGCCCCAGCTCAGCAGCCATGCAACAACCGCAGAACCTAGCAGGCCGCCAATGTAAAACACCACCAGCTTGGGGTCGACATAGGTACCGTTTTGATAGGGAATCAGCACCTCATCCGTCAACGGCTTTGTCAGGTAACGCGGGATCATGTGCGCAGCCGTGCCCAGCAACATCAGCGAGAAGCCAATGAACAGTTGCAAGCGGTAAGGATGGGCAAACCGCCACAGGCGCAATAGTGTCCAGGTAGAAGGTGGTGTGTACGTTACTTTGGTGCAGACCGGGCATTCTTCCTGGTCCGGCTCCAATACAGCTTTACAGCTAGGGCAGATATTTTGTTCGGCGCGCACTACAGGCATGCCGGTAACATGACTTAACAATTGTTCCTTGAAGTGGTCCAGCAGGCGTATCGCATGCAAATTCTGGCCCAGGGTAAAACGCCAGCTCGCCTGCAAGCCTTGCTGATCCACCAGTTCCAGGTGGCCGACACCGGCATGGTCATGATGACTTAATTGCAAACCGTGGCGAAAACGCCATTCTTTCCACTCAGTTTCGCCGGGTGATTTGGTCAGCAAGCGCTGCTCTGTCACCACCAGCAAGCCCTTGCGGAAGCGAAGTTTGTTGTCGAGGTCAACCTCCAGAGCAGCTAAAACGTTCTCGCCCTTGGCGATCTGACTATTGAGGTCAGACTGCCAGGATACTGGAAGTGATGTAACAGGCTGTTCGGGGCTGAATTGTGTTGTAGTCATCGTAAAATGAACTCCTGCTCAAGAGCTGGTCCCGAATCAAATCAGGACATAAATTTTAGTAAAAGAGATCACTTGGTTTCCGTTTCCGGCATAAGCCATGTCACGGAAGCAGCAATTTACGGTATTCTATCGAAAGAAAAATAATCAGATAACTCTGATCAAGAGGATGAACTGCTTTTGCGCTGGCGCGCAAGTATATCAGCAGGCGTGCCTTTCACAGCCGCTTTCAATATGATATACAAAGTAACATTGTGGCGATGACAAGATTTTCAAGACACCAGAAAATTTTGCATGGCCGGCCAGCCCAAGATGTTGTGCATTCAGGGAAAACGAAGAAACGCTCTAAAATGACAAGACCTGGTCTGCATAAACCTGGCTTATAAAAGTTTACATACATGACAACAAACAAGAAAGACATCCGCATTCTCAGCGCAACGCACTTGCGGGGCCCGAATATCTGGACTTATCGCCCTGTCATTGAAGCAGTGCTGGACATAGGTGAGCTGGAAGAATTTCCATCGAATAAAATCCCTGGTCTGTATGAACGCCTGACGACCTGGTTGCCCGGCATCATAGAGCATCGCTGTGGTGTCGGTGAACGTGGCGGATTTCTGGAACGCCTGCGTGAAGGCACCTGGTCTGGTCACATTCTTGAACATGTTGTACTCGAACTGCAAAACCTGGCAGGCATGCGTACCGGTTTTGGCCAAACCCGTTCTACCAACGTGACTGGCGTGTATAAAATGGCTTTCCGCACCCGTGAAGAACAGGTAGGCCGTACTGCCCTGCAAATTGGCCGTGATCTGTTGATGGCGGCGATTGAAGATCAGCCTTTTGACCTGCAAACCAAAGTCACCGAATTGCGCGAACTGGTGGATGACCGTTGCCTGGGCCCAAGTACGGCCAGCATTGTTGATGCCGCCACTGAACGCCGCATCCCGTCCATACGCCTGACAGATGGCAATCTGGTGCAACTGGGCCATGGCGCAGCGCAGCGCCGTATCTGGACCGCAGAAACTGACCGCACCAGCGCCATTGCTGAAAGCATTGCGAGCGATAAAGACCTGACCAAGACCCTGCTGCAATCTTGCGGCGTGCCTGTGCCAGAAGGCTCCTTGGTGCGCAGTGCTGAAGAAGCCTGGGAAGAAGCACAGGATATAGGCCTGCCCGTTGTCATCAAACCTTATGACGGCAACCATGGTCGTGGTGTGTCACTGAACCTGATGAGCAAGGAAGACGTGATTGCCGCCTATGAGCTGGCTTCACGCAAAGGCGACAGCAAGAGTGTCATCGTTGAGCGTTTTGTCACTGGTGACGAGCACCGTGTGCTGGTCGTTGGTAACGAGGTCGTTGCTGTAGGCAAAGGTGAATCGCTGTGGGTCACTGGCAATGGCAAATCAAATATTACTGAACTGGTCGATGACCAGATCAATACTGATCCGCGCCGTGGTACGACTGAAGACCACCCCCTGAATGCGCTGGACCCGGCAGCAGGTGCAGAGATCATCCTTGAATTGAAACGTCAGGGCATGGATGCCAATTCCATCCCGCTGGCAGGTCAAAAGGTATTGATACAGCCTAATGGCAATGTCGCTCTTGATGTCACCGATAAGATCCATCCTGATATCGCCTATGCGGCGACACTCGCTGCACGTATCGTCGGTCTGGATATCGCTGGCGTTGATCTGGTGGCAGAAGACATTTCCCGCCCCATGGCAGAACAAGGCGCGGCAATTATTGAAGTCAATGCCAGCCCAGGCTTGCTGGCCCATATCAAACCTGCCAATGGTGAAGGCCGTCCGGTTGGCAAGGCCATCATCAATCATTTGTTTGCGCCTGAAGAAAGTGGCCGCATCAGCATCGTTGGCGTTGCCGGTACCAAAGGTTGCAGCCTGATTGCCCGCCTCATCGGTGCCCTGATCAATATCAGCGGCAAGGAGACCGGGGTCGCTTGCGCCCAGGGCTTGTTCCTGAACAAACGCCTGGTCACCGATGGCGATTGCGCGAATTGGGAAGCAGGCCAAAGACTGTTGATCAACCGTTCTGTAGAAGCTGCCGTATTTGAAACCAATGCCAAAGCCATGCTCAGCGATGGTCTCGCCTATGACAAATGCGCCGTTGGCGTCGTCACCGATCTGGATGGCCATGCCGATCTGGGCCCTTATTACATAGACAGCCCAGACCAGATGCGCAAAGTATTGCGCACCCAGGTGGATGTGATTTTGCCTGACGGCGTCGCGGTATTGAATGCTGCCGACTCTGCCGTGGCAGACCTGGCTGAGCTCTGCGATGGCAAGGTGATTTTTTATGGCAAGGACCCGGCACTGGAAGCCATCGTCAACCACCGCGCCCTTGGTGAACGCGTGGTGTTTTTGCGTGATGACAATATCGTACTGGCAGATGGCGAGACAGAAACTGCTCTGCTGCCCCTGAGCGCCTTGAAACCTGCAAAAGTCGCCCAGGCAGAGAGTGTACTGGCAGCAGTTGCAGCAGCATGGGCCTTGAACATCACACCAGAACTGATAGGTGCTGGCCTCAGGACTTTTGACTCCAGCAAGAAAGCTCCTTACTGATTGCTTTAAGCATAGTGCGGATGTCAAATCTGGCCTCCGCACAAATACAAGATATATTGTTTACTCTTAGAATTTGCTATTTATCTGATGGTGTAGTTTCTGCCGCTTGCATGCTCAGGCTGTAAAAATCAGTACACCCTCGTTTGACGCCCTTTTCAACAGGATTAAGTTTTATGGAAGTATCACGCATCCGTGCCCTGCGCGGTCCCAATCTCTGGAGCCACCATACGGCCGTAGAAGCGATTGTTGCCTGCACAAATGAAGAGATGTCAATTGCTGGCCTGAACGGCTTTGAAGACCGTTTGCGCGCCTTGTTTCCGCAACTCAGTATTTTGCAACCGACAGGCCATGATGATGCCATCCCCATGGCTCATGTATTTGAATTGCTGACCCTGGGCCTGCAGGCAGAAGCCGGTTGCCCGGTCACCTTCAGCCGCACTACGCAAACCCTGGAAGCAGGTATTTTCCAGGTCGTCGTTGAATATTCGGAAGAAGCTGTAGGCCGCCTGGCAGTAGAACTGGCTGAACAACTCATCAATGCCGCATTGAAAGACCAGGCCTTTGACCTGGCCGCTGCGCTTGAACAATTGCGTGATCTGGATGAAGACGTGCGCCTGGGGCCATCGACTGGCTCCATCGTCAATGCCGCCGTTGCCCGCAATATCCCTTACCGACGCCTGACGGATGGTAGTCTGGTTGCCTTTGGCTGGGGTAGCCGCCAGCGCAAGATACAGGCAGCAGAAATGGATGGCACCAGCGCCATTGCTGAAGCCATTGCACAAGATAAAGAACTGACCAAGAAGCTCTTGCATGCTGCTGGCGTGCCTGTGCCTTTGGGGCGCTCAGTATCCGACCCTGATGATGCCTGGGCAGCAGCCCTTGAAATCGGCCTGCCTGTGGTGGTCAAACCCAAGGATGGCAATCAGGGCAAAGGCGTGACTGTCAACGTCACAACGCGTGAACAACTGGATGCAGGTTTCCAGGCCGCCAGCGAATTCCGTGATGACATCCTGGTCGAGCGCTTCTTGCCCGGCAATGACTTCCGCCTGCTGGTAGTTGGCAACAAGCTGGTTGCCGCTGCCCGCCGTGACCCGCCGCAAGTAGTGGGCGATGGCAAGCAAAGCGTGCGTGAACTGGTCGAGCAAGTCAATAAAGACCCGCGCCGTGGCAGTGGTCACTCCACTTCCCTGACCAAGATACGTTTTGATGATATCGCCTTGGCCAGCCTGGCCAAACAGGGTTTTGTGGCTGACTCCATTCCGCCCAAGGGCCAGCGCGTGGTCTTGCGCAATAATGCCAATCTCTCTACTGGTGGCGCAGCGACCGATGTAACGGATGATGTGCATCCAGAAGTTGCGGCTCGCGCAGTGGCTGCCGCGCAAATGGTAGGTCTCGACATCTGCGGTGTTGATCTGGTCTGCGACAGCGTCTTGAAGCCGATAGAACAGCAAAATGGCGGCATCGTTGAAGTCAATGCTGCGCCAGGTTTGCGTATGCATCTCTCGCCTTCCTTTGGCAAAGGCCGCCAAGTTGGTGAAGCTATTATCGCCTCGATGTTTGATGATAATGACGATGGCCGCATCCCTATCATTGCGGTTACCGGCACGAATGGCAAAACCACGACAGTACGCCTGATCGCCCATCTGCTGACTGCCAGCGGCCTGCGTACAGGCATGACCAATACGGATGGCGTGTATGTTGCAGGCCGCCAGATTGATAGCGGCGATTGCAGCGGCCCACGCAGTGCCCGCAATGTTCTGTCCCACCCGGATGTCGATGCAGCCGTGTTTGAAACTGCCCGTGGCGGCGTCTTGCGTGAAGGCCTGGCCTATGACCGTTGCCAGGTTGCTGTCGTCACCAATATAGGTTCTGGTGACCACCTTGGTTTGAATTACATCACCACGGTAGAAGACCTGGCCGTATTGAAACGCGTCATCGTGCAAAACGTTGCCGACAACGGCTATGCCGTGCTGAATGCGGCTGACCCTATCGTTGCGGCCATGGCCAGCAATTGCCCGTCTGCCGTCATCTTCTTTGCAGCGGACCACCAGCACCCTGTCATGGCAACACACAGGGCTCAGGGCAAGCGCGTGGTATATATAGAAAACGGCCATCTGATCGCTGCAGAAGGCAAGACACGCCATAGCGTACCGCTGGCTGATATCCCTATCACCCGCAATGGCAGCATAGGCTTCCAGGTCGAGAACGTCATGGCATCTGTAGCCGCTGCCTGGGCAATTAATATTGACTGGGACAGCATACGCGCAGGCTTGTTGTCCTTTGCCAATGAAGCAGACAATGCGCCTGGCCGCTTCAATGTCTTCAACTTCCGAGGTGCAACCCTGATCGCTGATTACGGCCACAACCCGGATGCGATACTGGCACTGGTGCGCGCAGTAGAAACCATGCCTGCCAAACGTCGTTCTGTCGTCATCAGCGGTGCTGGCGACCGCCGTGACCAGGATATACGCCAGCAAACTGAAATCCTCGGTGAATCTTTTGATGACGTGGTGCTGTACCAGGATCAATGCCAGCGTGGCCGTGCAGACGGTGAAGTTGTCGCCCTCTTGCGTGAAGGCCTGAAGCAGGCAACAAAAACCTCGCGTATAGATGAAATCAACGGTGAATTCATTGCCATTGATCTGGCCATGGACAGACTGGAAGCAGGTGATCTTTGCCTGATCCTGATTGATCAGGTAGAAGAAGCTCTGGCGCATATCGCCAAGCGTGTTGCAGCAGGCTGAAACTCGCTGCATACATTAAAAAAGCCGGGCCAGTTTACAACTGGCCCGGCTTTTTTAATTACTGATGCCTTCAACTATTGCGGCTTGCCCCCTCATGAAGCACAGACCCGCTTATCCGCTAATCCACTTATCCGCCTGCCCATCAAATCATGAAACCCTTGGTTTCAGGTTTGACATTGTGTAAACCTGCCAGCGGCAGATGTTTGTCAGTGGTGATCTCACCGTCCAGCATCAGCGAGGTATAGCGCAAACAGCAAACCCGCAGGAAGGATGAGAAATTGTCGATATGGCCGCGGTAGGCAATCAACTCATCATACAGCTTGGTGATGAGTTGATTGGTATTCATGCTATCGCGCTGGGCAATCTCTTCCAGCACATTCCAGAATATATTTTCCAGTCTGATGGAAGTCACCACGCCATGCAGGCGCAGGGAACGCGCCCTGGATTCATACAGACCAGGGTCAGCTTTGATAAAAATCTCGCACATTTTTCCTCCCGCATATCGTCAAGAAAAAGATTTCCTGACGATTATACGGCACTTGCCTGATTTGCAAGCCAAGCTACGATTTGACTACAACTTGATTTCAGTTCCCAGCAATTGCAGGAACTGCCCTATCCAGGCTGGATGTGCAGGCCATGCAGGTGCCGTGACAAAATTCTTGTCCGTCACTGCATCGGTAACAGCAATATTTGCGTAATGGCCACCTGCTGTCTCTACTTCTGGCTGGCAAGCAGGGTAAGCTGAGCATTTGATGCCTTCAAGCACCTTGGCGGCAGCCAAAATCTGCGCACCATGGCAAACTGCTGCTATCGGCTTCTTTGTTTGCGCGAAATGTTGCACGATAGCAATCACTTGTGGGTTCAGGCGCAGATATTCAGGCGCACGACCGCCAGGTATCAGCAAGGCATCATAATCCTGCGCATTGATACTGGCAAAGTCGTGGGTGATGCTGAATCTATGGCCTGGCTTCTCTGTATAAGTCTGCTGGCCTTCAAAATCATGGATGGCGGTAGCCACATAGTCACCTGGCTTTTTGTCAGGGCACACTGCGTGTACTGCATGCCCGACAGCCAGCAGGCTTTGGAAAGGCACCATTGCCTCATAATCTTCTACAAAATCACCGACCAGCATAAGAATTTTTTTGGCTGCCATGATGTCTCCTGAATATTGGTTTGAAGGAGACCCATTGTTGAGCAAATTTCAGCATCGCAGGTAATGACGGGTTACTACATGAATGAGAAAATTTCCACCTGGAAATTAACTATATTTTGCGCATTCTTATTGATATTTTGCGACGTATTAATCAAACAGTAACAGGAACTCGTATAAAATCAAATCATGCTCTGGAATTCGATCATACGGGGCGGGTATCGTTTATAGCCTGGAGACAACATGGCAGAAGCAGGACCGCTGTATAAAAATCGGGTATTGCTGCTCACGCAAACCTTTTTCATCATCGATAACAAGAAAGAATTGTTGATCGGTGCGCATAAGTACGACTTCGATATACTGTTTTTTGACCAGATGAGTGACTTTGTGAAGGCTGTACAGACTTCCGAAGGTCATGACCTGTTCGTGATTGACCTTGATGTGCTGTACAACATGCAGGACGACATGCAGCACACCCGCCGCCAGACCATGTTCCTGAGCGACTTGCTGCAGCGCCTGCCAGATGACCAGAGCTATATCTACCTGCAGACCGTGCGTCAGGGCGAGCGTTTCTTGCTGCAACAAAAACTGGTTGATAGCAATTGCATGGCCTACGCAGAAAAACCCATCACCAATGAGGTGCTGGTTGATAAGCTGTTCAACATCTTTGCCCGTCAAAAGCGCGGCGAGAACAATACCATCGTCCTTTGCGGTGAACTGTCTTCACTCGATACTGCCCTGCTGGCAGAAAACCATATAGAACTGCTGCACAATCCTGATGCCCGCTCTTTGCATGTGCGCGTCAAGGAAGCCCAGCCAGATATCGTCATCATCGATGAAGCACAATATCTGCAGACCGAAGCCCTGGTGCGCGTACTCAAAAAGAATATAGAATTTGACCCCGGACGCGAAATTATCCTGCTGCAAAGCCGCCCTGACCCAGCCATGGCCAGGCGCGCACTTGATAGCGGTTTTGATGAAATCCTGACACCCAGCGACGCCGATGTACTGACACGCCAGCTACTGAACCGTGTCAATAAAATCCGCGCCAGCAAAGACCTCATCAGCCGCGACCGTGCCACTGGCTTGTTGAATAAAGTCGGTTTGCAGAAAAAGGCCCAGGAATGGATACGCCGCGCCAGCCGCGAAGACAAACCGCTGGCCTACGGCATCATCGACATCGACAAGTTCAAGAACATCAATGACACCTGGGGCCATTACTTTGGCGACATCGTCATCAAACGTTTGTCTTTGGTCTTGTCCGCACAACTGGGCGAGCAGGATTTGCTCAGCCGTTTTGGTGGCGAAGAATTTGTCGTGGTTTTCTGGGATTGCACACCGGCACAAGGCAAACAAAAACTCGACGCAATGCGCGAAGCCTTTGGAAAGATCGTTTTCGAAGTCAAACCAGGCGAAAATAAAAATTTCAGCTTCAGCGGCGGCATCGCCGACTTCCCGACCTGGAATACCGAAAATGCCATGTTCTTGCAGGCAGATGCGATGTTGTACCAAGCCAAGCAAGGTGGGCGGAATCAGGTTTGTGTTAGTGGGAAATAATACAACTCAAGGCCCCACCCGTAGGTTGGGCCGGGCCTCGCTAGGCTACGCTTCAGCCCAACACTGGGCCTCAAATAGACGCATACCTTATTTAACCGCTGATTGTTGGGCTGATAAACGTAGCCCAACCTACAAAAACCAATCTAGCTGAGCCCACACATTTGCCTTTCACGAAAAGACAGATAATGAGAGTAATTTGCCCGTCCCTGGCCACTCATTTCCGCGTGGAAGACTTCTTTTAAAAACCAGCGCACTTACAGGTTCATACAGCAAAACATACTGTCTCGCGAGACGCAATCGCCGCCTGCGCAACTGATGCATTGATACCGGTTTTTCCCATCCCCACTGGGGGAACGGTTTCCTCATTGCGTTCCTGCGCTCAAGTATCAATACTCTGGTCAATTGGCGCTTTAACTCTATCCTGCCCATGCGCACGACTGGTTTTCTCCAAGGACGTACAGGCCGGAATTCACGCTGTTTCAACATAGTAAATAGTATTAAAAATCAGTTTACGAGTATTTTATGTACTCTTTTTTATAAGCATCAACGCAGCGCTGTCTAGACTGACGAAGTGACTCACCTTTTTTTGCAAGCGGATAACCGATTGAGCCTAAAAATTCATTGCATTCCTTTTTATCGAACAAGTACAGTTGATCCAAGGACTCATCATAAGTAAGCAGCCTGCCATCAATACCATAGAAAAGACATGGATCTAAAACACGTCTCGTGCAGTCATGGTCGGGATGATTATTTTTTTTCTCAAACACAATATCTGACTTTTCCCTTATTACTGATAAATAATAGGTAAGGACCATAGTTATACAAATTAACCAAGGACCAAACAACAGGCAAAAAATAATGCCTGCACCATTTGAAAAACTTGAACTGACGACAAACAAGAAAAGTAAAATCAGCAATAACGAGAAAATTGCCTTGTCACCTCGTCCATGCAAAAACAAGGTAATCAACAAAATCACCGAAGCAGCTAAGGGAAATAAGAACAATGCCATGAACTCTGATGAACTAACGCCCATGCGCCCCCCCTATTTAATACTTCCAACAAAATTCGTCCTCCTGCAATTGCGTGAAAAGCATTGATACACTTACGGTATCATCTGCTCGCCATATCATACATTCAGGTCTTATTGATCAAAGTACCTACAACTGAATCCAAAGAATCATGCCCACCTGCCCCAAACAACTGCTCCTTGACATGCGCTAACTGATCCCTGACCTGAGCGGCTTTTTCAAACTCCAGATTCTTGGCATGATCAAGCATAAGTTTTTCCAGGCGCTTGATTTCGCGGCTGATCTGTTTCTCGCTCATGACTTCATAACGTGCCTGCTCTTGCGCTACTGCCAGTTCTTCCTTCGCTTCCTGCGGATTGTAAACGCCATCGATGATGTCCTTGATCTGCTTACGTATACCTACCGGCGTAATATTATTGGCCAGATTAAAAGCCAGTTGTTTATTACGGCGGCGCTCGGTTTCTCCCATGGCGCGGCGCATGGAATCAGTGACCTTGTCGGCATACAAGATAGCCTTGCCGTGCAGGTTACGCGCAGCACGGCCTATGGTTTGGATCAGGCTGCGTTCAGAACGCAGGAAACCTTCTTTGTCTGCATCAAGAATAGCCACCAGCGACACCTCAGGGATATCCAGACCTTCGCGCAGCAAGTTAATACCAACCAGCACATCAAAAGTGCCGAGGCGCAGATCGCGGATAATTTCCACACGCTCTACCGTATCAATATCGCTATGCAGGTAACGCACCTTGATGCCGTTTTCGTTGAGGAATTCGGTCAATTGTTCTGACATGCGCTTGGTCAGGGTAGTGACCAGTACGCGCTCATGCTTTTTCACTCGCTCGATAATCTGGTTCATCAAATCATCGACCTGCGTCAGCGCTGGGCGCACTTCAATTTCTGGATCGACCAGGCCAGTAGGCCTGACCAGTTGCTCTACTGTCTGGTCAGAATGCTGGTCTTCATAATCACCTGGCGTGGCTGAGACAAATACGGTCTGGCGCAGCTTGCTTTCGAATTCTGCAAACTTCAACGGGCGGTTATCCAGTGCCGATGGCAGACGGAAGCCATAATCGACCAAATTAGTCTTGCGCGCCCTGTCACCGTTGTACATACCATTCAACTGGCCTGTCAGCACATGCGATTCATCCAGGAACATCAGGGCATCTGGCGGCAGGTAATCGACCAGGGTTGGTGGCGGTTCACCGGCCTTGGCACCACTCAGGTGACGAGAGTAATTTTCGATCCCCTTGGTGAAGCCAATCTCGGCCATCATTTCCAGGTCAAAGCGGGTACGCTGTTCTATGCGTTGCTCTTCTATGAGTTTGTTTTCGCGGCGGAAGAAATCCAGGCGCTCACGCAATTCCTCCTTGATGGTCTCAATGGCCCGCAAGACCGTTTCGCGCGGCGTCACGTAGTGAGAACTTGGATAGACTGTAAAGCGCGGTATCTTTTGTTTGATGCGCCCGGTCAGCGGATCAAACAATTGCAGGTTTTCGATTTCATCATCGAACATTTCCACACGCACAGCCATCTCGGCATGTTCTGCCGGGAATATATCAATGGTATCGCCACGCACGCGGAAAGTACCACGTCCAAAATCAACTTCATTGCGCTTGTACTGCATCTGTATCAGGCGGGCAATGACATCGCGCTGGCTGACCTTGTCCCTGGCACGCAGGGTCAGGATCATCTTGTGGTATTCATTAGGATTACCGATACCATAGATGGCTGAGACAGTTGCCACAATGATGACATCCCGTCTTTCCATCAGCGATTTGGTACAGGACAGACGCATCTGTTCTATATGTTCATTGATGGCAGAATCTTTCTCAATGAACAAGTCGCGCTGCGGCACATACGCTTCTGGTTGATAGTAATCGTAATAACTGACAAAATACTCTACCGCATTGCGTGGAAAGAATTCCCTGAACTCACTGTACAACTGTGCTGCCAGGGTTTTATTAGGTGCAAAAATGATGGCCGGCCTACCTGTCCTGGCGATCACGTTTGCCATCGTGTAAGTCTTACCCGACCCCGTCACTCCCAGCAGTGTCTGAAAAAACAAACCGTCACTGATACCCTCGACCAATTGTGCAATTGCCGCTGGCTGATCACCCGCTGGCTTAAACATTTGATACAACTGATAAGGTGAATCAGGGAAACTGATAAATTTTGATTCGTCCAGCTGTTCTGACAAAGCTGTTGAATTAACTGGTGCTACGGCCATGATGCGATTACCTTTGCTAAAATAGGTGGCTGTACTATGCAATCTGCCTCATTCCAACCATTACTGTCGGCAACGACAAATATTTCCATATTATCACGATGACTGCTTCCACATCTTCACCCCTGTTTTCCGCCATAGAAATGGCCCCCCGCGACCCTATCCTGGGCATCACTGAAGCCTTTAATGCTGACCAGAACCCTGCCAAGGTCAATCTGGGTGTAGGCGTATATTATGATGACAATGGCAAGGTACCCTTGCTGGAATGCGTCAAAAAAGCCGAAGCTATTTTGATGGAAAAATTCGCTCCACGCACTTACCTGCCTATCGAAGGCCTGGCTGCCTATGATAAAGCGGTACAGGAACTGGTGTTCGGTGCTGACAGCGATGTCGTCAAGGAAAAACGTGCGATTACTGCCCAGGCTATCGGCGGTACTGGCGCGCTGAAGCTGGGTGCAGACTTCTTGCAGCGCTTTACACCAAATTCTGAAGTATGGATCAGCGACCCAAGCTGGGAAAACCATCGCGCCCTGTTTGAATCGGCTGGTTTTAAAGTCAACTCTTATCCTTATTATGATGCAGCGACACGCGGCGTCAATTTCGCTGGCATGCTGGATGCATTGAAATCCATGCCTGAAGGCTCCATCGTATTGCTGCACGCTTGCTGCCACAATCCAACCGGTGCTGACCTGACTGATGATCAATGGACAGACGTCATTGCCGTGGTTGCTCAGCGCAACCTGATTCCCTTCCTCGACATGGCTTACCAGGGTTTTGGTGATGGTATCGAAGCTGATGGCAAAGTCGTACGTCGCTTTGCTGAAGCTGGCGGTGCCCTGTTTGTTTCCAACTCTTTCTCCAAATCCTTCTCTTTGTATGGCGAACGTGTCGGTGCCCTGAGCATTGCCGCCTCCAGCGCAGAAGAAGCAGCGCGCATCATGTCGCAACTGAAACGCGTGATCCGTACCAATTACTCCAATCCACCTACCCATGGTGGCCAGGTAGTGGCAACCGTGCTGGCAACACCAGAACTGCGTCAATTGTGGGAAGAAGAACTGGCAGGCATGCGTGTACGTATACGCGAAATGCGCAATGCCTTTGTCAGCAAACTCAAGGAACAGGCTCCGGGCCATGACTTTGACTTTGTCGTCCAGCAGCGCGGCATGTTCTCGTATTCTGGCCTGACAAAAGAACAGGTTGGCAAATTGCGTGAGAACAATTCCATCTATGCTGTTGATACAGGCCGCATCTGTGTAGCTGCACTCAATAACAAGAATATTAACAACGTTATTGCGGCAATTACTGCGGTTTTGTAATTCGATTTGACTTGCGTATTGACAAACAGGGGTCGAGAGAATATAATTTTTGTCTCTGTTCCCTGATAGCTCAGTTGGTAGAGCGACGGACTGTTAATCCGCAGGTCCCTGGTTCGAGTCCAGGTCGGGGAGCCACAGAATTCGAAGTAAGTAGTGAACTTATCAAAAAATCACTGCGAACGAAGTAACAAGTATTAGATTATAAAGTTTAACGAAGATCATCAAATCTTCTATTCCCTGATAGCTCAGTTGGTAGAGCGACGGACTGTTAATCCGCAGGTCCCTGGTTCGAGTCCAGGTCGGGGAGCCAAATTTATAAAGACAGAGTTACTTGCTCAAGCTTGTAACTCTTTTTTTTCCACCGGAACTGTCCGGTAAAGTATCAAAAGTAAAATCCTGAAAGGGTTTTGCAGCAAGAGATTGAAGTGAGCAGTGAACTTGACCATAATCACTGCCGAAGAATAGTTTTACAAGTTTAATGAAGATCATCATATCTTCTATTCCCTGATAGCTCAGTTGGTAGAGCGACGGACTGTTAATCCGCAGGTCCCTGGTTCGAGTCCAGGTCGGGGAGCCAAATTTAGAAAAGAGTTACTTGCCAAGGCCAGTAACTCTTTTTTTTCCGCCCTGCCCTTATCAGGCATGACGGACAAGTAGCACAGAGTTCAGAGTTTCAAAGTGCCAGGCTTTTATGTACGCGGCGTAAATAGCAGCTCACAACAACTCAAAAATTCAGATGAACAAATACCGGTTGACGTACTATCCCGGGCAAAGAAAATCGTACAAGTATTTCCCTTCCTTTCGCAGCAAACTCCCACGAAGTTTTGAAAAAAACTTATCGACGATTTTGATAGTTAACTATCAAACGACTATCAAACGGCATTCAATCGACATCACCAGGTTCTGGTGCTGCTTTGTTACCCGTCAGCATGGCCTTGACGAGGTTTTCGCGGTGTTGCCAGCCGGTATAGATGGCACCCAGCACATGCAGGGCAATCAGGCCAACCATGCTCCAGGCGATAGCGACATGCACGCGTACTGGCCATGCATAACCCCAGAGCAAGTCCGTGCCCATGGCCCAGCCAGTCAAAACCAGCAAACCCACGCAGGATAAAAGTGCGAGCATCATCCAGCCACCCAGGGGATTGTGGCCTATATAACGCGGGGCTTTGGAATGAATAACCTGACGCAGATACTGCAGCGTTGCCGGAACTGGCTTGAGGAATTGACTGAAGCGCGCATAGCGGTTACCGATGCCGCCCCAGAACAGGCGTATAAGCACCAATACGCCAGCACTGTAGCCCACGTATTCGTGCACAGAATTGGTCGTGCCGCTGGTGATCCATGCGGCGACGATGGCAATAAGCTGCGCCCAGTGTATCAGGCGCACAGGCAAGTCCCATACGGGTATATCCCGTAGGGATAGACTATTCTTCAACGCGTTCGAATGTGACCGGGTTGAAGAAGGCTTCTACACGCTTGCCCTTAGGGTCTTTGGCATACACTTCGTAGCAGCTAGTGGTTTTTTCCATGCGGCGGATTTGCCAGCCTTCCTTGGTCAGCTTTGCTTCCAATTCTGTATGTGGGCGCCATTTTTCTTTTGGCTCGGTGGTGCATTTGACGTCGCCGTGCGCCCAGGCGCTGCTGGAAGACATGGCAAATACCACAGGGACAATTGCAGCAAAAATAGCTTGTTTATTTAATCTCATGGATAACTCCTGACAGTGTAAAGTAAATTAAGTAATTGCCCAGCGGCGCAACAAGTTATGATAAACGCCCGTCAGCCTCAGTAGCGCAGAATTTTGCGCATCCACCAGGGGCGTCAATTTTTGTATGGATTGATCCAGATCGTACAGCATGCTGCGCTCGGCCTCATCACTGACCATGCTTTCTATCCAGAAAAAAGACGCCACTCTTGCGCCCTCAGTCACTGGCGTAACCCTGTGCAGACTGGAAGAAGGATAGAGCACCATGTCGCCAGCTTCAAGCTTGACGGTCTGCGCGCCAAAGTCGGTTTCAATTTCAAGCTCACCCCCTTCATACTCATCAGGCTCGGCCAGGAACAGGGTTGCAGATATGTCGCTGCGCAGGTTTTGGCGAGTGCCGGGCATCATCATGACGGCACTATCGACATGCAGGCCATAACCGCCACCATTCTGGTAACGGTTGAATTTTGGCGGGTAGATTTTTTGTGGCAAGGCGGCGGAAATAAACACAGGATGCTCGCCGAGTTTGCGCAAGATATGATTGCCAAGCTGAATTGCCAGATCTGATTCATCATCTATCTGCAGATTGTTTTTGACCTGCAAGGCAAGCGTACCCGCAGTACGGGCGCCGTTCTGCCAGTCAGCCTGATCCAGGTAACTACGGAACTGTTGCACCTCATCCTTGCTCAATACCCCTTCAATCACATTCAGCATAAATCCATCCTGTTTTTTATTGCATCATACATTGCGCAGCAAGGCGGTATTATTGATATCAGCCAGGGTCGCACATCCGGCCTGAGCCATGCATATCTCCAACTCTTCTCGCAACAGCTTTATCATGTGCGCCACACCCAGAGCACCGGCAACACTGAGCGCATACATCTGCGGGCGCCCCACCAATACCGCATTGGCACCCAAAGCCAGGGACTTGAAGATATCAGCACCTGAACGTATGCCGCCATCCAGCAACAAGGGGAAATCATCACCAACAGCAGCGCGTATTGCAGGCAATACGACGAGACTGGCAGGCGCACCATCAAGACTGCGGCCACCATGATTGGAAACAACAACACCCGCCACACCTGCCACCTTCAGAGCCAGTGCGTCATCGGGATGCAAGATACCCTTGACCCAGACCGGCAAGGATGTCTGAGCCAGCAACCATTCCATATCTGGCCAACCCGGAGCAGCATGCATCGCCCCTTGGAAGATACGGCTGTCGTCAGCGGCAAGTTGCACGGGCACATCGGCATCTGTCGATTGCAGGTTAAGCGCAACGCAGTCGGCTGGCATGCGGAATCCTGCCGCCATGGCGCGTGCACTTGCCACCTGTATCGATGCGTCCAGAGTCACGACAATCGCGCTATAGCCCGCTGCTTCTGCCCTTGCCAGCAAGTTGCGGGTAGCGTCGCGACTGGTTTGAAAATATAACTGGAACCATTTATGCGGGCCAGCAGCCTGCGCAACATCTTCCAGCAGGCTGGAGGACAAGGTGCTGCATACCATGCAAGTGTCAGTCGCACTGGCAGCGCGGGCCGTGTCGATTTCGCCAGCCGGATGTGCCAGCTTTTGAAAAGCAACAGGTGCCAATAAAATGGGATGAAGGAAACTTTGATTGCCAAGGGCAACTCGGGTATGCCCGGCAGTGACATCGCGCAAAACGCGGGGATAGACTGACCATTGTGAAAAGGCTGCCAGGTTGGCAGCAACAGTCAGGTCACGCCCGCTACCACCTGCCACATAGGCGTAGCTGGGTGCGGCCATGCTACGCTGTGCTGCAAACTCATAGTCCTGGGCGCAGCGTATGTCTGGCGGAATAACAAGAGCAGCAGGAATAGCAGGGTTTTTCATCAATGAAAATTATGAATAAAGAACCCGTATTCTAGCTGAATCGCAAGAACCCACTGCTGTAGATGACATGGGCTCTTGCTCTCCATCAAATGATTACATTTCGTAGTTCAGAGTAAAGCGAACAGCGCGTGCATCACCCTTGTACAAGAATGCGCCAGAACGGTATACCGCTGTGTAGTAGTCTTTGTTAGTCGCATTCAGGACGTTGACACGAACGTCAAAACGGCGGGAGAAGCGATAAGCAGCGAACACGTCATACACGGTAAAGCCAGGTACTGGTTGTGAGCACAGGCCTGCAGTTGTGTAACCAGCAGCCGTATCAGGCTGACCACCGCAACGGTCACTCTCGTGACGGGCAACGCCGCCAAACGAGAATGCATTCGTCAACTGATACTTGGCTTGTGCCGAGAAAGTCTTCTTGGCAAAGTTACTCAAAGGATTGCCGATATTCGCTGCTGTGGTCGATGCCAGCACTTTGGAGTCCATGAATGCTGCGCCAAACTGTACAGACAAATCTTCAGTCAGGTTACCACTCAGGCCAAATTCCACACCTTGCACACGGTTCTTACCTGTATTGAATGTACCGACCGTATCGTAGTTGGCACCTTCCATCACGTCTTTTTTCGTAGTTTGGAACAAGGCTGCTGTTGCCAGCAATTTGTCATCCATCAAGTTCCATTTCAGGCCCAACTCATAGTTGACTGAGGTTTCTGGCTTGGCACCGGCAATCTGGTTTTGGTACAGCACTGCGCCACCGTAACCACTGCTGGTACCGGCATCAGCTTCACCGCCATTGATGTCTTGTGCACTGGCGACAGAACCATAGGCGATCAGTTTAGGAGTGATCTTGTAGCTCAGGCCAAAATGACCGTTCAGCAAAGTATCTTTGTAGCCATAGTCACCAGTGATCACACCAGTGGTGTTGTTACGACGTGTCAGGCTCAGGTCAAACGAGTCTGCACGTACACCGCCGAAGGCAGTAAATTTATCAGTCAGATCAACTGTATCCATCAAAGTCAGGGCCAGCGCCTTGATATGCCAATCCTGGTTCCAGCTCAGTCGGGTGGAATTGCGGCCAGCCAGATTGCTCAGGTTGGCAACAGGTGTGCCGTTGCTGTCTGTGAAGCAGAAGCCATTGTTAGCACCAATACCTGCTGTGGTTTTGCAATTGAATGTGCCTGTGTTGGTGATGCCATAAGTACCGGACACGACTTTATGGTCAGCATATTCAGCACCGAAGATGAATTCATGCTTCATGCCACCGATTTGCTTGTCCCAGCGCAGGTTGGTCTGGTGAGCAAAGTAATCGATATCTTGCCAGCCAGTGTGGCCGCCATCAAGAACGCCGGTTGTGTATGCCACACCTGTCGTGCCGTTGTAACGGGTTGCAGAAGATGCACCTGTCGTGACATAACCGTTACTGGATTTGCCATAACGTGTCAGGCTGGTGATTTTCATATCTGGAGCAATCGTCCAGTTAACGCGTGCTGTGACAGTATCGACATCAGATTTCAGGAAATCATTTGCCTGACCATAAACCGGAACATTGGTCGCAGGGAAGCGGCTTGGTACGGTACCAACCAGGTAGTAACCCAGATCTGGTGATGTATCTTTGGTGCGCAGGCCATAGTAGTCCAGTGTCACAGACAGGTCTTTGCTGACTTCATACAAACCAGACAATGCAATACCTTTGCGTGAACGGTTGGCTGGTGAACGGTTAGGTACATCCTCATCGCCGTACAACAAGTTGGTGCGCAATGCGAAATGCTCGCCAAAACCTTTGTTGATGTCAGCAGAAATACGTTTTTGTGAATCGCTGCCTATGCCTATGGAAACACGCTCAAAGTCATGATCCAGTGTTGCTTGTTTGGTGATCGCATTGATCGCACCACCGGCAGTACCACGGCCAGCGAAGCTGGAATTTGGACCTTTGGAAATTTCTATTTGTTCAACGGCGAAACTTTCGCGTGTTGACATACCTGGGTCGCGCAAACCATCGACGAACACGTCGCTGCGTGCTTCCTGGCCGCGGATGATGTAACGGTCACCAAAGGCATTACCGTTTTCACCAGTACCCAGTGTGATGCCTGGCTGTGCACCCAGCACTTGTTTCAAGTCTGTCAGGCCAGAATCATCCAGCGCAGCACGGGTCAGCACAGAAATTGTCTGTGGTGTTTCTGCCAGTGGACGTGTGTGACGGGAATCAGCAGAAGTCTTGGCTTTGTATGGGGAACCAACTTCTGCATTTGGATTGGACTCTACTCGCTTGCCCAGGATTTCTACTTCTGGCAATTTTTCTTTTTGTGTCTTGGCAGCAGGTGGCGTTGTGTCTTGAGCCATCGCAACCATAGGCATCAGCATCGCGCTGGAAATACCCAAGGCCAAAGTAGTTTTTTTCATGGAACCAAATACCAGATCGTCTGTATCACGTAGGCTTTTTGGTTTCTGCGCTTGCGAGTGTTTCATGTAAGTTCCTGATTTTTTACGAAAATTATTGGAAAGATTTTTTTGCTGCAGATGTATTACAAATTAATACGAATGATACAATTATTGACAATGAGAATCAATATCATTTGCGTTTGCAATTGTTAAATACCTTTTCTTTTAAGGGATTTACAACAGAGAGGTGAGCAGTACGCAAGCTCAGTCTTGATACCAGCTTAAAAAGCTGGCAAGACAAAACAGATGAGGTAGGCAGAGTGCGTTTATTACTGATAGAAGACGATCCCATGATAGGTGATAGCGTGCAGGAAGGTTTGCGCAGCGAAAATTACGCAGTTGACTGGGTGCGCGATGGCCGCAATGCAGAGCTCGCATTGCTGGGTTTTGAATACGATTTATTGTTGCTTGACCTTGGCTTGAAACTGCATGAACGCCTTGATCGCAGCGCACATCTCGTACAGCAACTATTGAGCCTGGCGAGACATGAAACGGGATATGCAGCGACGAATATCCAGGCTGTTGATCTGAGGTTGCTATTGCAGACTGCAGTCATTGATCATTCAGCTTATGCAGACAGCCGCTCAATTGATCTTGGTACTGAGGTTTCAGAGACCGTCACAGTACAAGGCAATAAGGAAAGCCTGCATGTCATGTTGAATAACCTTGTTGACAATGCCTTGCGCTACAACCAGCAAGGTGGCAAGGTAGATCTCACAGCCACCTATGAAAACGGTCATGCTGTCATGCGTGTCACAGACAATGGCCCCGGTGTAGAAGAACAATACAGGGCCAGGTTGTTTGACCGTTTCTACCGCCCGGATGGCAACGAGGTCTGGGGCTGTGGGCTGGGTCTTTCCATCGTGCACAACATCGCTGATCACCATAGTGCAGAAATCGATCTGGCTGACAACCCTGCCGGAAGTGGCTTGGTAGTCACAGTCAGGTTTCCATAAATCTGGATAAACCGGGCAAGCATGAACGCAGCAGTTTGCATTCCAAACGTCAGCACAGGAGCACCCTTGAAAGAGCAGCCGGCATAGACGAGCAGCCTGCCCGCGTCGACTTTTATTGCGAATGATTCTCATTAGCGATAAAATACCCTGATTCCATTTTATTTACTGCCATTTTTATTTGCGCCTACCCCGCCTCGCATACCCCCTTTTTTTGGCCGATTATCAGTGCCAAATCACACCTCATCACTTTACATAGAGAGAGTTTTTGCATCATGCCCAAGCGTCATCCACATACCCTGCTTCCTTTGGCAGCTTTACTATCCATCATCTATGCTCCTGGTGTGGCAATTGCCCAGGAAGCAGATGAAGCCATTTTGCAGTCTGTCAAAATCACCAGCACCCGTGCAGATGGCCTGCTACCCAAAAGCACAGCAGCAGGCAGTTTTCGCGGATCAAATATGATGGATGTGCCCTCGACAGTGAATGTCATTACGCGCGAACTGCTGGAACTGCAAGCTGCAGCCGGGATATATGACGCCCTGCGCAATACCGCAGGCGTCACCCGGCAGCAAAATGGTGGAGATACCTGGGACCAGTTGGTGATACGTGGCATCGCTGTCGAGAACCGCACCAACTATCGCTTGAACGGCTCACTCCCCGTCATGAATTTTTCCCAGATATCGATGGAAAATAAAGAACGGGTAGAAGTGTTGAAGGGAGCATCGGCCTTGTACTACGGCTTCACTTCACCAGCAGGGGTTGTCAATTTCGTGACTAAACGCGCTGGCAGTATGCCCGTCAGCAGCATAGGGCTGATGGCTGACCAAAATGGCAGTGTCATTGCAAATACCGATCTCAGCCGCCGCTTTGGCTCAGAAAAGGAATTTGGCATACGCGTTAATGCGGCAGGCGGTGCGCTGGGCTCTTACCTGGAGAAGGCTAATCATGGCAATCGCAGCTTTGCATCCGCTGCGCTGGACTGGCGCGTCAACAAACAGTTTTTATTGAAGGCTGATCTTGAATACGATACACGCAAACTCACTGAGCAGGCTGGCATAGCCTTACCGGCTGCTGTGAATGGACTGATCCAATTACCGATAGCAGTGGACCCAAAACGTCTGATAGGGCCTGAATGGGCAAGGTTTGAAACCAGGACTAAAAATGCACAGTTGCGTGCAGACTATGCCATCACTGATGACTGGGCTTTTACCCTGGAGACAGGTAGTTCGGAAACAGCGCGTGACCGCAGCTTGCCGATTTTTCGCTTCAACAATACTGCGGCCATCAATACTGGCGCTGGCCGCATTACCGGCAACATGCAACACCAGGTGACAGCATCGAAACTGATACGCGCAGAACTTGCTGGCAGCCTGAGCACAGGCCCACTCAGACATGAACTGACTTTGGGCGTGACACGTACTACCAAAACCCAGGACCCGATTTACCAAAGCAACTACACGATTGCAGCACAAAACCTGTATGACCCTACACCCATTACTGCTGTCACTTTTGGCGCTGTGCCCACCAGCCCGACTACGGTAGCACTGGATACGCGCGACAGCGGCGTGTATTTGCTGGACCGGATAGAAATTACGCCACAATGGCAGAGCGTACTGGGAGTGCGTCGCGCCAGCTATGAAAGCAATCAGGGCAGCAGCCATTATGATGTGAGTAAAACCACGCCCATGGCCTCTGTCATTTACAAACTATCCCCTATCCTGTCGTTTTATGCTTCGGCAGCGCAGGGACTGGAAGAAGGGGAACCTGGGCCCACAGGCACAGTGAACCAGAATGAACGCCTGGCACCTGGCGTCAGCAAGCAAAAAGAACTGGGGGTACGCTGGCTGACATCCGGCGGTACACTGGTTTCTGCTGCCCTGTTTGATATCACCCGCCCCGGTTATTACACCAATGCCAGCAATGTCTTTGTTGCAGATGGCGAGCAGCGCTATCGTGGCATGGAATTATCGACACAGGGCAAATTGACATCCCAGTTATCGTGGCAAACTTCCTTGCAACTCCTGAATCCTGAATTTCAAAAAATCAGTACCGCCTACAATGGCAAGGCACCAGAAAATGCAGCCAGGCAAACAGCGAGCGCCTTCCTGTCGTATGAATTTGATTCCGTGCATGGACTATCCCTGAATGGTGCGGCCTACTATAACGGCAGCCGACCTGTGAACGATCTGAATCAGGCTTATCTCGGTGGCGTGACGCTGTTCAGTGCTGGCAGCCGTTATGTCACGCAAACCCTGGGCAAGCGGGCGACCTGGCAGTTAAACGTAGAAAATGCTACCGACAAGCGTTACTGGGCCGGTGCAGGAACACGCCTGGCATCTGGCATGCCCAGACTACTCAAACTGTCTGTGAAGATGGATATGTAAAACTGAACAGGTAAAACTCAAAAAACCCGCATCGTTTTTGGCCATGCGGGTCTTTTACATCAAATCACGAATCAGAAATTCGCGTGCAGGCTGACACGGTATGCGCGAGGCGAGCCAGGAGTGATGTTGTTATCGCCATTGGCAAAAGCATAGTATTTCTTGTCCGATAAATTTTCCACATTCAGTTGCAGCTTGAAGTTGGCATTCACCGTATAAAACAAGGCGGCATTGACCGGCAATTGGCCAGTATAACAATACAGGTTACCTGCAATAGCTGCGCTGCCTTGGCGACATAATTACGCTGCCAGATTGCAACCCCATATTTGCCAAATAATCCTGACTGCGCCAGGCGCAGTTTTTAAAGCAAAAGGGATATTACGGCAGTGAGCTACAAAGTGGGGTTACTCATGAACTATGGCTCATTGATTGACAAATAAGTAGCCACGGCACAAGAACCTTTAGAACAAAGGTTCTTGCCCGTCTTTTAAGATACCAAGAAAATGTTGAGCGCCGGGCAAAGTCCTTGACTAGTCATTTGCCTGGTCATCCACATATTTTTTAACATGATCATTCATTTATTGAATGAAGCTTGCAATTTATTTTTTTTAATTTCTGGTAACGCTTGTTCAGCAGTGACTTCCTGCAAAATCCATTGCATGCCGAGAAGGCCATACGTATTAGTATGAAAGCGATAGTAATAAGTTTTTCCAGCTTCCCAATTGACGTATCCCTCTTGCAAATTCTTTGCATTGACTGCATCAGAATCTCCCTGCCTTGACCAGCGCCACAAATTGATGGCCACCGACGACGTGCCAATATCAGCGGGCCATTTTTGACGGAAGGTGTGCTCACCCGCAGGTACGTGGAACCAGGTATAACCCTCTACACTCAGGTCGGCAATATTCTTTTTGTCGACATAAAAGTAAGCATCTCTGCCACCTGCCGCAAAAGTATTGACGCGATAAATATAGACTCTCGCGTGATTTTCAGCTGGCGGTGGGGCCGCTTGATAAATCGGGCCACTGGCCGCGCATGCCGTCAGCAGTATGGAAAAAATTAATGTAAGGATGCGTGTGATCATGGAATAAGCAGCGGTTCGCTATGGTTGAAAATGAATGATGTGCGACACTAACAGATAACTAATGCACAAGCAATGCTTTGGTCCGGATGCCAATTAATGACGCATAGCCATATGGCGAAGTTGACTTAAACTTTACTAATTACCTGCCCATCATTTTTATCATGCTCATCATTTCATAATGAAATCAATTCTGATGCTTAAACAAAAAAACCGTGCAACATGAAATCGTTGCACGGTCCTTATCTAACTCGCTCTATGTGATTATTTCACCAAGAATATAGCTGCTAATTACATATTCAACCAGCTTCAACTGAGGCAACAGTGGAAGACTTGCCAGATAATTTGCGCCTGATTTTCCCCAGTAAATGTTCAAAGTCATCAATGTAGGTGAACACTGCGGGTACCACTAACAGGCTCAACAAAGTTGAGGTAATCAAACCGCCGATTACTGCAATCGCCATCGGTGAGCGGAAGCTGGGGTCAGCCCCCCAGCCCAAGGCCAGCGGCATCATGCCGGCACCCATGGCAATGGTAGTCATGATGATGGGGCGACTACGTTTGTGACATGCATCGACCAAAGCATCAAAACGGCTCATACCTGCATTCCTTGCCAGTACCGCATAATCGACCAGCAGGATGGAGTTCTTGGTGACGATACCCATGAGCATGATCAGACCTATCATCGATGGCATGGACAAGGCACGACCAGTGACCAGCAAGGCCACGAAAGCACCACCTATACTCAAAGGCAAGGCAGCCAGGATAGTCACCGGTTGCAGGAAGTCTTTGAACAACAGAACCAGCACACCATAGATACACAGCACACCAATCAACATGGCAATACCGAAGCTGGCAAACAGGGCTTGCATCTCCTGCGCATCGCCAAGCTCAGCAATACTGACTGACGGTGGCAGGTTTTTCATGCTGGGCAAGGCGCGTGCCTCTTCATTGACTTCACCCAACTGACGGCTGCCAAGTTCCACATCCAGCGTCACATTACGTTTGCGGTTCAAACGGTCTATCTGCGCAGGGCCAGATTCCATGGTGACAGTAGCAACGCTACCCAGCATGACAGGCCCATTTTTACCAGGCACGGTCAGACGCTCTATCTCGGCCAGGTTTGCTCTGAAGCTGTCTGGCAACTTGACGCGGATAGGCACCTGGCGTTGTGACAGATTTAGCTTTGGCAAAGCCTGATCATAATCACCTGCTGTCGCCACACGTACAGTTTCACCTATGGCAGATGCAGTCACACCGAGGTCAGCAGCTCTCGCTGAATCTGGGCGCACGATAATTTCAGGCCGCACCAGTGAAGCACTGGAACTGACATTACCCACACCTTTGAGTGTACGCAATTCCCTCTCGACTTTTTGTGCCGCTTCGAGCAAGGCGAGCGGGTCTTCACTTTGCAAAACTAACTGCATCTTGACGCCGGTATCCGGTGGACCAACGTTAAACCTGGCACCAGAAATATCTGCTATCTCGGTGCGGATTTTGGCGTCAATATCGGCAATCGAATCTTTGCGTTTATTTCTATGTACTGCAGTCACGGTCAAGACTGCGCGCCGGGCTTCTGCTGCCGCACCAGGAGCAAAAGCATCACCGCTGGAACCACCACCGACAGAACTGAAGACATTGATAATCTCTTTGTTCTTCATGATGGCGATCCGGGCTTGCTCAGCGACTGCGCGGGTTTCTGCCAGGGTACTGCCTGGTGGCAGCTCGATATTGACCTGTGTTTGTGCGCGGTCTGCAGAGGGAACGAAACCGGTTGGCAGCAAACCTACCAAGGCAATCGAGCAGACAAAAAATACCGTGGCAGCCGCCATCGTGATGAAGCGGTGACGCAGGCACCATTGCATGGTTTTCATGTAGCGCGTCATGAGCCAGCCGTCGGCCTGACCATGTTCACCAGCCTTGCCAGGCTTGGGTGACTTCATGATGTAAGCCGCCATCATCGGCGTCAGCAAACGTGCTACTACCAGCGAGGCCAAAATCGCGATCACCGCCGTCCAGCCAAACTGCTTGAAGAACAGACCCGGCACACCACCCATAAAAGCAGTTGGCAAGAACACGGCAACCAGGGCGAAGGTGGTGGCGATAACGGCCATACCAATTTCATCTGCCGCTTCCATGGCAGCCTGCATAGGGGTTTTACCCATGTGCAAATGGCGGGCGATGTTTTCAATTTCCACAATCGCATCATCAACCAGCACACCGACAACGAGGGCGAGTGACAACAAGGTCACGGTGTTGAGGGTATAACCAAAATACTTGAGACCAAGGAAAGTGGGTATCACAGACAAAGGCAAGGCCGCCGCTGCCACCAGCGTTGCACGCCAGTCACGCAAGAACCAGAATACTACCAGGATGGCCAGAAAGGCGCCCTCGTACAGCAAGTCCATCGAGCCATCAAAGTTTTCTTCTACAGGCTGGGCATTGTCTATGGCCTGATGGAACTTCATGTTCGGATGCTCAGCCTGCAATTCATCGACCGCAGCATGGGAGCCCCTGGCGACATCAACTTCACTGGCCCCCTTGGTACGGAACACTTCAAAGCCGACCACTGGCTTGCCATCAAGTGTTGCCACAGAACGTGGCTCGCTGACGGTATCAAGCACACGTGCCACCTGATCAAGGCGTATATGCCTGCCATCTGGCAAGGGAATATCCAGGACAGCCAGTTCAGCCGCTGTCTTGACAGTGGCAATGGTACGCACAGATTGCTCGGCGCCACTGACGTCACCACGACCACCCGGCGCTTCTTGTTGCACCAGCTTCAAACGACGAGATACATCAACCGCAGCGACATTGAGTGCCGCCATTTTGTCGGTATCGAGTTCAACCCGCACTTCGCGGCTGACACCACCCATGCGCCTGACTGCGCCAACGCCGGGCACCGCACGCAGGCGTTTTGCTACAGTATTATCGACGAACCAGCTCAGCTCTTGCGCATCTGGCTTGCTACTTTCGCCAGCGACAACTTTGCTGTCCTTGCCATCTTCTGCAGCTTCTACCGTGTACGTCATGATGACGCGGCCAGCAGTAGATGCCTTGGTCACGGTAGGGTCACGCATTTCGCTAGGCAAGTCGGCGCGCACGGTTGCCACTGCATCACGCACTTCATTGACTGCGTCTGAAATCACTTTTTCCAGGACAAATTCGACCGTGACTTCAACATCACCATCGAGCACTTTGGTGTAAACGTTTTTCACACCTTGCAGTGAAGCGACCGCATCTTCTATCTTGCGGGCGACCTCAGTTTCCAGTTGTGCAGGTGCAGCACCAGACAAAGGTGCACTGACGGTGACGATGGGTAATTCAATATCCGGGAAATCCTGGACTATGGTAGAACGAAACGACAATATCCCTGCCAGCGTCAGCAAGATAAACAGCATGATCGCCGGTATGGGATTTTTAATGGAGAGGGAAGAGAAATTCACATGAACCCCTTAGTTTTTTGCAGCAATGGCTGGCTTGGTTGCAGCCACCACTTTGACGGTATCACCATCATTCAAGAAACCTGCGCCGCTGGAGACGATGGTGCTGTCTGCATTCAAACCAGAGACGACCTCCACCAGATCGCCTTGCGCATTGGATACCCGACGCCCGGTCTGCAATTTGATTTGCGTGACGCGGTTGTCTGCATTAACACGGAAGGCATAGCTGAAACCATCCCTGACGACCACAGCCTGCTGCGGTATGGTCAAAGCTTGTGAGCTACCCATGACAAAATCACCCTTGGCATACATGCCTGGCTTGAATGCCAGCGATGCCGTGGCTGCTTGTGGTTTGGCTGTACTGTTTGCATCAGGCACCAGATCAACATACACCAGACCCATCCTGGTTTGTGCATCTACCGTTGGAGATACCACCCTGACCTTGCCCTTCCATTGCGTGCCACCAGGTGCAGTAACGACGGCTTCTGTACCCGGCACTATTTTCGCCATTTCACTGGCCGTTACCTCAGCACGCCATTCAAGGCGGCCCTGGCGTATCATGCGGAACAATTCTGCGCCATTACCAACGACCGAACCTAAAGTGGCCGCACGTGCCGTGATAATGCCACTGTCCGGTGCAAGCACACGGGTATGACGCATGCGCAATTGCTGGGCTTCTACGCTGGCCCTGGCCGATTCCACCCTGGCTTTGGCGGTTTGTTCTGCCGTCAGGTATTGGCCTACCTGCTGGGCACTCAATGCGCCGCTGGTTTGCAAGGCACGGGTACGCTCTGCATTGGCTGCGGCATCAGCCAGATTGGCCTGCGCTTCTGCCAGGCTGGCTTGTGCCAGTGCCAGATCAGCTTTGACGGTTTCGCTGGCAAAGCTGACCAACAACTGGCCGCGCTGCACCACATCACCTATATTGGCATGCAACTCCTGTATGCGCAGGCCTGTTGCCTCTGAACCGATTAAGGCTTCCTGCCAGGCAGCGACACTGCCATTGGCAGCCAGCTTGATGACAAGATTGCCGCTGCTGGCTTTGGTCGTCGTCACTGTCAAAGCCGGCTTGACCTTGGCAGCAGATGCAGATGCGCTGGCTGTTTTGTCTGTTTTGGCCGGCTCATCAGCCGCATTGGACGTTGCTGACAGCCAGATACCGCCAGCACCAACAGCGATCATGCCAGCCAGGCTCAGGGATAGTGGTTTGCGTGAAATGAGTTTCATCATGTCTGATACGCTTTCTGTTTAATTTTTAAATTCAGGAATTTGTTTGGCGCTGCGGCTAAGATTAAGGCTAGGATTGCGGCTGGGTAGCTGCTTGTGCACTCAAGTCCCAACCACCACCCAAGGCGCGGTATAGCGCGATCCAGGCACGATTTCTTTCTAGTTGCAGGGCGATAAGGGCAGACTGGGAAGCGAAGGCCGTACGCCGCGTATCTTCCAGTTCCAGCAAGCTGGCCATGCCCTTGTTGTAACGCTGGGCAGTTGCCTGCAAAGACTGGTCATAGCCCTTGGCTGAAATTTCAGAATCAAGGCGACGGGCATCTGTGCTGTTCAGGTTCACCAGTGCTTCTTCGACTTCGCGCACTGCCTGCCTCACCTTGCCGTGATAATTGCTGCTGGCATTCAGGTAGCGCGCTTTGGCAGCTTCAATATTGGCCGTGGTCTGGCCCCCGTTGAAGATGGGCAGGGTTAAAGCCAGTGGGCCGACAGACCAGGTATCCATCCTCGTCGTACTGCCAGCAACGTCATAGCGCATGGTGCCGATGGACCCACTCAGGGTCAGACGCGGATAACGCCGCGCCTCCGCAGCGCCGACCTGGGCACTGGCGGTTGCCACTTCTTTCTCGGCCGCATACACGTCCGGCCTTTGTGCCAGCAATTGTGCAGGCAAGGTGGTGACAGCCAAAGGCAGCAGGTTTTTGAAACTGGCCTGGGCAATTGTCAATAATTGCCTGAGGTCTGGTTCTGGCTTGGCAGTCAGCGCGACCAGGGCTTTGATATCCAGATCACACAATGCCGCTTGCTGTATCGCACGGCTATTACCTTCAGCAGCGCTGGCGCGTGCCAGAGCGGATGTCGCACTGGATGACATGCCTGCCTGGGCACTGAGCTCTGTCAGTCTGGCAGTTTCTGCGCGTGACTTGGCATCTTGCCAGGTCAAGTCTGCCGTTTGCTGGCAGCTGATGACAGAGAAATACAGTTGCGCCACTTCAGCCGCTACCGATATCCGCGCATCATGCCAAAGCGCCTGCGTGCCTTCCAGCTCTGCCTGGGCAGCCTGATTCGTTGCGCGGTTGGCGCCAAATACATCGATTTCCCAGGCTGTTTGCAAGCCAGCTTGCGACGTAGTGCTCACTGGAAAACCTGGCTGGTTTTTTGCCCGCGTTGCATTGGCAACTGCGTCAAGTGATGGCAACAGCGCAGCGCCACTAGCGACTCTTGCTGCCCTTGCGGTTTCTATGCGTGACCAGGCTTGCGCAATGGAAGGACTGACCTTTTGTGCAGACTCAATCAGCTCCAGCAAACTGGCATCGCCGTTGGTTTGCCACCAGTTACGCAGCTCAGTATTTTTTTCTGCCGTGGGCAATACCGCTTGCCATTGTGCAGGCACGCTGCCATTACTGGATGTCACAGGACTGGTAGTCGAACATGCTGTCAGCGCTACGGCAATGGCAGGTATTAAAATGGAACGTCGTATAGTCATATCGCTATCGGAGAAGTTAATTTATCAGTATCAGTTTTTGCTATCAAGCGGCGCCGCTTTTCATCTTCACACATGGCAATGGCGTAATCGACCAGGCGTGAAGCATAGGCATCAATTGCCTTGGGTTTGGCGATCAACGATGGTCTGGTCGCCTGTATCACGTCACCGCTGATCAGCAGTGAAATCGCCAGGCCGGTAATTGAAATCGCCAGCCTGTGTACATCATCATCTGCCTTGGTGGTGCCGAGATAACGGCACAAAAGCCTGACAAAACCCTGGTGCGATGGTTTGATGACGGTGTCGATTTCTTCCATCCACAGGCCTGTAGGTTCCAGCATTTCGCGGAAATGCAGCTTCATGCAGGTTTCCATGATTTCACCCTGCTTCAGCGAATCTGTAAAAGTGCAGATCAGTTTCAGCAAAACAGCACGCATGTCTGCAACGTCCGCTTCAAATATCGCAGGATCGACATTTGGATTGGTACGCGGGTCATTGAACACCGCATGGTACAAACCGGCTTTATCAGAAAAATAATAACTGATGGCAGAAATATTGACGTCGGCCGCTTTGGCAATTTCACGTATCGAGGTTTTGGCATAGCCTTTTTCGGCAAACAAGATCAGGGCCGCGTCCAGCAGACGTGTACGCGCCTCCATGCCATCAACACGCAAAATCTTTCCATCAGGAGTAAGGGCCTGGCTATCTGGCTGGGCCCGCTGAGCTTGTTGCGCTTGTTGCACTTGTTGCTCTTGTTGCGCTGCGGTTTTTTTCTGGCTGGGTATTTTCATGCGATGCATACTAACATATAAATCAAACGTTTGATTTAACTATTCCATTGAAAAATACCAGGCATTAACAAATTGCAATCCAAAAACTCTATGCGACGCTCAAACAAATCCTTGTTATTCATAAGGATGTTGCCTGCTGTCACTGCATAGTCACATTGCCCGTTTAGGCTTCGCCCTAATGCCTTCACAAACTCATTTGGTACCTCAAAATGACCCTGCTTACCTCCCCTGCCATCCAGCTATTACGCAATTTTAAAATTGCCCACAAACTCAGTTTTGTCGCCCTTGCCTTCGCCATTCCTCTGCTTGTGGTACTGGCCCTGCTGTTTCAAAACCTGCGCGAAGATGTATTGCAAACCAGGGCAAAGCAAGTCGCGATTAAAAGCATCGCCGCAAAAAATCATTTGCGCCTGCTGATACAAAAGCAGCGCGCCTTGCAACACATGCGACTGCTGGGCAACAAGCAACTCGCAGCCAGCATCGCCGAAAACCAGGGCAAGATAGACGCTCTGCTAAAACAAACTGATCAGGCCAGCCTGACCAAAAATCTGTGGGCTACGCTACTGGCAAAAGAGCCGCAACTCAAGTCAGCAGAAAGTTTTATTGAATATGGCAAGCTGTTAAATTCGCTGGAACTTGAGATGACAGAAATTGCCAATAGTTCAAAGTTGGCACTGGACAGTGATTTAACAACTCATCAACTGGTCAGCATCTATATCAATACCCTGCCGCAGATAGAAGAGAAATTGTCCGTCATTGCCGGTCGTGGTGCCGCTTACATAGATACAGGTTTGTTTGAGGCTGGCGAAGATGTCATGCTCAATTCCCTGCATATGCTGGCAAAGCTGAATTTATCCGAGCTTGCGCTGAGTATGCAAAACCTGGGCGCGCATGGAAAAGAATATGCATCGACAAACACCACCATGCAGGCCAGCATCGCTGACGCAAAAAAATTCCTGGAGCGCTCACAGGATGAAGTGCTGGCATCCGTCAATCAAAGCAGCGGTGATGCATTTTTGCAAGCTGGCACAGATAATCTGAACAAACTGGCCGCGACGAAAACAGCGATCGCCGGCCTTATCGCTAGCAATCTCGCACATGAAATTGAAAAGGCGAACCGATATGCATGGCAAATGTCAGCAGGCATTATCTTGCTCTTGCTGATCGCCAGCTATCTTCTGGTGGCGATCTATCAGGCCTTAACAATGGACGTCAACACTCTGACAAAAGCCATCGCAGAAACAGCCGCCGGTAATTTACAGAACCGCGTCAGCAGCCGTGGCAAAGATGAACTGGCGCAGTTAATCAATGCCGTCGGCAGGATGAATGTGGAGTTGAGTAACCTGGTTGCCAATATCCGCCACAGCGCACAAACGGTGGATATCATAGCGAGGGAAATTCACGATGAGAATACTGACCTGGCCAACCGCACAGAAAGCCAGGCAACATCCCTGCAACAAACCGCCACGGCCATTGATGAACTGACCGCCACCATTACCGAGAACGCCGGTAACCTGGCACAGGCGAACAGCCTCATGCATAGCTCGGCAGAGCGCGTGCAACAAGGGCTGGAAGTGATGGAGAGCAGCATCTTGTCCATGCAAACCGTCAGCGCAAGCTCTAAAAAAATCACCGAAATCATCGGCGTCATGGACGGCATCGCCTTCCAGACCAATATCCTGGCGTTGAATGCTGCGGTAGAAGCAGCCAGGGCCGGGCAGGAAGGCCGTGGCTTTGCCGTAGTGGCTGCAGAAGTGCGCAACCTGGCACAACGCAGCGCGAATGCAGCAAAAGAGATTAAAGGCCTGATCGCTTCTTCAGGCCAGGCAGTGGAAGCTGGCAGTAAAATGATAAACACAGCAGGCCAGACCATGCGCAATATTGCCGACAATGTGGAAGTGGTGACCGAACTCATCAAGCAGATCGCCAAGGCCAGCCAGGAACAAAGTACAGGAATTTCTGACGTGAATCAGGCGATAGGCGATATCGATCAGATCACGCAAGATAATACCCGTCTGGTGGAAATGGCGAGTGAATCTACTGCAAAGCTGGAAGAACAGGCCGCCTCGCTCGGCGCTGCCGTCAGCGTATTCAAAACGCAGGAACTGCTTGCTACAGAAGTGCAACGCCTGCATCTGGCTAGCAGCTCTGAAGACCGCCTGACGCTGACTGTACAAGGCGCGAAAGTGCCTGAGAAGAAAAAACTGGCAGCATAAGACTATGCCGACTTCTGGGTGGCATTTGCTGCATTTGCTGCATATGAAAAAAGCCACCAGGCAAATGAAGTGACCCCGTAAAGTTGGACGTTTAATTATTTAAGTAGCCAAGGACTGAATTCTGTATTGCACAGGACTCAGTCCTTTTAGTTTGACCTTGATCCGGTCGTGATTATAGTAGTGAATACAATCCTTGATGCCTGCTTGCAGTTCTTCAACACTGCTAAATTTGTTGAGATAGAAGAACTCTGACTTCAACACGGCGAAGAAACTCTCCATAGCCGCATTGTCGATACAATTGCCCTTACGTGACATGCTTTGCACGACCTGTTTCTGCTGTAACG
>NZ_JBMPPI010000027.1:0-84850 GCF_049340245.1 Undibacterium sp. TC4M20W
TCTGGAAAGCAGCCTCTGTTCAAGCCGGTGCCGCTTCTTTGAAAGAAGGCAGCCCATTCCGCTTCATCGCTGACTCTGGCATCAAAGCCACAGAACACCATGAAGGCGCGCTGCTCGAACAAATCGACTTGAACACCTGGGTTTCCATGTCCATCCAGCGCGCTGTCGACAAAGTTCAAAGCCGTTTGCAAGACGGTCTGGCCTTCCTGGCCACAGTTGGTTCCACAGCGCCGTTCGTTGGTCTGTTCGGTACCGTATGGGGTATTTACCATGCGCTGACAGCGATTGGTATGTCCGGTCAGGCATCGATCGACAAAGTAGCCGGCCCTGTTGGTGAAGCGCTGATCATGACCGCGATTGGTCTGGCGGTCGCTGTTCCTGCAGTTCTCGGTTACAACTTCCTGGTTCGCCGCAACAAGAGCGCCATGGAAGAAGTCCGTGCGTTCTCCGCTGACCTGCACTCCGTTGTTCTGTCTGGCACCATGGGCAAGAAGTGAAATACTGATGAAGCTACTGCGCGATGCGATTTTGAACCTGCGATGCTCACCGTACTAAAGTACGGTTGCGCTTCTTAGTCCAAACTAGCGCCGCTCGCTACGCTTCCTCAGCATTTCACACGGCTACTTTTTATGGTTTAAAAAAACTGAAGACACTTAATCGGATAGATGCAGAGGCAGAGGAGCACAGAAAATCAGAATGAATGCAAGTGGATAAAAGAAATTTGTCACTTGTATTTGTCGTGTAGAGATTGCTGTAGGGTGCGCCGTGCGCACCGTTTGTTGTCTGATGGTGCGCATAGCGCACCCTACCTAACTTCTGTGAACCTGCCTTCTGTGTTGAGAGGTCTTAAGGCTTAAAGCGTAACATCGAAAGAGAACACATTATGGCAATGGCAATTGGCAATGATGGAGATGGTGAAGACGAAGTCAACAGCACCATCAACACCACCCCGCTGGTCGACGTCATGCTGGTTTTGCTGATCATCTTCCTGATCACCACCCCGGTGATTACAGATACGGTCAAGCTCAAGCTGCCGGCAGAAACCAACGTGATTTACAAAACCAAACCGGAAAACATCACCCTGTCGGTGAACAAGGATGGTGATCTGTACTGGAACGGCAGCATGAGGCCGCTGGCTGGTACGGATGCCCTGTTTGAAAAGCTCAAGGTAGAAGCAGTCAAGATCCCGCAACCGGAGTTGCATATCCGTGGAGATCAGAATACCCGCTATGAGTTTATTGGCAAAAGTATCCTGACGGCACAACGTGCCGGTATCGCCAAGGTCGGCTTCGTGATTGAACCGCCACCACGGAACTAAGTAAAGGAAGCATTATGGGTATGCAAATGGGTTCCGGCGGTGGCTCAGCCGATCCGGAAGTAATGATAGAAATGAACATGACGCCGCTGATTGACGTCATGCTGGTATTGATCATCATGTTGATTATTACTATTCCTATTCAGAATCACGCAGTGAATCTGAATTTGCCGACAGGTAACCCACCGCCGCCACACACACCACCTGTGATAGTGAGTATTGATGTCGATTTTGATGGTACGGTGTCCTGGAATGGTACGGTAGTTGATCATACACAACTGGAAGCGAAACTGGCTGAGTCGGCAGCGATGCCAGCAGTTGACCAACCAGAAATCCATCTACGTCCGGTTGCGGTTGTGCCTTACAAGTCTGTGGCTGCGGTCATGGCGGCGGCACAGCGTCTTGGTGTGACCAAGATCGGTATGGTTGGGAATGAGCAGTACCTGAAGTAAGAATGTTCATTGAATAGTCACCGCAAGCGCTAATACAAGTTGTTATGGCGCTTGCGTTGAAAGTGGTCATTAACAGGCCTGTTTCATTGTGCTGGATAGCAATAGTGTTGCGGGAATAAAGTAGGCGAAATTAAATTTAACGATACCACTTAAATACCTATTGACATCCACTAGTAAAAAAACTTACAGTGAGGCTTAAAATAGTAGCAGAAGTACAGATTCTGATTTGGCCGGATAACTTATTGCACCGTTTTTATTGTCGTTCTTGTCATCGTTTTTATCACCATTCTTATCACCATTTAATTATCAATGAACAAACAGGCAGAACATCTTTCTACAGCTGATTCATCAGGCACTGCGGAGCAGTCCTCAGCAAAACCTGCTTGTTCTTATTTTATTGGTGCTGATGGTGGTGGTACAGGCACGCGAGTGGTGTTGGCCGATGCCAGTGGCAAAGAACTTGGCCGTGGTAGTGCGGGTCCTTCAGGCCTCGCACATGGCCGGGATAAAGCCTGGCAATCCATCCTGCTGGCGACCCAGCAAGCGTTTGCAGCAGCGAATCTGGATGTGCCAGCACTGGCCGACATCGCAGTCGGCTGCGGCCTGGCTGGTGTCCATAATATTCATTGGGCCAGAGAGTTTGTTGCGCTCAATCCTGGCTTTGGCGCAGTCTGTGCAGAAACCGATGCCTATACCACTTTGCTGGGCGCCCTTGAGGGCAAGCCCGGCTCCATCATTGCCCTGGGAACTGGCAGCGTTGGTGAAGTTTTGTTACCTGATGGTCAGCGTCGAGAAGTCGGTGGCTGGGGTTTTCCGGTCAGTGATGAGGCCAGTGGTGCCTGGCTAGGCATGCGCGCCGTCAATCATTTGCAGCGCGTGCTTGATGGCCGTGCTGCCAGCAATCCATTTGCCAGCGCTGTGCTGACACACTGCGGCGGCGACAAAGATGCCGTCTTCGCCTGGCTCGCACAAGCCAATCAAACCCGTTATGCCGAACTGGCACCCCTGGTGATACGCTTTGCGCCAGAGGTAGAGGTCGCCCGCGCGATCATGCTCGAAGCAGGTAAAGAAGTCGCCATCATGGCACAGGCCCTGGACCCGGAATCTGCATTGCCGATTGCCCTGTGTGGCGGTCTGGCAGCGCCGGTAGCCAGCTATTTGCCAACAGATTTAAAAGAGAGAATACAAATGCCCAAGGCTGATTCAGCAGTTGGGGCTCTCATCCTGATACAACAGCATTTGCAAGCCTGATAAATACATAAAAAATACATAAAAATACATAAAAAAGAGAGAAAGACATGCTGGCACAATTGATAGACTTTAAACCTGATGCAGAAAGTTCTACCCCCTTGTATCTGCAACTGGCGAACAAGCTTGCGAACGGCATACATAGCGGATTGTGGCAGCCGGACGAAGCCTTGCCTTCAGAGCGCATGTTGTCTGACACTCTGGAAATCTCACGCGTCACCGCACGCAAGGCCATAGACATGTTGTGCGAGCGTGGCATGCTGACCCGCAAACATGGCTCTGGTACTTACATCACGCCCAAGATAGAACAGCCGCTGTCGCGCCTGACCAATTTCAGTGAAGAATTGCGCAACCGTGGTTTTGTTCCAGGGTCACGCTGGTTGTCACGTGAAACTGGTATCGCTTCACCAGAAGAGATTTTGTCACTGGGTTTGTCACCAAATACCGTGGTATCGCGTTTGAAGCGTCTGCGTACCGCCGACAATGTCGTGATGGCGATAGAAAGCTCGACCATTCCGGCAATCTACATGCCAAATCCAAAACTGGTCAGTGACAGCCTGTACGGTTATCTCGAATCACATAACCTGTCACCAACACGCGCCTTGCAGCATATACGTGCCGTGAATGCAACTGCAGAACAGGCGCGCCTGGCAGATATCAAGCAGGGCGCTGCGATGTTGTTCATCACCCGTGTTGCCTATCTCCCTAACGGTGCAGCGATAGAACTGTCGCATTCTTATTGCCGTAGCGATTACTATGACTTTGTGGCGGAGTTGTTCAGATGAGCTTGCAACAACAAGTGCAGGGACAAATACTGACGCCCCAAGGCTGGGTGCGCGGCTCTCTGGTGTTCGATGAAAGAGTGCAGACCATTACTGCCGATGCTGCCGATGCTGATGTAGAGAGCGCTGCTAACGCGGAATCCCTGCATTACATCTTGCCTGGCTTTGTCGATTTGCATGTACATGGTGCCGGTGGCAAGGACACCATGGAGGCTGGCGATGCCGTCGAAATCATCGCCCGCAAACATGCCAAACATGGCACCACCAGCATGCTGGCCACCACCATGACAGCACCGCTGTCTGATCTGGAACTGGCTTTGAAGGCGATCAGGCCGCTGGTCGATAAACGCAGCAGCGGTTCTGCCCGCATACTGGGCGTGCATCTTGAAGGGCCGTATATCAATCCCGGCAAGCTCGGTGCGCAGCCAGATTTTGCCCATACAGGTTCTCTGGAACAGGTACGTCACCTCGATGCGATAGCACCGATACGCCTGATCACCGTGGCACCAGAAATGGATGGACATTTGCAGCTGGTGCGCGAGCTGACAGCCATAGGCATGCAGGTACAGATAGGCCATACCCTCGGTACTTATGAAGAAGGTAAGGCAGCACTGGAAAACGGTGCTACCGGTTTTACCCACTTGTACAACGCCATGTCACGCCTTGATCACCGCGCACCTGGCATGGTTGGTGCAGCTTTGGCGCATGCGCAGTTTTCTGAAATTATTCCCGACTTGTTGCACGTCCACCCTGGCGCGATCAAAGCCGCCATGCGTGCGATTCCGCATCTGTATTGTGTTACTGATTCCACTGCCGCTTCCGGCATGCCGGATGGCCAATATATGCTGGGCCGCCAGGTCGTGCATAAATGTCTGGGTGGTGTGCGTCTTGAAGACGGCACGCTGGCAGGCAGCACACTGACCATGGATCAGGCCTTGCGCAATCTGGTCAGCATAGGCTTGGATCTGGAAGATGCATCGAAGCGTGTTTCTACCTACGCAGCCGATTATCTGGGACTGAATGAGCGTGGCCGCCTGCAGGCTGGCAGTTACGCAGACCTGGTTGTGCTGGACCGCCAGCTCAACCTCATCGCTGTTTATGTAGAAGGAGAAAAGATTGACCTCGCAGATGCTTAAGGAAGCCAGCTCTTCCGCTGATTTTGTAGCCGAACAACTCAAACATGAAGGTGAGCGTTATGCCGAGCTTGGCGTACACTTGCGCGCCAAACCACCCACATCCGTCGTCACCGTTGCCCGTGGCAGTTCAGACCATGCAGCCAATTATGCGGCCTATCTGATCATGGCCAGGGTAGGGCGCATCGTCGCCTCGCTGCCCATGTCTCTGGTGACCTTGAGCAAGGCACCACTGGCAGCAAAAGATGCCCTGGCGATTGCGATTTCACAGTCTGGCCAAAGCCCTGATGTGGTCGAGCCTATCCGTTATTTCCGCGAAGGTGGCGCAACTACTGTTGCCCTCGTCAACGACGCAGCATCGCCGCTGGCACAAAGCGCAGAATGGACCATGCCATTGCATGCCGGCCCGGAACTGAGTGTCGCTGCGACCAAGAGCTTTATCACCTCGCTGGTTGCAGGCGCACGCCTGGCAGGCCACTGGCAAAACGATGCAGAATTTTTGGCGGCGATAGAGCAATTGCCAGAATCCCTGCACGCTGCCACCAAGCTCGACTGGTCACCAGCAATAGAAGTCTTGCAACCTGCATCACGCATCATGGTGGTTGGTCGTGGTATCAGCTTCCCGGTTGCTCTGGAGTCTGCACTTAAATTCAAAGAGACTTCCGTCATCCAGGCAGAAGCCTTCAGCGGTGCAGAAATCAAACATGGTCCCATGGCCCTGATACATGATGGTTATCCATTATTGATTTTCGCAACCCGTGGCCCTGCACAAGCTGGCCTGATTGCCCTGGCAGAAGAAATGCGTGGCCGTGGCGCGAATGTCTTGCTGGCAGCGCCAGAAGATGTCAAGGAACGCAACCTGACTTTGCCAGTTGCGGCGACACCTGATCTTGATCCTGTGGTTGCAATACAAGCCTTCTATATGATGGCAGCCAACCTGTCGATAGCCCGTGGTCTGGACCCGGACAAACCCAGGCACTTGAGCAAAGTCACCAAGACAAATTGACATAGCTAAAGCAGCAGGCTATTTTTTAAAAACTTAAGAAATAGATACTGCCCCCAGTATTTTTATTAATAGCAAGATTGGTATGACTAAAATGCGAGATTGCTTAAAAATATTGGGGAGTATGTTTAAAAGAGTGATTTTGGTAACGAAATTACGCTTGCTCTTGAGCGTACTGTTATTGAGTTTTGGCTTGCACGGCAATGCCTTTGCCGTCCAGAAAATCGAATTCTGGACCATGAGCCTGAAGCCAAAATTCATTCCCTATTTCCAGGAACTTGTCAAAAATTATGAAGCCCAGCATCCCGGCATCAAGCTCGAATGGGTAGATTTTCCCTGGGATATTCTGCAATTAAAACTGATCACAGCGATTGCTGCCGGTACACCACCAGCACTGGTGAACTTGAGCGTGCCATGGGCAGAAGAAATGGCACGTGATGGATTGCTCGAACCTGTTGATGCCTTGCTGGCAGCGCCAGGTGCAACCAATGACTACACCGATGCCGCACTGGCCGACCTGCGTTTTAATGGCAAGGTCTATGGTTTCCCGCATTACAGTAACGTCAATGTAATTGCTTACAACCGCAAGATACTGGCAGCGGCAGGCATCTTCCAGGCACCACGCAGCATGGATGAATTGCTGACCCAGGCCGTCATGATCGCCCTCAAAACCGGCAAGCCTGGCTACGCACCCGCACTCGGCAAGATCGATGGTTTTTTCATGCAGCAGGGGCTGGATTTAATTCGTGATGGCAAGGCAGTCTTCAATTCGCCAGCCCATGTGACACTGGTCAAAAAATTGGCTGCGACTTACAAGGCGGGCGGTTTTTTAAAAGATAAATTATTTGCAGAAGACAATTTCCCTGCAGTGGTAGATGCCTATCTCGGTGGTCGCCTCGGCGTCATGGTCAGTGCACCGACAGCCATCAAACGTATACAGACTGATGCACCAGAAATTTATGCGCAGACCGGTATCTTTCCTGTACCGCCGGGCCCAACCGGCATCAATGACGGTGGCTGGATGTTCCATTTCGCCATACCCAAAGGCGTAAAGAAAAAAGATATCCCTGAAGTTGCCGCCTTCGCCCGGTACCTGACCAGCGATGCCAATCAACTGGCTTTTGCCAGCATGGCAGGTGTCATGCCCACGACCAAACAGGCGCTGGCAAATTCTTACTTCAAGAAAGTATTACCCAATGCTGGCGCATCAGAGCAGGCATTGGCAGTGGCGGCAAATTCCATGAATTCTGCGCGCAGCCTGTATGTTAGCGGCATAGATGATTATGATGAATTGCGCCGCTTCCTGGTCAAGGCGGTCGAAGCTGGCGTCACTGGCCGCCGTGATATACAAGAAGCGCTGGATGAGGCAGTAGCTATCTGGAACCGCAAGTTGCAAGGGGTGAAGCTGCCGTGAGTATGCCTGGCTCTTTATCAGCAAGCAACAAGCGGCGAAATTTGCTGGCCTATGCCTTTCTGGCGCCAGCCTTGCTATTGTTGCTGATGTTTTCTTTTTGGCCTGTCATGTATGGCTCTTATCTGAGCTTTACTGATTTCAGCCTGATACGCGAAGTGCACTGGGTAGGCTTCGCCAATTATCGCGCCCTGTTGGCGAATGACATGTTTTTGACAGGGCTAAAAAACTCCTTGCTGTTTTTGCTGGTCGTACCTTTCACGCAATTGGGGGCGATAACGCTGGCAGTGCTGGTGAATAATCAATTGCCTGGCATACGCTGGTTTCGCGCTGCCTACTATGTGCCTGTGGTGACGACGGTTTCTGTCGTTGGTATCATGTGGGGCTTCATGTTTCATGAGCAGGGCACACTCAATTATGTGCTGTTGCAGTTGCATCTGATTGCTGCGCCACTGGGCTGGTTATCGGATGATGCGCTCGCCTTGTTTGCCGTGATGTTCGTCTCTTTCTGGCGCGGTCTGGGCTGGTATATGGTGATGTACCTGGCTGCCTTGCAGTCACTGCCCGCCGAGATGCAGGAAGCAGCCATACTGGACGGTGCCAATCGCTGGCAACGCTTCTGGCGCATTACCGTGCCCATGCTGAAGCCGACGATACTTGTGTGCAGCATCATGTCGGTATTGGCCGCTTTGAAGGCTTATCAGGAAGTTGATGTGCTGACCCAGGGCGGGCCTATGAACTCCACCTTCACGGCCCTGTATTATGCCTATGACCAGGGCTTGAAACACTTGAAACTGCCGCGTGGTCTGGCTGCGAGTTTTGTTGTATCCCTCTGCTGCATGGCGATCGCTTTCGTCTGCCTGCGCTGGCTTAAACCAGAGCACAGAGAATGAGCATGCACATCAATAAAATCCTGCGCACGGCTTCACAATATGGTTTGCTGAGCCTGATTGCCATCATCTGTATTTTCCCATTCTGGTGGACGCTGGTGGTAGCGATGTCCACCGAGGGCAATCTGTTTGAATTCCCGCCCACTTTCTGGCCGCGTGGTATTTCGCTGGATAATTTTATAGAGGCTTTCCGCGTTATCCCCATCATCGCTTTCTACAAAAATTCATTGCTTATCACTTTGGCGACAGTGCTGGGCAAGCTGATTGTGTGCTCACTCGCTGCTTACCCGTTGTCGCGCATGCAGTTCAGCGGTAGCAAGCTCATCATGGGGGTGATACTGGCGACCATGATCTTGCCGTCTGAAGTCAATTTCCTGGTCAACTTCATCACCATGACCAAAATATCTCTGGTCAATACTTATACCGCCGTAGTGCTGCCAAATATTGTGACAGCAGTCTCGATACTCTTGCTGAAGCAGGCTTTTGATGAGGTGCCGCAAGACTTGCTTGATGCCGCCCGTGTCGATGGTGCCAGTGAATGGATTATTTTTTACCGTATCGTCTTGCCATTGATTACACCCTGGCTGGCAACAGTCGGCATATTGACTGCGGTAGAGGCATGGAATGAATACATCTGGCCATCCATCGTCATCAGCAAGCCAGAAGACTTTCCCTTGTCTGCCGGTGTGCTGTATTTGCGCGGCACTTATGGCAGCAGCACCCGCGTGATTGCGGCAGGAACCATTTTGACAGTTGCGCCTATATTGGTCGCCTTTTTATTTACCCAGCGCTTTTTTATGCGCGGCATGGATGGAGCAGTGAAATGACGCAAGACAATAAACAAAACAATAAGCAAGAAAATAATCATCAACATACCCTGACACGCGAAGAAGCACGCCGCCTGGCCGGGCAACTGGTGATGATACGCATGCCCATCACCAGCCTTGATGAGACATCTGCACAATTTTTAAAAGACAATCATATCCGTGGCATTTGCCTGTTCAGGCAAAACATGGTTGACGAAATCCAGCTGAAAAAACTGACGGCTGATCTGCGCCTTATCTTGGGGGAGGGGGCGCTGATCGGCATCGATCAGGAAGGGGGCGCAGTCGTGCGCTCCACCTGGGTACCGCAGCCCCCGGCGGCAATGTCGCTGGGGGCCAGCGATGATCCTGACTTATGCCGCCAGGTGGGCGCTGCTGTTGCCCGCGGCGTCAAGGCCCTGGGCTTTAACTGGAACTTTGCGCCTGTGCTCGATTTGAATAATAACGTCGATAACCCTGTCATTTCTGAACGTTCCTTTGGCTCTGACCCAAAACGCGCCAGTGAATTGGCCCTGGCCTGGATGGATGGTAGCCTGGCTGAAGGTGTGGCATGCTGCGTCAAGCATTTCCCCGGTCATGGTGACACCAATGTTGACTCCCACCGTGACCTGCCGACCGTGAACAAGAGCCTGGAAGAGTTGCAGGCGCTGGAACTGGCACCTTTCCAGATTGCTGTGAGCCGTAATGCACCCGCGATGATGACGGCACATATCGTCTACCCGGCACTGGACGCTGAAAACCCGGCCACCATGTCCAAACCCATACTCACTGGCCTGCTGCGCGATCAATGGAATTACCAGGGCGTAGTCATTACAGATGGCATGGACATGCATGCGATTGCAGGTCGCTATGGTGTAGGCAATGCCGCAGTGCGTGCCTTGCTGGCCGGTGCCGATATGGTCATGGCACTGGGCACCACAGAGACGCAACTGGAAACCCTGAACGCCCTGACCGAAGTGATTTTTTCTGGTCAGATTTCTCTCGTAGATGTACAGCAAAAACTGCAGCGCATGGCAGACCTGACCAAGACCTATCCCTGCATAGACACCGCCTACCAGACCGACATGGCAGACCGCATCCTCATGTCCAGCGCCTGGAAGCGCGGCCTGACTACCCAGGGCAATGCACAACCGCCTGCGAAGGGCAGCAAGCTGCGCCTGGTCATCAGTGCCGACGTAGTCAGCGACGGCGTTTCAGAAGCAGGCATACCCGCTGCAAAAGTCAGCGCCATGCTGGCCAGTTTGTATGATGTCGATACCGTCACCTTTGACAATGCCGACAGCTTTGAATGGAGCGCCTTGCCAGATGATGGCCGCTTTGTCGTGCTGGCATCGACCGTGCGCATACGCTACAGCAAACAGGTACGCGACACATGGAAACCCGACCTGCACCTGGTTTTATGGAACCCGTTTCAAATGCTGGACATTCAGGCACCCGCACTCATCACCTACGGGTTTGCCCCACCAGCCATAGATGCAGCTCGCGCCTGGTTTGCCGCAGAAGTGGTCGCCAGCGGCCAGATACCGGTTGCCGGTTTTTCCACTGCTGCCGTATAGGGAATAGCAAGAATGGCCGAAGTCAGACTGCAGCAGATCAGCAAATCCTATGGCAATAACCAGGTTTTGCAAGGCATAGACCTGCACGTGCGCAATGGTGAATTCATGGTCTTTGTCGGGCCCTCAGGCTGCGGCAAATCCACGCTCTTGCGCATGATTGCCGGTCTGGAAGATATCAGCGCCGGTGAACTGCATATAGATAATCAACTGGCGAACGACATCCCACCCGCCAAACGCGGTCTGGCAATGGTGTTCCAGTCTTATGCGCTGTACCCGCATATGACTGTGTATGAAAACATGGCCTTCAGCCTTAGTCTCACCAGCATGAGCAAGGCCGAGATAGACACAGCCGTGCAACACGCCGCCAGCATTTTGCAAATGACACATCTGCTGCAACGCAAGCCGCGTGACCTGTCCGGCGGCCAGCGCCAGCGCGTCGCCATAGGCCGCGCCATCGTGCGCAAGCCCGGCCTGTTCCTGTTTGATGAACCACTATCCAATCTCGACGCCAGCCTGCGCGTACAAATGCGCATAGAACTCAGCAAGCTGCACAGAGAGCTTGCTGCCACCATGATCTACGTCACGCACGACCAGGTAGAAGCCATGACCCTGGGCCAGCGCATAGCAGTCTTTAACGGCGGCAAGATAGAACAAATAGGCGCGCCGCTGGAACTCTACGACAAACCCGCGAATCTCTTCGTCGCAGGCTTCCTCGGTTCACCGAAGATGAACATCGTCAAGGCAAAGGTATTGCGCAATCTTGGTAATGAGATAGAACTGCAATTGGCCGCTGGCACACATATCAACGTCCAGCTTGATGCCAGCAATTTACAGACAGGCGACGAAGTCAGCCTCGGCATCAGGGCAGAACACATCCTGCTGGCATCACAAACCACAGAGCACAGCAACCAGCTCGAAGTTTGTATCAGTTTTGTTGAACATCTGGGGGATGCTGCCATCGTCTATGCGACGCTGGCGGGTGAAGAAAACCTGTTTGCTATCAAGCTGCCAGCAGATACTTCAGACTTGTATGCAGGAGCTGATCTCTGTATACAACTGCCGGGGCATAGATGCCATGTGTTTGACAACAAGGGCGTCGCGTTAGGTCAGTAACATCAAGGTGGTGATGGAAGTTATTCTAGTAGAGTAACTTCCAGGACAATGACAACAAGCCTGCCAGCACATCCGACAAATTATTTCTTGCCGTCACTCAAAGCATAAGCAACGATGGCATTGGCGTGACCATGGCCCATCTCATGTTCAGCCTTGAGCTTGTTGACGATTTCCATGTACTTTAAACCTTTGTTTTGCTGAACCAGGTCCAGCCAGTGCTGGATGGGTTTGCCATATTTCTTTTCTATAGATGGAAAATAAGAAGCAGGGCCTTTGACTTTTTCTTCTTCAGACATGTGATATTTCCTTTCTCCTGTGCAGTGAGGCGGGGGACGTAAGCGACAATCCGCGTAAGGTATAGTTCATGCATAAGCGCGCATTCTGATTGTATATATTGTAATCTAAAGAGCAACATGAACAAACAAAGTAATTTACCTGATTTGGAAGACTGGCAAGCTGTTGTGAATTGGCCAAAGTCGATTATTTATCCAGATGCTTACGATGGAGGGGAAACATTGGCACTGAGCTGGGACCTTGGTGCCGTTCCTGACAATGAAAAGAAGAAAGTGATACAACTTTGGAGCGCTAAACTTCCCGAACTTACTAATGTGCGCAGATTAAGCCTTTGGACTCATGTAACTCAATCAGTATTTGATGCTGCATGCAAAATGCCTGCTCTGGAGCATTTGCAAATTAAGTGGAGCAATCTAAAATCTTTACAGGGTATTGAGCAGCTTCAAAATTTGCGACGATTGACTATAGGAAGCTCCACGAAAATTGACTCTTTAGATCCATTGCGAAAACTGAGTCAATTAAAGGTTTTGGAGATTGAAAATTTCAAATCGATTTCAGATTTTTCTCCGCTGCTTGATTTGACCGTGCTTGAATCTTTGTCGGTTACCGGAAGTATGTGGTCACGTCAAAATTTGGGTTCGATTGAGCCTTTTGCCAAGATGACCTGGCTCAAATCACTTTGTATTGATACTTCACATATCTCATCGATCAAAGCTCTGGGAAATTTAAAAGGACTGCAGAATCTTAGTATTGGAGGGCGGCTTTCAATGGAGGAATATGCTTGGCTTTCTGCCAAATTACCTAATACGCAGTGCCAATGGTTCTTCCCTTACATAAATTTTTCAGCATTAGGAACTGGCCCATGTGAAAAATGTAAATTAGGTTCGAAACTAATGTTGACTGGAAAAGGAGCAAGAATTTTGTGCAGCGTTTGTGATAAGGCAAAAGTTGAAAAATATGAGGCTAGTTTTGAGGCGGCTAAGGCTGCTGCATTTGACTGAGTATTCTTTAGTCCGTTGATTCATAGTGAAGCAAACTTCCCAGCCAAAAACTCTACCAGCGCCCGCACCCGGTTCGGTATGAAACGCCCACTGGGCAGCAGTGCATGCAGCGGATAAGCCTCAGTCTCCCAGTCCGTCAGCAGCGCCACCAGGCTGCCATCCTCCAGCTCTTGTCTGACATCAATCAGTGATTTGAAAATGATGCCAGCACCAGCTATTGCCCACATGCGGGCCAATGAGGCGTCATCGGCGCTGCGGTCGCCTTTTACTCTGACTTCTTTCCATTTGCCGTTTTGCGCAAAGCGCCAGGTTTTGTGCAAGCGGCTGCTGCGTTCGAACAGCAGGCAATTGTGGTGTGTCAGGTCTTGCGGTGTTTGCGGGGCGGGGTGGCGTGCCAGGTAGCTGGGGGCGGCGCAGAGTATGGGGCGGCTTTGTGCCAGTACCCTGGCGACCAGGCGTGAGTCTGTCAGGGTGCCATATCTTATTGCTACATCGACTTCATCGCGCACTACGTCCAGAGGCCTGTCGCCGACACTCAGCGCCAGTTGCACGCCGGGATGCAGGGCCAGAAATTCATTCAGCCAGGGCAGCAGGGTGGTGCGGGTCAGGTCGGAAGGGGCGGCGACGCGTATCGTGCCTACCAGGGCAGTGCGGGCTTCTGATACCTGGGATTCGCCTTCATCGAGCAAATCAAATGCCCTTTGCGCATAGTCGAGCAGGATTTGCCCCTGGGCGGTGATGCGCAGGGCGCGGGTCGATCGTTCAAACAGGCGGGTGCCCAGCTGGGTTTCCAGTCGTTTGAGGGTCGCGCTGGCAGCTGCGGGTGTCATGCCCAGTACGCTGGCTGCGCCTGAGAGTGAGCCGCAGCGTGCGGTTTGCACGAGTACATGCAGGTCGCTGAGATTTTCAATTTTCATTTGAAAGTATTAGTTATTTATCGGTCTTATCAATTCATGCTTCAGATTCTACAATGCCTGCACTGATCTGGAAATGTTTCTGGACACCATACCGATACTTAACATATTCAACATACTCAAGGACTCAACATGAAAGCCATTGCTTACCGCCACTCTTTACCTATCGATAACACAGCGTCGCTGGAAGATGTGGAATTGCCAAAACCAGTGCTGGAAGCGCGTGACCTGCTGGTGCGCGTGAATGCCATCTCCGTCAACCCTGTCGATACCAAGGTCAGGCTGGGTCGCGCACCTGCTGAAGGCCAGTTGAATGTGCTGGGCTGGGATGCGGTGGGCATCGTTGAAGAAGTTGGTGCTGCAGTCAGTAATTTTAAAGCGGGCGACCGCGTTTATTATGCTGGCGCGATAGACCGCGCCGGCGCAAACAGTGAATTGCATGCGGTGGATGAGCGCATCGTCGCCAAAGCACCCACTACGCTGGATGATGCACAGGCTGCCGCCCTGCCGCTGACCACGATTACCGCCTATGAATTGTTGTTTGAACGCCTGGGCGTTGCCAAGAATGGTGGCGCAGGCCAGACCTTGCTGGTGATAGGTGGTGCCGGTGGTGTTGGTTCCATCCTCATACAACTGGCACGCCAGTTGACGCAATTGCGTGTGATTGCTACTGCCTCACGTGCAGAGACACGTCAGTGGTGCCTGGATCTGGGGGCGCATGCAGTGATCGATCATTCGAAACCCTTGAGTGCTGAATTGAAAGCCATAGGCATCAATGAAGTCGATATCGTCGCTGGCCTGACGCAGACAGCGCAGCACTATGCAGAAATCATCGCCAGCCTGAAGCCACAGGGCAAGCTGGCCGTGATTGACGACATGGTAGCGCTGGACTTGATGCAGTTGAAAGGCAAATCCATCTCCCTGCACTGGGAAATGATGTTCACCCGCTCAATGTTCAAGACCGTCGATATGGATGAGCAAGGCAAGTTGCTGGCAGAAGTTGCCGCACTGGTGGATGCAGGTAAAGTGCGCACAACTGTGAATGCGAATTTTGGCAAGATCAATGCGGCAAACTTGCGCAAGGCGCACGCCCTGATAGAAAGCGGCAAGGCGCAAGGCAAGGTTGTTCTGCAAGGCTTTTAATTTAATCTCACCAAAATTTACCAGAAAGTTTTTATGCAAACTACGAACATCAATAAATCATTTACGGCTGCCAGCATCACCCGCGATGCCGCGCATGCCCTGATCACCGCAGCTAGTGCTGCAGCCCGTGATATAGGTATCGATGTCACGATAGCTGTCACTGACAATGCAGGTCACCTGAAAGCATTTGAACGTGCAGACAGCGCCGCATTTTTGACGGTGGATGTGGCGATCGACAAAGCCTGGACGGCAGCTTCGTTTGGCTTGCCTACCAATACCTGGACAGCAATCATTAGCAATGACGTGGTGGCCCAACTTGCCCACAGGCCGCGTCTGGTGGCAGTTGGTGGTGGTTGCCCCATTATTGAAAATGGCAAAATCATAGGCGGCATAGGTATCTCAGGTGGTAATGCACTGCAAGACCAGCAGGCGGCAGAAATTGCGCTGATTGTGCTGGGCTTTGAAGTGAAAGCATAAGCCCAAGCCCAAGCCCAAGCCAATTGTTGAGAGTGCATGCGTGTCATGCACTCTTTTTTGTAGAGATCAAACAACATGACAACTATCATTAGCCGCTCATTCGTCAACATTTTGACTACGGTTTTATTCACCTTGAGCATGTCCCTTGCCAGGGCAGAAAATACCAGCGGGGAAGATGCAGTAAAAGCCGCATCAGTCGATTTTTTCAGCAGTGTCAGCCAACGTAATTTAACAGCAGTTGCCAGTTATCTTGACACTGAAGGTTTTACTGAATTCGTCGCTGAATCTGACAAGCTCTTGCAACTCGATGCAAATGCATTTGCCGGACTATTCAAATCCGGTGCGCAAATCGATTTGCGTCTTGTCGATGTGCAGATCAAGGCCACAGGTGATGCAGCGATAGTCACTGGCACCCGTGTTGGTGCGATTACCAAGCCCGGTGCGACAGTCGTTGAAGGTAAATCGCTGATCACGATGGTCTGGTTTAAAAAGGATAATGCCTGGCTATTGAAACATATCCACCTGTCACCCATGATCACCTCTAAATAATCGGTGGTTATAGATGCGGCAGCCACATGCCCATAAACGCCACAAAGATGCCCATGCCACTGGCGGCACTCAAAACCAGCAATGCCCCGGCCATGCTGAAGTGAACTGCTTTGTTCTTGCTGTCTTGCGCACGCAAGTATAATTCACAGATGAGCAGCGGTATCAGGGAATTGGCAAAGGAAATGAAGCTCAGGACAGGTCCCTCAAAAGTCTTGGGATTGAAACCTGCTGGGCCGTGATTGACGGCTATCCAGAACATCAGGCCTATGCGGAAGAACCAGACACCGTTCGCCAGCAGGAACAGACGCAATGCCCAGCGACGGTGCAGGGCAAACTGACGGGCGAGAGCATGGCGCAAGGCCATGGCTGAGCAGACCAGGATTAATACTGCATTCAGGCTGACACCCAGATGCTGGGTAAAGTCACCAACGCCATTGCGAAACCACACCATGTATAAACCGGTCGTGGCAGCAATGACCAGGCTTGATAGATAAATGCGCCCGTTCCAGCGATGGAATCTTGGTGCCCGTGCGCGGATTTGCGGGATCATTTGCAGGATGCCCGCGAGGGTAATGCTGGCCGCTAGAAAGATATGGGTGATGATAGCGAAATTGCCTGCACTGTCACCCTTGATATAGCCGTGTGGCAGTACATCACTCCATGCTGCAAGATTACCTTTTATTGCTGACAGAACGTAAAAACCCAGAATGTAGTAGACGAATAAAAGCTGGCCTATGATGGCAACTAAGAACCACAGTCCTGCAGCATATTTCAGGCTGGCACGGGAAAGTTTTTCTATTCCATATTTTTTCAATGGTGGTGCAACCTGCGTAGGAAATATATTGTTCGTTTCGAAAACGGTCTCTTGCGTCATTTGAAAACTCCTTTTTGCTCATGTGAATTAGTCGTGTCTGATCCTGCCGAGCACGCGTGAGCGTGCCTGCAAAGGCGGGTTTGCTTTTAAGGTTTGTTAATGCAGAAAATCAGTGCGACGCTACATCTGCCTGAAAAGATGAAGGTAGCTGCGGCTGACTGGCAAGACATCGGGGCGGCCGCGTATATGCAGTTCGGCAGTTTCATTCATGCCGCGAGTGACCTCGCTGACATAGTGCAGGTTGACGATGACAGAGCGATGGGTTTGTGCAAAACGGTCGGGGTCAAGTTCATCGCTGAGTTCACGTATGCTCTTGCGTATCAGAGCCTCGCCGCCTTCCCAGACGACCAGGGTGTATTTGTCGTCAGAGCGCAGGAAGGCGATTTGTTCTACCGGGATCAGGCGCACGCTATTGCCTACCGAGGCTTTTATCCATTGCAGGTAGTTTGGTTTTTGACTGCGCTGGCGCATGTCGCTGGCCATGCGGTCAAGCAGAGCCTCATAGCTGGAGCTTGTATCTATTGTTTGTGTCAGGCGCTGTTGCAGGCGCGTGATGGTATCCGCCAGGCGCGCTTCTATGATGGGCTTGACGAGGTAATCAAGGGCACCTTGCTCAAACGCCTGTACAGCATATTGTTCATAGGCGGTAAAGAAGACGATATGCGCTCTGCGTGCGATAGACCTTGCGGCCTCTATGCCATTTAAGCCTGGCATGTGCACATCCAGAAAGACGATGTCGGGCTGATGGATGTCAAACATCTCCACCGCTTCACGGCCATTGCGGGCTTCATCGACGATATGCAGTCCTGGCCACAAGCGTGCCAGGTTGCTACGCAGATGTTCCCTCAACAAAGGTTCGTCATCGGCGATCAGCGCAGTGACCTGTTTGCTCATTGTGTTCATGCCTTGGCCCCCGGATGGAAAATTAATTCGACACGTAAACCATGCGGTGTTTGCTCATGCAAATCGATACGCGCATCTTTGCCAAAGCATGCTTGCAGCCGCGCTTTCACATTTGCCAGACCTGTGCCTGGTACGGCAGTCTCTGCCATGCCTATGCCGGTATCGGCTACCCAAAGCGTGACTGTGTTGTTTGCGTCCTGCTTGCCGCCGATTTCTATACGACCACCTTCTGTGCTGGGGTCTATGCCGTGGCGTACGGCATTTTCTACCAGGGTCAGCAAGGACATTGCCGGAAAACGTAAATCCTTGAGTTCAGGTGTGAGACTCAGCTCAAATTGCAAACGGTCAGGCATGCGCATGTGCATGATTTCGAGATAGGCGCTGACTAACTGCATTTCGTTTTCCAGCGTTGCCTCCGCATCATTCAGGCGCGGCATTGCGGCGCGCAGGTAGGCAATCAGGTGGCGCAGGACCGGTGCTGCATTCTCTGAACCAGCTTCCACCAGTGCTTGCACATTTGCCAGGGTATTGAACAGGAAGTGCGGTTCTATCTGTGCCTGCAATAAACGCAGGCGGGCATCGAGTACTTCGCGTTCCAGGGCGCTCTTTTCCAGTTCCAGTTGCAGGCGGTCTGCACGTTCACGTTGCTTGTCTTCGCGCTTGATGGCAGCGACGGCAATGAGGGGACCAAAAAACAGCGCAAAGATCGTGCTGGTGGCAAACCCGGACAAAAGATTATTCGCCTTGATGAAGTTCATGAAACTACCGGCAATCGTTACATAGGCAGCCAGGCTGGCAAATGGTGCCAGCAGACAGACTGCGGCTACCCGCACCAGCCAGCGAGGTATCCAGCGTGGCAGCCACAGCAAACGCCAGGTGCCGGAGACTGTGAACGCCAGCAGCATGACCATGGCGATGAAGGTCGTGCGCCTGAGCACCAGCCATAAAGGTGACTGGAAGATCGGTGTGGTCACCCAGGCGATCAGCAGGCTGATGATAAGCACTACGACAATTTGTCGCATTCTCGGCAGTGCTGGCCATCTTGGTGTCGTTGTAGTCGCGGTATTCATGAAGCTAAGATAGCTGCAACTGATATTTTCGACAAGCAGGCCAGTCCTGATATGCGACCAGTGACGGTTTTCAGGGCTTGAATGACGGCAGTACAGGTGGCAATGCAGGTGTATGCCATTGCCAGGGCTTAACCATAATTTGCAAATATGAATCACTTCTGGAAAGTATCCGTCGTTTTTTAACGTAAACTGCGTGGTATCAGCGATAGCGTGATCTGGTCACATGGATTTAATTCAGGGATGAGAATGCAATGATGAAGAAATGGATGTTTGCAGCGACGGTGCTTGTTGCATCGCCAGCAATGGCAGACACTTTTCGCATTGCTTATTACGAGGGCGGCGATGCCCCCTTTGTTATGCTGGACAAGAGTGGCCCCAGAGGTATATTCCCGGATTTGATGGCAGCAATTGTCAAACTCAGTGGCGACAAACTGGAGCAGCGCTATCTGCCTATGCGCCGCTTGCTCAAGTCATTTGAAGACGGGCAGCTTGATATGGAAGTCGGGGCAAATCCAAAATGGCGCACAAGTTCGCCCGTGCCTGGTGTGTATAGCATTGCCTTTGGCTTGCCGAGGGCTGTTCTATGTTTCCGCCCTGGTGAGACACCAAAAGAGCAGGCAGTCAGCGATTTTTATGGGCAAAAAGTGGGAGTGATCTCGGGTTATTCGTATCCTGAATTTGATGCAGCCTTTGCCAGTGGCAAGATACAGAGGGAGGATATTTTTAATTCTCCTAATCTCTTGCTCACCTTAAGGGCGAAGCGCTTTGACCAGATTATCATCAGCAACTATGTACGGCAATACTGGACCAAGGTCGATGCGCAGCGCTATGCCTGCGATGAAGGCCGCATGATAGATGAAAGCGAGATGATGCTGAGGCTGCATCCATCCAAAGCCGATGCCCTGCCGCGCCTGAATGCCGCTATCGCCACCCTGAAAAAGAGTGGCGAGCTCGATGCCATTTTCAAACGCTATACAAATTGATGCGCTTGGTCCGATTGACTGACCGAATCAAGGCGCTGGTGGCGATGCTGGTGAGGCCACTGGCTGGCCTTTTTCGACGACATATACGCCAACCAGTTTAACGGGGTCTTTGCCATGGTTTTTTGCACTATGGACGACGCCGGCAGGTATGACAAATCCTTCCCCCGGTTTTATTTTACGTGGTGCTTGATTGGCGAGCAGTAATTCCAATTCGCCATGCATGACATAGCTGATTTCATCACCAGGATGGGTATGCCAATCGACCTTGCCACCTCCAGCTACATCAATACGAAAGATGTAATCTTCCTTTCCGGGAATCGACGAATCGGCCTGTATCACAGGGGTGCGGGTAACACCTGAATTTTGTGCCAGCAGATTAGTGCTCATCAGCAATAAACCGACGACAGTTAATTGGCGCAATGTGTTGGTTGTGATCGAATGCAAGATAGATCTCCCGGTTAGATAGTCATGCGCTGTTGTACATGTTTGCGCATGATTATAATTACAATCCTTTTTGATAAGATAGTAAAGGGGAAATGAATTTGTCTTCGGCTGGTGTTGTTTCCAGAGAGGGGAGGGCTTGCAGGTGTTGCGGAATGATGCGAACCGCTGTCCGCATCATTGAGAGAAAGATGATCAGGCGTCGGCAGTTTTTGCCATGCCTTCAGGCGCAGCCTTGCTGCTGCCTTCTTTGCCGCCGGCACTGTCACCAAAAGAGACAAAGCGTGTCATGACCAGTACAGGAATGGCGCTGAGCAGAACCCATAGGAAGAAGTTCTGATAACCCAGAGCGACCTGTATATCACCGCTGATGGTCTTGAAGAACACAAAGCCCAGCTGCATGACGCCCGTGCCCAGCGCATAGTGAGCTGTCTGGTATTTGCCAGGCGCAACCACCTGCATGATGAACAGGATCAGGCCGACGAAACCAAAGCCATAGCCAAACATTTCGAATGCCAGCGCTGCTGTGATGACGGTCATGCTTTCTGGCAGGCTGCTGCTGAGGAAGAAGAACGCCAGGTTTGGGGTATTCATCGCCAGTATCAACCATGGCAGGGCACGTTTCAAGCCCAGCCATGAGGCAAAGTAACCACCCAGTATGCTGCCACCCAGGAATGCGATCGTGCCAGCAATACCATAAGCAGTGCCGACCTGGTCAGTGGTCAGACCCAGGCCACCGAGGTTTTTGGCTTCGCGCAAGAACAAGGGGCCTATGGTTTGTATCTGACCTTCCGCCGCGCGGAACAGGATGATGAATACGATCGCCAGCCAGATACCGGGCTTTTTAAAGAATTCAACGATCACGTCTTGCAAGGTGACGAAGATGCTATGTACAGACTCCTTGCTTTCTGTATTTTTAGTGCCTGGCAGCGACCAGCTGTTATACAAACCCAGACCGAACAAGAGCACGCCCATGATGGCAAAAATGATCGTCCACGCTTGTGCCGGTGGCAGGCTTTTTTCCAGATAACCGGCCAGATACACCAAAGGCCCGAGGGTAATGAATTTTGCCGCATTAAAAAATGCGCCTTGCCAGCCAGCATAACTGGCTTGCTGGGTGTTGCTCAGGCTGGCCATGTACAAACCGTCGGCGGCAATATCATGGGTGGCAGAGGCAATGGCAACCACGCCAAGCAGGGCAATGCTGATCGCAAAATAAGCAGGCAGTTGCAGCGACAGTGCCAGCAAACCCAGCGACACACCACCCGTCAACTGGAACAGGACTACCAGCATTTTCTTGCTGCCAGCAGCTTCCAGGAAGGGACTCCATAAAGACTTGAACACCCAGGCCAGCCCGACCAGCCCTGTCCAGTGGGCGATCTGATCGTTCGGTACTCCCATACTTTTATACATCAGCCCGGCGATCAGGGCGACAGCATAAAACGGCAGGCCAGATGCCAGATACAGGCTGGGTACCCAGCGCATTGGCGGAGGAATCTTGGTGTTTTCTATGCTCATGTACTTGTCTCTGGTTACGTGTCTCTAGTTGAGGGTGTTCTTAAACCCGGTGCGTTTATATTATTTTTGTTTTTATCTGCCAGCAATGCAAACATACAAGCCGCAAAATTGCTGGTCAACTGGTTTTATATTTACAATGCCACTTAAGTGCCAGTAAGATGTGGCAAGGATGAAATTGACCTCAAATAATGCAGATGTTTGAGGAGATATTTCCGTATTTTTACTATGAAATGGTAAAAGCTTTTTCTATTTTTTTATAAGAGGCCAGATTAAATACCACTTTGTCAGATTTTAGCACTGGTATTAAGCCATCGCTTAGCCATTCTGAGATTTTTCTTGATGCCAGGTAAGCTTGCCTGGCTGAATTGGTATTTCTGTACTGGTCTCAGCACACCCGGAAGCTGGATATGCTTACAGTAAAACGTTTTGCAGCATTGGATGCGATGCGCGGCCTTACGGTTGCTGCCATGCTATTGGTAAACAATGCCGGTGACTGGTCGCATGTGTATCCCTGGCTGGAGCATGCGGCCTGGCATGGCTGTACACCTGCGGATTTTATCTTCCCGTTCTTCTTGTTCATCATGGGCGCGTCTTTAGCGATGTCTGTGGATGCGCAAATCAGTAAAGCTGGCAACATTGTTGATATACGCAAGAAAATACTCTGGCGCGGTTTGCGTCTGGTCATGCTCGGTATTGTTCTGCATCTCATTGCCTGGGCCTTGATAGACGGGCGTCAGTTCCGTTTGCTTGGAGTCTTGCAGCGCATCGGTATCTGTTATGCAGCAGTAGCTTGCCTGATTACCTATGTGCGGCAATTGTCCAGCCTGGCTTTGCTTTCCCTCGCGGCCATGCTCGCCCATTGGGCTTTGCTGGGCTGGGGCGGTTCGTATGAGCCACATCTGAACCTGGTCGATAAAATAGATACTGCCATGCTCGGCAAACTGGCGTATAGCTTTGATGCACAAACCGGTCTCGCGCAAGAGCCGGAAGGTTTGCTTTCTACAGTGATGGCAATGATGAGTGTCTTGACTGGCGTCTGGGCGGGCAGGGCAATGCGTGATACGCAGTTGATGCACATGCTCGCAGGTGCGGCTGGCTTGGTATTGCTGGCGCAGATCTGGTCAGTATATCTGCCTTTCAATAAACAACTGTGGACGCCATCTTTTGTGTGCTGGACCAGTGCCTGGGCGATTTTGCTGTTGCTGGGCATGCACATGCTGATAGACAGGCAGGGCTGGCCAGCGATTGGTAAAAGCCTGGGTGTGAATGCGGTAGCCGTTTATGCGGGCGCATGGCTGGCAACTTGTGTGCTGGCCTGGACTGGGTGGGCAAATGCGATCTACCAGCATGTATTTGTAGCTGTGCTGCAAAAGCAAACAGGCGAAGAATTTTCATCCTTCGCCTATGCAGCATGCTTTACTTTGGTATTTGCCGCCCTGGCATTTGTCATGAACAAAAAGGGCTGGCGGATAGTGATCTGAGGTTTTGCTTCTTTCGCTTCTTTATTACATCATCAGTGCAGTAGCCAGAGTATCGATCTGTTCTTCCTGCTCTTCCATGATGATCTGGAAGCTGCTGTCTTCAGTATCAAAATTCAGGCGACGGGCAAAGCGTTTGTTGTATTCCCTATCGACATCATGCAAAGGCGATAGTACCGGTGCGATGTCATTGGCCAGGATCAAGGTGTCCCCCAGGGACTCTGGCGGGAAGGCGCAAACGCCATGCCACATGGCTTCTACAGCCTGCATGACGCTGTCTGGTATGCCAAGCTGGCGCATGATGCCGCGGCCTATCATACGTTCGCCATATTCAATCCAGATTTCTGGTTCGCCATCAAGCAAGCCAGGGAATTCTTCTGCACGTGAGATCAGGTAAAAGCCACCGATTTCATGGACGATACCGGCAAACATGGCAGTTTCAGGATCAACCCTGGTGACCTGCTTGGCAATCACCTGCGCCAAGGAAGAGACATGGGCAGAGTGTTCCCACAATCTGTCGGCCTTGTGCTTTAAAACCGGGTCAGTGGTCTTGCTATTCAGTTGGCGCACGATGACGGCGGCCAGCATGGCTTTCAGGGTACGGAAACCGAGGCGGTTGACTGCCAGCCTGACGTGGGTGATTTCATTCGTGGTACGGCGATATGCTGCCGAATTGGCGATGGCAACTGTGCGGGCAGACAGCAGGGGGTCGGCCATAATGAGCTTTGCCGCTGCGTCCAGATGGCAATCGGGATCGTCCAGGGTGCGTTGTAGTCTTAGCGAAGCTTCCACATTGGTAGGGAAGACGATGTCCCCACGATTAACCTCTGCGGCTATGCTTTTAAAAATTTCCAACCTGTCCATGACTTTCTCCCGGTAAACATTTGGCGATTCCTCCACTCATAGGCAATTGCTACATGAGTTTGCATGCTGCGGTTTGAGCAGAATGCTAAAAGTTGCCTTGAGGAATGATCGACTGTCTGTATGATAGTCAATAAATTCTCAAAAGCAACTTCTAATTTAACTTTATTTTGCAATCACCCAAGGCCTGTCGATAGCATACGCGCTCAGAGGAATCTTGCAAGCTAGGATAGTCAAAAAATTGTTCCGGCAAGAGCTACCGCAAAGGAAACCGCCCTTGAAAGGGCGATTCGTTTCGTCGGCAGACAATTTCTTGTCTGAAACCCCTACTTCACCACTGGCGACGACAGTACAACTGTACGGCTAGACAGTGTAACGCAGCTGGGGCGGTTTTTTGGCTATCCTATTTTAATCAGGGGGGTAATTTACCAAAATATCGAGTATTACGTATATAGACGGAAAGTCATCTCTCTGCACTTTGACGTGATAAGTACCAATTTTTGTTGGCGCTACGTAGTTACCTGACAAGTTAATGCTGCCGCCGTCGGCTTCAATGACACTCCAGGTCACTGGCTGGCGTATATAGTTGACATTAGGCGGGTAATTAATACTTGCCAGTAAGTTCATGGTGGCACCCGGCATCACATTGACTATGTGCCTATCTACGCTCAGCGTTGGTACAAAGTCTGGTGTACTGTTATCCACGACCACCAGAGCAGTTGTGCTAAGTGAAGGGTAATCTTCGCGTTGTGCCCTGACATGATAAGTACCAGGCTTGTTGGGTGCAGTGTATTCGCCATTGATATTGATAGTGCCACCATCGGCTTCCACTACCTGCCAGGTGACAGGCTGGCGTATGTAATCGATAAGTGGTGGATAATTCATTGCGGCAGTAAACACGCGTTTGCTACCAGGTGCCATGATCAGTGCACCAGGGATAATATCAATATAGGCTGCAGTTTCCCAAAGACCGGGGCCGCTACATGACATGAACTGTTTGTCGGCTAACTGTATCAGGCAACCAGCGCGGCCAAATACCGGGAGGCTGGCAGGTGGATTTGTTTTCACCAGCGTGGTGAGTAGCGGATCATATAAATTTGCCGCCAATGCCAGGTTCAGGGTATCCAGTATTTTGTCCTGAGCATCGCCACTGGCGGGGCTGGCGCTGGTGGCTGCTTTCAGCGGTGTGCTGTAAAAGTCACTTAAGCTACTGGTGTCGAGCAAGCCACTGAGTAGATTGCGAATTTCGGCTTGCGCTGCTGTGACATTCGCGCTGGTCAGGGTTTTTGTTACCGCATCGAGATCAGGATTGGTAAAAAATACTGCCATATCGGTACGCATGAGGCGGGTAGAAAGCATCTCGGTCAAGGGCGTCAGGTTGATGACACCAGTATTGACCGCAAGCGCATGCAGTTTTTTGTCGTTTGCAGGATTGGAGGTTTCCAGTATGCAGGGCAGTGCGCTACCTGCAGGCAGACTGATTTCGAACGTGCCATCTGCCCCCGTCCTGGTCGCCCCTGTGCCGGTGCGGCATTTGTAAGTGACAGCCGAATCAGCGATGGCCTTGCCTATTGCCGCCGTGCCACGCAAACTGAGACTAGTGCTCTGTGGTGTGACCACCGGGTTGCTAGCAGTTGAGCTGCCACCACCACAGGCCGCCAGCAAGCTGCTCATCAGGCACAAGCTGCCTGTCAGGAATATATGTCGAGCTTTCAATTTGCTGCCCCATCGTCTATTTTATCGTCCTATCATCATAGTCTGTGGGGCAAGACAGACTTTTGGAAAAGTGTCCGCAAATTGTCATCAATTTGTACCGCACCAGTTCTGTTGCAGCACTGATCTGGTGCGTTTATTTAATGACTGAGTCATTCCAGCTTGAACGCCCTGGCAATCGCAGACCAGGGTATATATTTGAAGTTTTGCGTGCCATCTGGCAAGCGCTTGTAACCATCTTGCACGACCAGCATGCCTATTGCAAACTCGCCCCCAAAGTTGACAGAACTTACCTCTATCCCATCTGTTTCTGAAGTGCCGTCAATACCCTTCGCCAGATTCATGCCTACGCGAAACTTGCCGCGCAGGCGATAAGGAGCTTGCGCTTCCAGCACCAGATAACTGCTGTCACCCTGGCTCGATACCAGCAGGTAATTTTTCTGTTCACCAAAGTACATAGCCAGGCCTTCAACATCGGCTACCAGTTGCTTGCCAACGGGCATCACCATTTGTAAATCGGCTGGCTGATCTGCCTTGGCAGACGTGACCCATATGCCGCGCTTTTCTTCGCCCATGAACAGGCGGTCAGTCTTGTCGTCAGCGACACAGCCTTCCGGCTGACTGGCCAGCTTGAAACTGCGCACCAGGCTGCTGCTGAAACCCTGCTCATTGTGAGCGATGCGGAACTGCTGGTAAGTGCCATCCTTGTCATTCACAAAGGCTTCCAGACCGCCAGTGCGTGGCTGGTACAGGCAAAAGCCGTAGATCTTGTCCAGCTTGGTAGGGAAGCGGGCTGCCTCTGTCACTTGGCCCTGGTCATTGATGACATATAACACCAGACTGTTTTCATCACGCTGAGTCGCCATGGCGATATCAAAACTCTGCTGACCCCATTTGATATTCTGGCGTACATCGACATTGTTCAGACGTCCGCTTTCCAGCAACTGGGTTTGCTTGCCCTGCATGTCATACACCAGCAAACCCTGTTTCTTGTTGGTGCCCAGCACGCGGGAAAGCCTGGCATCTTGCGGGTGCACCCAGATGGCGGGATCATCAGCAGCATCACCATGGCGAGCGACAGTATCGGTTTGCACCGTGGGTTCGATGACGACTATTTCTGTTGTTGCTGACTGCTTCCAGGCGGCGCTGCTGGCGCGCCAGGTTTTTGCCTGTTCATCCTGCAGCAGGAAATCCAGTTTATTGCTGTTATTGCTGGATGCCTGCACATGGACATTCGTTGCACTGTACGGCAGGTTCACGATTTGCTCAGGCTGAAAATGTTGACCATCCTTCTGGCGATACAGATGCAGTTTCTTGCCGCTGGCATCCAGCACCGCCACTCCACCTGGCAGCGCACTGATGGCTGTAGCACTACCCTGCAATTTGCCAAACGGCGCAGCCATGGCGACAGGCTTCAGTCTGGCTGCAGTTTCTGCTTCAGCCGTAAATGCCCAGACGCCGGTCTCTGGTACGCTCAGGTACAAGGTCTGGCTCTGGTCATCGACACGGCAATGCTTGCTGTGTGGTGGCAGCGCCAGCTTGCGTACCAGTTGCGCGCTGCCTTTATGCAGCACCCATTGCTCGCTCAGTCCTTCCTTGCCAATCAGGAAGACATGATCGAGCTGTTGCGCATCACGGTACAGGCACATGCTTTCCAGTGAAAAATCAGGAGAAGCCATGCTGGTTTGCAAACGCAGTTGCCCGGTTTTCTGATCTGCTACATAGGCATGCGTCTTTTGCGTATCAGCATCGGTAAATACCGCCAGCATGCCATCTGCATGGGGCCGGGCATCAAGGTGCTTTGCCCGCATGCTGACTTTGCTGCGTTCCTTGCCTTGTGCATCCAGAAAGCGCACGCCTTGTTTGTCCAGCGTGAGCCAGCCGCCATCTGGCAGGGCGATTATTTCCTGGGCTTTGCCAGTGACTGCGGGTGGCACACCTGCTGCAAAGGCGCAGGAAAAGGCCAGTATTGAAGTCAGGCTCGATATCAGATATTTTGTTTTCATCGTTTTCATGCTCATCAGAATACGCTGGCTTTCAGGCTGATTTTGTAAGTACGTCCATATTGTTCATATTGCGCGTTGTACTGATGTGCACCTTGGTAAACATAGTATTTTTCATTGTTCAGGTTTGCCGCTTCAAAGACCAGTTGGAAGCGCTTGCTGAGTTGATAGGCCAGCGAAAAATCGAGCTGTTTTTGGGTATCAACAATACGGTCCTGATCTGCGCGCAAAATATCCGTGCCCAGTTCCAGCAGGTAAGGGGATTTATAGTTGAGCGCAAGGCGGCTGCTGACGCGGCCATGTTCATAACCCAGCATCAGGTTCATGACACGGTCAGACTGACCGGGCAGGCTGATGGAACGGCTGCGAGATTTTCCGGTTGCAGTATCAAAACGGGCAATCTCAGCACTGGAGCGTGTGAAGCTGGCATTCGCACCAACGATCAGGTATTTCCACGGGGCTGACAACATACGCAAAGGCTGTGAGTAAGACAGTTCCAGACCTTTTACATTGGCGGTTTCACCATTCGCATAAGAGACAGCACTGGTATAGCCTTGCCATGCGCCAGAACCGGCCAGGTTGGTGGTATAGGTGAAGTTCTTGATATTCTTGTTGAACAGATAGGCTGATACGCTGCCATCATGCGCCAATATTTTTTCTACACCCAGATCAAGATTACTGGCTTCCAGTGGTTTCAAATCCGGGTTGCCAATAACTGCCTCGGTAGTGCTGGTGAGGTTGATGCCGGGTGCCAGTTGGCTGAAGTTGGCACGCACGACAGCATTGGTCCAGGCTGCGCGCACACTGGTTTTCTGGTCCAGGTCATAGCGCAGGTGCAGCGACGGCAGCCAGTCTGAATAACTGCGCTGGCGGCTGATGGCTTGCAGGCTGGTGCCTCCAGTCACTTGCGTGCCAGCGGCATCAAACTGCGTGCGTTCTACCCTGGCACCGGCCAGTATGTGCAGCTTATCCATGTCGAAGCTGTTTTGCAGATAAGCGGCATCAATATTTTCATTGATCTTGTAGTCATTGATGGCAGATTCCAGCACCAGGCGGGCAGCATTCCTGTCCAGACCAGCCACGCGGGCGCGTATCAGGTCAGCACTGATGGCTGTGCCTATATTACCCAGGGGATAATCGAGCGCCTGGTTTTGCACGAAGGCTGTCATGGAGGTAGAGCCCGGCCCCCAGTAATTGCCGCTGCTGGTTTTGCTGCTGTTGTAAGTCCATTGATTGGTGTCATTGGTCTTTTCACGACGGCTGGTCTTGGCACCGAATTTCAGATTTGATTCAAACTGTTCAAAGTGGAATTTGCGCGCCAGATCAAATTTCAGATGTTGTTCAGTATCCTTGGAAAAACGCTGTTGCAGGCTGATGGCATTCAAGCTGTAGTTCGCCGGATCATACAGGCTGGTGGGGCCTATGATTTTGGGTATTTCGCCATCGCTAAAACCAACGCCCGCAAAATTAGCATTGCCACGGAAGCGGCCATCATTCAGGGCTTCTGGCGTATCTTCGCTGGCGCGACTCGAGCCTGCTGCCAGATCCAGTTTCCAGTCCTGGAATTTTTGTTCTGTGCCCAGCTCGATGGAACTGATGGTCTGGGTATATTTGCGCTGGCGTATGCGGCGTTCTGCTCTCGCCGTAGTCGTTGCACCTTCGGCCAGAGTGCCGCTGGCAAAGCTGCCTATGGTGATGCGGTCACGTACTTCATCATCGCTGAAGTCGCTCAAAAAACCATGCATGAAGTAAGTTTGTGATGCTGTCGGCTTGTAATCCAGGTTCAAGGCATAGGCATGACGTTCACGCACAGGCAGGTAATCACGTAATTCAAATCCACCCAGTTTGCCATTGTCCCAGGCACCACCGGTTTCCACATTGTCTGAGCCAAAGCTGCGTTTCTCAGCGCTAATACCAGCGGCGATACCCAGCTTGCCGCCAGCAAAACGGTCAGCCCACAATAGACCAGCATTAGGGCTGGTCTTGCCAGTGACCTGGTCATAGCTGGCACCGGTGTTTAATGTCAAAAATTTCCCTGGCAAATCAAAGGCAGTCAGGCTCTTGACTTCGACTGCGCCGCCGAGCGAGCTGGCATCCTGTTCAGGGCGCAGGGTCTTGGTGACCTCCAGTGAACGTATCATCCCGGCAGGCAAAACATCGAGCGCTACCGCACGACGACTGGCTTCTGGTGAGGGCACAAGTGCATTGTTGATGGTCACACCGTTCAGATCGGCACCCAGGCCGCGTACAACGATATATCGGCCTTCGCCCTGATCACGCTGGACAGAAATGCCGGGCAGGCGTGCCAAGGCTTCTGCCGCATTTTTGTCTGGCAGGCCACCGATGTCATCACTACTGACCACGCTGACGATATTGTCGGCTTTTTCCTGCATCTCCAGCGCCTTGCGCATACTGGCGCGCTGGCCGCTGATAACGACGCTGCTGGCATCACTGACAGTCACGTTAGGCCCCTGGGCATGCGCGTTCAGCATGGCGGAGATGCCCAGCATGATGATGGATAGTTGGGGGACAGGCTTTTTCTTCAGGGTTTTCATGAGTGAGATTTTCCGCAGGTAATGGATGGCAAAGAGTGGGCGGATTCTAGGAGTTACATATGTCGGGTTTGTGACAGGGGGGAGCCTGCTTTGCCGTTACGAGGAAATCGCACTGTAAATCGCGAAGATGTGAGCTGAAATGACCTCGCCATCAGAGGGGCGGTATGCGGCATGATCGTTTTTAACTCCTTCCCCTTCAAGGGGAAGGTCGGGATGGGGATGGGTTTCTGTCGTAGTGAATATGTGCTTAATCAAACGAACCCCATCCCCACCCTAACCCTCCCCTTGAAGGGGAGGGAGTTATAAGGACCTGAGCCGTTTGCACCCCCGTTGTTTTCTATCCATAGGCCATGTCAAAAAATGCTCATGTCATCGTCCCGTCACGCATGTCAATTACCCTCGCGCGACTTGACCTTAGGATGTGAATGCAATGCTTAAAAATTCCATGCTGCGCCTGCATAGAAACTTCATCATCACTGCCTGCGTGGCATTGATTGCCTTTATTTTTCTGTATGCCTATATGGGCACGCCCAAACCCTTGATTAAATGGAAGTGGATGGACATCGTCGGTGAAGGCGGCACTTCGGTCATGTCTGGCCTGTGGTTGCTGATCATGCTCAGCAGCCGCCCCAAAGGGCTGGTAACACGGCTGTTTGCATTTGGCCTGGCGGCCATCATGCTGGGGTCATGGGCAGATTGCCTGGATGAGTTTTTTGCCATCCCCAAGGCGGATGTCTGGGATAACTGGCTGGAATCCATGCTGGTCTTTGCCGGTATGCTGATCGTCACTGCCGGCATGTATTACTGGCGCGAAGAACAGTTCACCCTGAATGAACATTTGCAAAAGCGTGAGCGTCTGTTCCGTGACCACCGTGCATTTGACCGTGTGACCCAGCTCAGCAATGCTGATTATTTACGCCTGCAAATCAAGCAGGAACTGGACAGCCATCCTGGTGTACCCTGTGCGCTGGTATTGCTGGACATAGACCAGTTCCATCTGATCAACCGTCAGCATGGTCAACATGAGGGCGACCGTGTCTTGCAGGCCGTCAGCCATATGCTCTTGCTGAACCTGCGTAATGAGGATGTGCTATGTCGTTATGCGGGCGACAGGTTTGCCCTGGTCTTGCATGACACCAGCCTGGAAGAGGCGCAGGCATTGGCCGTGCATCTGTGCAACATGGTCAGGCAGATGCGTTATTGTGCCAAAGAGGTGACACTGGAAATCAGCATGCGTCATGCCTGCACTGTGGCGGATGATGCGCCGGATACTTTGCTGAGCAGGCTTAGCCGCGCAGTGGAAGCCAGTGCACTTGCCTCTACTGAGCCGCAGTTGGCAACGAGGGGCTTGTAATGCATTTCCATCAGGCTGCAGACGCCTGCCTGCAAGCCGGGTACCATGCGGCGCAGATATTGGCCTATACGCGCAGCCGCGAAGTCGATGATGAGCTCATCTTGCGTAGTGTAGGCCTTGAGGCGGCACGGATCACGCAAGGGCAATGCAATATCAGTCCACTGCAATATCTGCAATTGCTGGCAAATGCCTTGCAAGCCCTGCGCAGTGCCGACAGCAGTTTCATGTTGGGGCAACAAATGCTGCCTGGGCATTTTGGCAGTGTCAGCCATGCATTATTGCAGGCACAAAGCCTGCGGCAGGCATTGGAGATTTTGTGCGCACATTCTACCCTACTATGTCCTTTGCTCAGACCCAGGTTCAGTGAAGGCAAGGAGGTAGCTGTCTTGTACTGGATGAATAGCTATGGCGCCCCCAGTCTGCGCCCGGCAATAGTTGAGATGCATATGACAGCCGTGGTTGCGATGTGCCGCTGGCTTAGTGGTGTGCGCTTGCCATGGCGCTTCTGTTTCAACCGCAGCGCTGCCCGCCACACCGAGCAACATGAAGTGCACCTCGGCAGTGAGCTGCGTTTTAATTGCCATCTGGATGCCATACTGATCTCTACAGAGTATCTGGATTTGCCGTGGCCACGCGGTAATGCGCTGGCAGCCAGCCTGGCCTTGCAACAGGCACAGCAAGAAGCCTTGCTCAGCGATGAAACGCAAAGTCTGTTAAATGCGGTCTATGATTATCTGCTGACCCATATACGCGGTAACCCTAGCCTGGAGCAACTGGCGGCTGCATTTGCAGTTAGCCCGGCCAGCATGAAACGCTATCTGGCCAAAGAAGGCACGCATTTCCAGGCCGAGCTTGATCAGGTACGCACCCATGTCGCCCTGTATTTATTCCAGAGCCGTCATTACGACAATGAGGCAGTCGCCATGCACCTGGGTTTTCATGACGCGAATAATTTCCGGCGTTCTTTCAAGCGCTGGACAGGGCTGACGCCCAGCAGCGTGAAAGAAAATCTGACTCAGGATTTTCCTGGACTGAATTTCAGTGTTGGGATTTGATGGTGCGATAGCAGTCAGGCTGTTTTTGCAACTATCCAATCAATGTATATCCTTGATTCGTCTTTCATACGGCACGTTTGCATCTTTCCCGCGGTTTTGCCGCACGCTCATGGAAATGATTTTCAATAATATCCTGATGAGGACAAAAGCAATAAACAAGGTAATGATCAGCGGAATAATGGTGATCAGTAGTGCGATGGCCAGTACGACAACCAGGATTTTTGGCAAGGGTGTACGCAACAGGCGTTCTCCGACTTTTTGGCCTATCTGACGAAACTCTTGCGCTGCCTGTCGGCAAACGGAATACAGGTATTGGCTGATGCTATTTTTCATGGGTTACTCCTGAATCGGTGCTTGCCTGAGCTAAAAATCAGGCGATGGGGGCATTATCAGCATGCTTGCGCAAATAATCTACGGTAATTTTAATGCGAAATTGCCGTTCCCTGTTTTTTGCTTTTAGCCTTCAGGCCAATTTCCATCAAAACGTATGCGCGCCCAAGCAAGTATTAATTGCTAACAAGAACGGTTAGCCTCTTAAGCAAAATCAAGTTTCCACGGCTTGACCGAAGCCGGGCTGTAAAGCATGATTATAAGCTTTTCGTCCTGTTCTGGATGAAGGGCCTATTGACACAGGCATGTAAAGTGTCAGCAATCAGGAATATCATGCGGCCAACACTCCTTATTATTTTTACTCTCAGCATAACCATGCAGATAGCGCAGTTTGCACAGGCACAGACAGCAGTCGGCATGGAAAAGCAAATCGCTGACAACGAGTTCAAAATTAAAAAACTGGAAGCAGAACAACAACGCTTGCTGCAAGAAGCAAAAAAATCGGTGAAGCTACGTGATCCAGAACAACAGAAAATAGCCGATCGGGCTGAGCAAATTATCCGTGAGATTGAAGCGCAATCCCATCCTCTGAAAATCACACCTTCAACAAAATTCAGCAGCCCAGTGGCGCAAGAGTATATAAATACGATTTCAAAAAAAATAGAAGATTGTGGAACCGAACATTTCCCTGTAAAAAACAAGAAAAAATTGTACGGCAAGGGCATTTTCATGCTCCGCTTTGACCGTGCAGGAATATTAAATGACAATCAGGTTCTGCTCTCCAGCAAAAACAAAGAACTGGACAGGTATTTATTGAAGATCGTCAAAGCATCTGGCCCATTTGGCCCTGCACCACAAGAATTGCATGAGGGGATCTATAAGGATTTTGAAGTTTACTCTGCTTTCAACTTTACACGTGAAAACCAGCCCGGCACACAGGGAACGGAAATAAAATATCATTGCCCATGGAAAAATTAGGTGTTTGATCAAACCCTGACATCAGATAACTCTCGCCATGAATATTTTTTAAAAAACGCCAGCACTCGTTTCATTGCTAAGCTATTGCTTATTGGCTTTGTAAGCTTTAGGCCTCAAAGCATAATCAAACTTCATTCGAATACTCCTTCCCTTGATAGAAGCAAAAAGAGCGACCAGCATGGTCGCTCTTTTGTTCAAGTTACCGCGGCTAATTCAATGCTTATTTAGCCTTGCCCAAATGCTGCAGGAAGAAAGCTTCATATTTCTTGTGCAAAGCCTTCGGTTTGACTGTGCCACCCAGGCCATGTTCACCATCTGGATCAAGGAATAGATCAACCAGGGATTCCTTGCCGTTTTCGAGCAGGGCACGATACACATTCACTGTGTCCTGATACAAGACATTTGGATCCTGCATGCCGTGTACCAGCATCAAGGGTTTTTTTAGACCAGCAGTCAGAGGCAGTAGTGAATATTTACGCAGGTTAGGTTTGCTGCGCTCTGTTTTGCCTATGGTGCGGCCACTGTACCAGCTATTGTAGTTTTCCCATTCTGTCGGGCCAGCACCGGCGATACCGGCAGCAAAGGTATCAGGGCTGGTGTACATGGTGTATTGGGTCTGGAAACCGCCAAAGCTCCAGCCTGTGAGGCCTATGCGCTTGCCATCAACACCGAGGTTCTTTTGCATGTACTTGGTCAGGTCTTCCAGGTCTTCAGCCTGCGGTTTGCCTACCTGTTCCCAGTTGGCATCGCTGAACTTGCGGCCATAATTGGAGTGGCCGCGTGGGTCTACTGCCACAGTCACATAACCGTGCTTGGCTGCCATATACATGCCAAACATATAGGCGGTCTGCTGGAAGCTGTCAGTTTCGACGATATGCCTGTCATTCAGCGGGCCACCGTAGGTATAAACAATCGCAGGGCGGTGGTCAGAAGAGCTCAGACCGGCTGGCTTGAATACATAGGCCTGTATCTTGTCACCATGGCGGTTGGTGTAGCTGAAGCGCTCAGGGCGTTGCAGGTCTATCGCATTCCACTGAGGGTCATGGCTTTGTGTCAGCGTCGTGGATTTGGCTTTGCTGATATCCACCAGTTTCAATTCAGGGCGGCTGGCCCATTGGCCTGCCATGCTGGCTAGTTTGTCGCCGCTTTCAGTCACAGTGCTGTTGCGATAGAAGTCACCAGCCTGGCCCAGGGCTTTCATGTCACCAGTTGCGAGATCAACCTTGTACGCATTCATGGCTGCAAAATCATCCTTGTTGGCGAGTACGAACATGGATTTATTGTCGTCGCTAAAACCGATGATGTTGTGAGCTTCAAAGTCGCCTTTCAGCAGGGGTTTGACGCTGCCATTGCTGACATCAATGACATAAGGCTGGCGATAACCTTGTTCATCAAGCACGGCAACCAGTTGTTGGCTGTCGGCGGTGAAGCGTGGCGCCAGTACATTGACGACTTCATGACCAACATTGCCGCGTCTTTCCAGAACCATTTGTGGCTTGACGCCTTCTTCTGCCTTGCCAACATAGATGCGCAACAAGTCTTTTTCACGTTCCCAGGTAGAGAAAGTGTAGCGGCTGCCATCCTTGGCCCAGGCGACCGGGCTCATTTCAAACCAGACATCGCCACCATCATTGGTGAAGACGGGTTGTGGCTGGCGTGCAGAGGCATCGCCAACACGGCGTATGTACAGGGCCGTGGCAGGTACTTTGCGCTTGTCATCGGACACTTCACGCGGCACTTTTTTGGCCGTAGCAAAGCGCTCGCTGTAGTTCATGATCTCGACCTGACGCTCAGCAGGTGGCGCTGGCTTGCCATTCTCAGGCTTGGCATCCGGTGCCTCGGCAGAAATCGCCATCCATTGCTTGTCTTCACTGAGCACGGTATTGGCGATGCGGTATTTTTTATCAGCGTCGTCTGGGTGTATCAGTTCGCGGTTCAACTGGCGTATTGCGCTGCTGCTAAAGCTGGCGTTGAACAGGCGTTTTTCATCCATATAGATATAACCATTATCATCTGCCTGGTAGGCGACGATGCGTTCGGTTTTATCGGTTTGCGTCAGTCGTTCTATCTTGCCATCTGCGGCGTTCAGGCGGAACAGGTCACCGCGATACTGGAAGATCAGCTCATTCTTTTTATTCGCCCAGACCAGACCATCTACACCTGGGTAGAGGTCACTGGGTTTGAGTTTTTCTTTTTCGAGTTTCTTTTTCAGCTCGTCACGCAGCTCCCAGATTTCCTTGGCTTTGTTGTCGTCCTTTGCATCTTTCTTTTCGTCTTTTTTGTCGCCATCGTTTTTAGCTACGCTGGCTGTGCCGGTTTTCGCGGCAGCCGCAGCGGCCTTTTCCCTCGCAGCTTCAGCATCGGTTTCAGCTTTCTTGGCAGCGTCCTTGGCTTTTTTCTCGGCCAGTTCACGCTTCACTTCTTCCAGCGCGGCCTCTTCCCACTGCATCAGGTTGACTTTTTCACCGCGCAGGTAGGCGGCCTGGGCTTCTGCTTTGGCCTGGCGCTCGGCTTCTTCTTTTTCTTTTTGTTTGGCTTTTTTATCGAAGCGTTCCCAGTCTTCTGGTGCATCGTAGGTTTTCATCAGGGCTGGTGAAGTAATGCGTTTGGTTTCTCCAGTCTGGGTGTCATGCACATATAAATCAAAACCATTTTCACCGAAAGGGTTCCAGGTGTAAGCCAGGTAACGGCCATCCTTGCTGAATTGTATATGGCGGGCGGCCTGCCCTGCATAGCCTTTGGCGCGGTATACCTGTTCCAGCGTCAGGTCGGCTGGCTTGATTTTGGCGACGTTATTAATAGCCGGCGCAGCTTGTGCTGTTTCTTGAGGAAATAACAAGCTGGCTGCCCCGCTAAAAGCGAGCGCAATACTGACGGTGAGAATTTTCGGAGACATGATGAAAACCTTGGTTTTAGTTTAATTAGCAGGTATGGGATTGATCAAGAGGTGATGCGTAAATGCTGATGTTAGCAAGCTATCGCCGGAATTAACGCATTTTCCATAGACAAATGTCTTTGAAAACAGTTCCGTGGGAAAATATTTTCTGTGAAAATCGGTAGAAAATTTGCTTTTGCTTTATGAAAGCGGAGTTAGCTTCAGTTTTTTGCGGGATTGAGCTTCACCCAGCCAGCTTGCGGTATTGCTGAGGGCTAAGCCCCAGCCTGGATTTAAAGGCGCTACCAAGATGGGATTGATGAGCAAAACCACAATCTGCGGCAATATCGGCAATAGACAAATTGCTATCAAGGATGAGCAAGCGCGCTCTTTGCAGGCGGCGCTCTGTGATGTAGGTATGTGGTGTGGTGCCGGTTGCATGGGCAAAGCTGCGCAAGAAACGCAGCAGTGGCATATTTGCTATCGTTGCCAGTTCTTCCAGATTCACTGTGGTGTCGAGTTGGTCTTCGATGTAATCCAGTATGCGGCTATGCAAAACTTTGTCTTGCGCATATGGGCTGCATGTCTTTGCCTTGCTTGATTTTTCATTGGTGAGTATTAATCCGCGCTTTAAAAACAAGCCAGCTTTTTCTTGCAGGAGCAGAGCGTCTTTGTCTTTTTGCAAGAGCAGGCTGCGCAATTGCCAGGCAAGCATGACAGCCTGTTTGTCGCCTTGGAATATCTGCCTCGGTGATAATGCACGCATGCCTGCCAACATATCAGGACTGGTGATGTGCATGAGCAGGTATTCACCGCCATGTGCTGATTCTGAAAACATCGGCAAGCCAGCAGTGCTGATGGCAAAGTCGCCTGGCCATGCATCAAAGTCATGACGGATATCGCTGCCTATCGCATGCACGCCTGTCTGACGTGCAAATGCCAGACCCAGGCTGGTATGGGAAGATGTGCTGCTGATGGAATAGGGCAGGGCTGGCAATAATTCCAGTCTTGCCCACTTGATGTCGATGGTATCCATGCTCATGACAAAAGCTCTATGCTGAAATTTCTTGATAGCCTGGAAAATGCGGTCTGTTTATTATAGATCCATTCTATCCACTGGCCAGGGCAGCGGCCTTTAATTTACACATGGAGTTGCAATGAAAACCATAGGCCTGATAGGTGGCATGAGTTGGGAATCGACGATACCTTATTACAAGCAAATCAATGAAACCATCAAAGAAAAACTCGGTGGCCTGCATTCTGCAAAAATCATCCTGTATAGCGTCGATTTTCATGAGATAGAGAGACTGCAACACGCCGGTGACTGGGATGCCGCTGGTGTCATCCTCGCGAAAGCAGCGCGCTCACTGGAGTTGGCGGGCGCAGATTTTCTGGTGCTGTGTACGAACACCATGCACAAGCTGGCGCATGTTATTGAGGCAGCGGTCGCGATACCCTTGTTTCATATCGCCGACCCTACTGCGCAAGCCATCAAGGATGCTGGCTACGGCAAAATAGGTTTGCTAGGTACACGCTTTACCATGGAGCAGGATTTTTACCGCGAGCGTTTGCACAGTAAACATGGTTTGCAAGTGTTGGTGCCCGAGCTGGCAGACCGTGACATTATTCACCAGGTTATTTATGAAGAACTTTGCCTGGGCAAGATTAACCCGGCATCACGCCAGTACTACCGCCGCATCATGGCCAGCCTGAAAGAGAGTGGGGCGCAGGCGATCATCCTCGGTTGTACCGAGATCAGCCTGCTGGTAGGCCAGGATGATGCCGGTGTGCCCTTGTTTGATACCACAGCCATCCATGCGCGCAATGCTGCTCTACATGCTTTGTCGTGAATGGTTAGTGAACTGTAATAGTGAAAATCGGAGTGCCTGCCATGTGCGCGACGATCATGGCTGCGTTGCAAATACTCGCGATAGCCCCGCTATCGCTGTGCTCATTTGTTCCACCCTTGTCTTGCCCTGATGCGCCGTGCACATGTCCTTCACTCTCGATTTCACTGTTACAGTTCACTAGTATCAATTGACTTTGCGCAGGGCTTCCCTCACAGCGGGCAAGAGATTTTCCTTCAGGGCGGGTTCGGTGCTCTCCCTGACTGAAAAATATAGCGGTAGCAAAAAGGCACTGACATTATGTCTTTGCGCCAGTCTGGCCTGGTTATAAGGGCCAGGCTGTATGTTGTTGTCCATCAGTTTGTTGAACCACAGATCCCAGTCGCGCTTGTTGAAACTCGGTGCGCGCGCCAGGTAATACACGGCTGTCATCAGCCTGACTCCCTCACCATATTGATAGAAGTGCGTGGTTGGGGCGATCTGCGTAGCAATGGCTGCCAGCATGGTTTCATGCTGGGATTTTTCTATGGCCGGGTTCATCGCCAGTTGCAGCATCAGGTCAGCACTATGTGCTATGCCATGTCGCCAGCCGTCTTTTTCATCAAAGCCACGATAGTCGCGCAAGTTGCTCAGGTAGTGGCTGCCTGCATTGACGATATCGATTCTCTCCTGTGCGCTCAGATATGGTTTTTTCCTGTCTGCCCGTACCAGTTCTGCCAGCGTCAATATGGCAAAGGGCCGCAAAAAGCTGCTTTCTTCCGCTGCAGGTGCCTGCACGGCATTCAGCATTTTCAAGCGCAGGCTGGTGAGTGTCGTGACCTCCAACTTTTCAGCACGCATCCAGGCGGATAACCCTTCAAACGCCAGTTCATCACGTAATTCTGCATCCGGGTTACCAAGACAATCAGCTGCAGATAGCGCCAGGCTTTGTCGCTTGCCGTCATCGTCCAGTTTCCAGCCAGCAGATTTCGCGGACTTCAAGTCCTGTTTGGTCGGTTCAACACAATCGGCTAATGCAGTAGTGGTGGTGAACAATAAAGCGAGCAGACAAAAAGTAGAGGTCAGGCGATGCATGAGTGCTATCCATACAGAAGAGGAAGATTGACAAGTGTGCCATGCCGATTTTTTCTTGTCATGCACCGCAAAAAACTTGCACAAACTGAATTGAGTTGGTGTTATAGTTAACTACAACACTAATTTACTTGTGAGATGACGCAGCAGAAGTATCAATCTCGTTGTCCCGGGTATTCACAGGAAGGTGCAAGCATGAGTGTTAACTGGAATGACCAGACGCCGATTTACCGGCAATTGAAGCAGCGGGTGCTGGGCATGATGCTGGATGGCTTGTTAAAGCCAGGTGATGCCTTGCCCTCGGTAAGGCAGGTGGCAGCAGAGTATCAGCTCAATCCGATTACGGTCTTAAAAGCCTATCAGGAATTGGTCGATGAAGAACTGGTGGAAAAACGAAGAGGTGTAGGCATGTATATGACCGAATCAGCGCTCGATAAATTACTGGCGAATGAACGCCAGCGTTTCATTGAAGAAGAATGGCCAGCCATGCTGGAACGTATACGCAGGCTGGGTTTGGATGTGCAGCAATTGCCGGGTTTGATGACGACAGGAGGGGGCAAATGAGCAGTATCACCAATACTATAAGCAGCGCTATATCCGCCCGTGGCGTCAGCAAGCAATATGGCAAACAGCGGGTGCTGGATGACATCAGCTTCGAGATTGCTCCTGGTCGCATCGTAGGTCTGATAGGGCCGAATGGTTCGGGCAAGACCACCACCCTCAAATCAATACTGGGTTTGGGCAATTTTGACGGTGAAATGCAGGTATTAGGGTTGGACCCGCGTACCCAGCGTGATGCCCTCATGAATGACGTCTGCTTTATCGCTGATGTTGCCATTTTGCCGCGCTGGATCAAGGTGAAGCAGGCTATCGATTTCATTGCAGGAGTGCACCCCAAATTTAACCGTGCCAAGGCTGAAAAATACCTGGCTAATACCAAGTTGACGCCGGATATGAAGGTCAGGGCCATGTCCAAGGGCATGATAGTGCAATTACATCTGGCGCTGGTCATGGCCATTGACGCGAAACTGCTGGTGCTTGATGAGCCTACCCTGGGCCTGGATATTTTGTACCGCAAGCAGTTTTATCAAAATTTGCTGGAAGATTATTTTGATGAAAACAAAACCATCATCATCACTACCCATCAGGTAGAAGAAGTTGAGCATATTCTCAGTGACCTGATTTTTATTAATGAAGGAAAAATTGTGCTGGAAACCAGCATGGAGCAAATGGCCGGGCGTTTTGTCGAAGTGATGGTTGCACCGGAAAACATGCAGAAGGCAATCGCCTTGCAACCCATTGATCAACGCGCAGTATTCGGCAAAACGGTGATGCTGTTTGATGGCGTTGCGCAGGAGTTGTTGTCCAGTCTCGGTGAAACACGCATACCTGGCGTGGCAGACTTGTTCGTCGCCAGTATGAAAGGAATCGCTAAATGAAAACCATGATTAGTCTTTTGAAGCGTGAATTCTGGGAACACAAGGGCATGTTCCTGTGGACACCCTTGTGCGTGGCTGGCGCCATGATATTTGTGTTCCTCTTACCCTTTCTAAGGGGACATGCATTATTTGGTGCCAGGATTTTAGGAAGGGTAACGACATTTAAAGAAGATATACCCAGAGTCGGTGATCTATTGGCAAGCATGTATTTGCTTTTCTCTGGGCCCTTGCTGATAGTAATGGCCATCATTATTTTCTTTTATTGTCTGGGTGCGTTATTTGATGACCGGCGAGATCGCAGTATCTTGTTCTGGAAGTCTTTGCCCGTCTCGGATTTTCAAACAGTATTGTCCAAGTTAATTACCGCTAGTCTGACCGTCCCGGTGATATTTATCCTTTGCGCTATCGCCATGTCTTTTCTCATGTTGATGATAGTTAGTATTGCATTGACGACTCAGGATGTGTATGTATTTCAGGAATTGTTCTTGAATGGGAAATTGTACCTGGCACCCTTGCAGTTATTCGCGACCTTGCCAGTGTATATTCTATGGGCTTTGCCCAGCATAGGTTGGTTGATGCTGGTATCGAGCTGGGCGCATTCCAGGGTGTTTTTGTGGGCAGTTGGCATACCATTGCTCCTCGTATTTTTGGTGGTTATGCTGAATTTGCTGTTGGGTCAAAATGGTGACATAAAATGGTTCAGCAATTTGATTGTTGGACGTGCATTGGGAGGAATACTTCCAGGTGCATGGATAGAGTTTGAACATGTCCCGCTTGCCAGTTTCGCCCGCCCTTCGGGCACAGGCGTAGATTTCAGCAACGTGCTGTCAGTATCCTGGCAGACGATGTTCAGTCTGCAGTTATGGCTGGGTGTGGTGGCAGCAGCAGGAATGTTTTATCTGACCGTGCGGTTGCGCCGCTGGCGCGAAGCAGCCTGACGCAAAAAGAACAGGGATTGCGGCAATAAGCGCAAGCCCTGCATTTCACCTTGATGGTCTGACCACCAGCGCTACACCCGCCAGCGCAATCACCATGCCCAGTATCGCTGTCATCGTCAGCTTCTCGCCAAACATCAGCCAGGCCATGGCGGCTGTGACTGCTGGCACCAGGTACATATAGCTGGTGACCTTGGTTGCCTCGCCATGCCGTATCATGATGAACAGTACCGAGATACCAACGCCAGACAATACAAATACTGACCAGGCCATGGCAGCAAAGAACTGTGGTGTCCAGATGATGGTCTGGGTTTCCAGCGTCAGTGCGAATGGCAGCGTCACCAATAAAGATGCAACAAACTGTATGACTTGCCCGGTTCTGACATCAAAACTGGGGCAGGTTTTTTTCTGGTACAGCGTGCCTATGGTCATTGCCGTCAATGCCATGACGGCCAGCGCCACGCTGCTGACGGACAAGCCGATGACAGAGATTTTGTTGGCGACCACCAGCGCTACGCCACAAATACCAAGCGCCAGTCCTGCCCATTGTTTGCCATAGATGCGCTCACCGATGATGGGGCCGAGGAATGCAGTAAAGATGGGCTGAGTGTTGGCGATGAGTGCGGCGACGCCAGCTGGCATGCCCAGCTTGACCGCACACCAGATACCGCCGAGGTACATGGCCTGCATCATGATGCCTGCGACAGCTATCGGCAGCCAGAAGCGGCGTTCAGGCCAGGGCGCGCGCATGGTCAGCGCCAGTATCAGCATGAAGATGATCACGCCCAGATAACGCAGACATAAAAACGTCAGCGGTTCGGCATAGGGCAGGCCGTATTTAGCGACGACATAACCGGATGCCCAGATGAAAATGAAGATGGCGGGGAGAAAGCGTAATAAAGGAGAGGCTTTGGTTTGCATGCTGTTCAAAGAGTAAGGCGATAGAGCATAGGGGAAAATTCCTGGCGCTCATTTGAGCCATGATCTTCGCATAAACAGCTTGAATGATGGATGAAAAAAAACCTGCGGTGCTGATGCAAGCGCAGGTTTTTTTCATCTGTGATGTATATGTCATGCTTATGTCATGATGCGGCTGGCATCATGACAAGCTGGCTCAGCCCAGGTTTGCTGTTGCAAATTCCCAGTTGACCAGTGCCCAGAATGCTTCCAGGTATTTTGGACGTGCATTGCGGTAGTCGATGTAGTAAGCGTGTTCCCACAGATCGCAAGTCAGCAATGGTGTGTCTTCTGTTGTCAGTGGTGTTGCTGCATTGGATGTGTTGACGATATCCAGTGTGCCGTCGGCTTTTTTAACCAGCCATGTCCAGGAGGAACCGAAGTTGCCCACGCAAGACTTGGTGAAAGCTTCTTTGAATGCATCGAAAGAACCCCATTTGGCATTGATGGCATCTGCCAGTTTGCCGCTAGGTGCGCCGCCGCCGTTAGGTTTCAGGCCATTCCAGTAGAAAGTGTGGTTCCAGATCTGTGCGGAGTTATTGAAAATGCCGCCAGAAGATTTCTTGACGATTTCTTCCAGTGTGGAGTTTTCAAATTCTGTACCCTTGATCAGGTTGTTCAGATTGGTCACATAGGTTTGATGATGCTTGCCATAGTGATATTCCAGAGTCTCCTGGGAGATATGTGGAGCCAAAGCATCCAGTGCATAAGGCAGTGCCGGTAAGGTATGTTCCATATCGTGTCCTTTTATCGTGAGTTCATCATTTCCGGCAATCCGGAAAAGCCAGACCAGCATTGTAAGCTTTTGTGCAAAAGCGTGCACGCGACCTTATACAAATTCTATGTATATGCGCAAAATGATGATTGCGACAGAACGAGGGAAAACTGCGTAGTTCGGCTTAAGTGTGCATCAGAAGTGTGCATCAGTCGAGTTTGGTTTGCACGCTGCTGATACCAACTTCAGCGGTACCTGATGCCAGCCTGACTTGTATCAGCGATTGCGGTTTTAGTTCAGATGTATTGCGCAACGCCTTGCCTTTGTGGTCGCTGAGGATGGCGTAGCCGCGCTCCAGGGTGCGTTGCGGGTTCAGCAGCTCGAGTTGGCTGCGCAGGGCAGACAACTGCTGTTGCTGGCCTTCACGGACGTGTCTGGCCGCTTGCTGCAGGCGTCTTTGCATGTCGGCCAGCAGCAGTCTGGGTTTGCTAAGGTCGGGCCTGTGTGTTTGCCAGCTCAGGGTCAGTTGCCTTAGCTCATGCCGCGCCTGGCGTACTGGCAGGCTGGCGCTGTGGTTGAGGTTGCGGGCCAGGTTTGCCAGTTGCAGTCGTCTGGCGGCAATGGCAGCGCTGGGGCTGAGCAGGCGGCGGCTTTGCCAGTCCAGGGTCTGGGCCTGGTCATCCAGTTGTCTGTGCATGCAACGGCTGAGTATTTGCGCCTGGCGCTGTAATAACTGTAGCCAGGCATCCCTGGGCGTGGCTGCCAGCTCGGCGGCGGCGGTAGGTGTGGCAGCACGCAAGTCGGCGGCAAAATCGGCGATGGTAAAGTCAGTTTCATGGCCTATGCCGGCAATTACGGGCATGGGGCAATTGACGATGGTGCGGGCGACGACTTCTTCATTAAAGGCCCACAGGTCTTCCATACTGCCACCGCCACGGCAGACCAGCAAGATATCGCATTCTTCGCGGGCAGCGGCAGAGGCTATTGCCTGGGCGATCTTCATGCCTGCGCCTTCGCCTTGTACTGGGGTAGGGTAGAGGATGACGTTGACGTGTGGCGCACGCCTGTGCAACGCGGTCAGTATGTCGCGCAGGGCGGCAGCCTGCGGGCTGGTGACTATGCCTATGGTTTTGACAAAGGTGGGCAAGGGGCGCTTGCGTTCAGCGTCAAACAAGCCTTCCTGTGTCAGTTGCGCTTTCAGGCGCAAGAATGCTTCATATAAATTGCCAACGCCGGCGCGGCGTATGGCCTCTACACTCAACTGATAATCGCCGCGCGGTGCGTACAGGGTGACCAGGGCGCGTAATTCTACCTTGTCGCCTTCCCTGGGCTGGAAGTCTGCATATTGCGCGCGGCCACGGAACATCACTGCCCTGACCTGAGCACCACTGTCTTTTAATGTGAAGTACCAATGTCCAGACGCGGCGCGGGTAAAGTTGGAAATCTCGCCAGAAACCCAGGTCAATGGCAGGTTGCGTTCCAAAAGCTGAGCAACGGCCTGATTCAGCGCCGTAACTGTCATCACGGGGGGCGTGTTTACTGGAGTGGCGTAAGGCGATTCAGGATTCATAAAGCTCGGCAGCGGAAAATCTGTCCACAGAAGCGTGGAATGGTCATCAGCATGTCATTTTGCCTCTGAGATGTCAAAAGAAATGAAAGTTTACTATCTAAGTCTTTGATTTTTAATAAAAATCAATCTGCAAAAGAATGAGGCAAAATGAAAATTCCCTTTCAAATCAAGGACATTGCGCTGCATCAAGCAGCTTGTGCACAAACTTATCCACAGAAATTGTGGTTAAGCTGTTGAAAACTTTATTTTCCAGTGTGCTCAGGCGTTTTGCCTAAAATATTTGCACTGCAGTAATCTTTTTTAAAATCAAGTACTTAGTGCCTTTCCCTGCGCTTTTACACAAGCTTGTCCACATATTTTGTGCAGAATAAAGTGTAATTCATGGAGAAAATGATAGTAAAGACAATATTTTGAACCTGCCTGTGAATAATTAGAGTTTGCCACTTTTTTAGGCGTGAATAAAAGAATGATTAAAATCAGTGACTTAGTTACATACCCTATACTTTTTCACATAGTTGTCCACATATTTTGTGCAAAAGCCCGGATTAAAGCAAATCTGCATCGCGCATATTTGCTTTAATGTTAATTTTTCTGTGGAAAAAGCGTTGTTACGCTGAAAAACTGTTGCTTGCCTGTTTTTCTGGCAGGATATATTAACAATTAAAAATCAGTGACTTGTAGCATTTATTTGCGGTAATGCACAATGTTGTCCACATATTTTGTGCAAAACGCATAGCATTTTCCTGCTCACATTTTTATGATGAAAATTTGTGCAAAAATGCCTCAGATTGGATGTTTGCCTAAAATATTGGCAGTACAATAATTTGCTTTTAAATCAGTCACTTGTCAGCATGTGCAAGACTTTTGCACATACTTGTCCACAAATTATGTGTAGAAAAGACGAGGCTAAAATGGAAAAAATGCTGTTTTATCCACAAAATCGCTGTGCCTAAATCTTTGGCACAGTAAAAAAAATGAAATAAATCATGGGCTTAGGCAGAATCGCTGTACTTATCCACAAGCTTGCGCACAGATTTTGTGTAAAACAGTGAATATTTTCAAACACAATATGTTGTTGTGATGAAAGCGAGCTTTATGCTTTTTGTTGAAAATTATGCTTTGAAACATTTTGTGCCTAGTTTTTTGCTTTGCACTCTTGCCCGCAGGCAGACAACGCGCTACATTGCGGGCTTGGATTTAGGAACCTTCAAGGAGTTAATTTGTTCGATATCATTCGCGCCGCGGGCTGGCCAATTTATTTTTTATTGATTGCCTCAGTTATAGCGCTGGCTTTAATCATAGAACGCAGCCTTTCTTTGCGCCGTAGCCGCATTTTGCCACCCACTCTGGTCGATGAAGTCATACGTGTTTATCAGGCAGGCAAGGTCAAGCCAGAAGTCATAGAGCAACTGGCAGGTAACTCTCCTTTGGGCAAAGTACTGGCAGCAGGTTTGCGCAATGTGAATGCGCCGCGTGAAGTCATGAAAGAATCCATAGAAGAAGCGGGCAGTGCTGTTGCTCATGAACTTGAGCGTTTCCTGACTACTTTGGGCACGATTGCTTCTCTGGCGCCTTTGATGGGCCTGTTTGGTACTGTCGTCGGTATGATAGAAATTTTCGGTTCGCAAAATGCAACTGGTGCCAATCCGGCGCAACTGGCGCATGGTATTTCCGTGGCCTTGTATAACACTGGCTTTGGTTTGATGATCGCCATGCCTGCAATGGTGTTCTGGCGTCATTTCCGCGCGCTTGTTGATAGCATCGTCGTCGATATGGAACAACAGGCAATCAAGTTTGTTGATGTCGTCCATAGCTCCAGGAAGTAGTCATGAATTTTCGTAAAGGAAGGGGCAGGGAAGAGCCAGAGATCAACCTGATCCCGTTTATCGACGTCTTGCTGGTGATCCTGATTTTCTTGATGGTGACGACGACGTATAGCCGTTTCACCGAGCTGCAGATCACCTTGCCGACCGCTGACGCAGAAAAAGCCCAGGACAAACCGAATCAGATAGATATCGGTATTGATGCTCAGGGTCGCTACAAGATCAATAACCAGGCCGTGTCTTTCCTTGACACCTTGACCCTGGCAGAAGATTTGAAAAAAGCGGTAGCAGCGCTGGAAGCTGGCAAAACTGGTACGCAGCCTGATCCTGTGATCATCATCAATGCTGACCGTGCGACCAGCCATCAGTCTGTGATCGATGTGCTGGAAGCTGCACGTATTGCTGGCATGGCCAAGGTCACGTTTGCGGCCCAGGCTACTGCGAAGTAAAGTATGAAATGACCAGCTTGTAAGTAGAGTAGTACTTCAGGAGCTGGCAAGAAACCGGGGAGTGTAACTCCCCGGTTTCTTTTTGTAGAAAACAGCTATAAAAAAACAAGAGAGCGACATGCTGGCAGTATTGGAAAAAGTCTTATTGAGTACCTGGCAAAAGCGCGGGCTGCTGGCTTGCTTGCTGTGGCCAGTATCCAGGCTATTCCAGCTCATTGTCACTTTCCGTTTTGGTTTGTTTGTCATGGGCTACAAAGCGCAAACCAAATTACCCGTACCTGTGGTCGTAGTTGGCAATATCTTTATCGGCGGTACCGGCAAGACACCGCTGGTGATCTGGCTGGTGCAGCAATTAAAGCTTGCAGGCTGGCATCCGGCTGTTATCTCGCGTGGGTATGGCGTGCATGCCGAGAGCGTAATTTTGCTGGATGCTACTTCACAGCCGCAGCAGGTTGGTGATGAGCCAGTATTGATTGCTGCCAGGGCAGCATGCCCGGTAGCTGTGGGGCGTGACCGCGTTGCCGTGGCGCGTTGCGTGCTTGCAGCCAATCCGCAAGTCGATGTCATTATTGCTGACGATGGTTTGCAGCATTACGCCCTGGGCCGTGATGTTGAACTCGTGCTGTTTGACCAGCGTGGCGCTGGCAATGGCTGGCTCTTGCCAGCCGGGCCTTTGCGTGAACCTGTGGAAAGGCGGCGTGATTTTACTATCTGCAATATGCCAGCGCCGGACGCAGTATTTCCGCCGAGGATGCCAGCAGACACCGTGCGCATGCAGTTGTTGGCAGGTCAGGCTTATCGTTTGTCTGATGATACGCAATGCAAGCCACTGGCCGGATTCGCAGGGCAGCGTTTGCTGGCAGCGGCTGGCATAGGTAACCCGCAACGATTTTTCAATATGCTGGCAATGCAGGGTTTGCCATGCCAGACCAGGGCTTTTCCTGATCATCATGCCTTTGATGCACAGAGTTTTGAAGGCGTTGATGCTGATTGCATCCTGATTACCGAAAAGGATGCAGTAAAATGTAGGCAAATCCCGGCTTTACTGGACGATACCCGCATCTGGGTAGTGCCAGTCGAAGCTCAACTTGATGCAGCTTTTGCCGCATCCCTGATACAAATGATTTCGGAGAAAAAACATGGACGCACGTCTGCTTGATGTGTTGGTTTGCCCTTTGTGCAAAGGACAATTGGTCTATCAAAAAGCCAGTCAGGAATTGATTTGCTATGGCGATAAACTGGCTTACCAGATACGCGACGATATCCCCATCATGTGGGCAGATCAGGCGCGCGCGCTGACGAATGAAGAACTTGATGCCAGACCCAAGGCATAAGTTTTATGAGTTTTATCGCTATTATTCCGGCCCGGCTGGCCTCTAGCCGTTTGGCCAATAAACCGCTGGCAGACATAGGCGGCAAACCCATGGTAGTGCGTACGGCTGAGCAGGCATTATTGTCTGGTGCCAGTGCCATCATGGTGGCCACCGATCATGCCGATATCGTGGCAGCCTGTAATGCCCATGGTGTGCCGGTATGCATGACGCGGGCAGACCATCCATCAGGCACTGACCGCATAGCCGAAGTTGCCGCCAGCATGAACCTGGCTGACGACGCAGTTGTCGTCAATGTGCAGGGTGATGAACCACTGATAGATCCGGCTTTGATTGCCGCTACTGCAGCGCTGGTGAATGCTGATGTGCCGATGGCGACTGCAGCCCATCCTATCCATGCTGTGGAAGATGGTTTTAATCCCAATGTCGTCAAGGTGGTATTGGACAAGCATGGCCGCGCACTGTATTTTTCACGCGCCACCATACCCTGGCACAGGGATGGATTTGCCATCAGCCGCGAGCAGTTCCCGCCAGCCTATACACCGCTGCGTCATATAGGTTTGTATGCCTACCGCAACGATTTTTTAAAAAAATATCCGCAACTCGCTGTTTCTCCATTGGAACAAATTGAGGCATTGGAGCAACTGCGGGTTTTGTGGCACGGCTATGCGATTGCGGTTCATGTAACTGCTTCCAGCCCTGCACTAGGGGTGGATACGGCAGAAGATCTGGAACGTGTCCGGCAATTTTTTATAAATAAGAAATAAAAAAACGGGCAAAACCCCAAGTTTTCGTGGCAAAGCATCAAGAATTGCGAAAATTGTGGTAAGTTTCGTGAAAAGAAACTGTGTTATCAAGCTAAAAGAAGAAAAGCAAAAAAGAGCCGTGCCTGCAATGAAATTACTGCCGGGCATGATTTGATAATACAAGTAAAAAAATTCAAACTCGTCTTAGGAAATTTAACATGCGTCTTATTTTGTTGGGAGCGCCGGGAGCCGGCAAGGGTACACAAGCCACGTATATCAAAGAAAAATACAACATTCCTCAAATCTCTACTGGCGATATGTTACGCGCCGCTATTGCTGCGGGTACGTCTTTGGGTCTGGAAGCAAAAAAAGTCATGGATACCGGTGGACTGGTATCTGATGACATCATCATCGGTCTGGTCAAAGACAGGCTGACACAGCCGGATTGCGCCAATGGTTATCTGTTCGACGGTTTCCCCCGCACCACGCCACAAGCGGATGCGATGAAAGATGCTGGCGTGACGATAGACTATGTACTTGAAATCAATGTACCGGATGAAGCTATCATCGACCGCATGAGTGGCCGTCGTGTTCATCCAGGTTCTGGCCGTACTTACCATGTCAAATTCAACCCACCAAAAGTTGAAGGCAAGGATGATGTGACTGGTGAAGAACTGGTGCAACGTCCTGACGACAAGGAAGAAACCGTCAAGAAACGTTTGTCTGTGTATCACGAACAAACTGAAGTGCTATTGTCTTACTATGGCGACTGGGCTAAATCTGGCAAACCAGGTGCTCCAAAATATCGCAAGATCGCTGGTGTCGGACCGGTAGAGTCCATCCGCGACAGTGCATTTGCGGCGCTGTCCGAATAAGTAAGTAAAAAGCGGACTGCAGTGTCCGCTTTTTTTATGGCTAAGCCCCAGCCAGATTTCTCCAAAAATATGGGCTACGTAAAAGTTTCGCAGTGTGCAGGATTCATTTTTGTCACTTGATGCAAGGCAGTCTGGCATCAGGGTCTGGAAAATGAAGAATTGTCGTTGTTTCACTTTGTCGTTAAAAAAATGCATGTGCCCACAAGGCCAACATGCCCATAACATTGGAGGAGTCAACATGACAGCAAGTCTGTGGTTTGTCATCGCATGTGGCGTCATCGCCGTACTATATGGTTTGATATCGCGCAGCTGGATCCTGAAGCAGGATGCCGGTAATGCGCGTATGCAGGAAATTGCCGCTGCCATTCAACAAGGCGCAGCCGCCTATCTCGCACGGCAGTACCGCACCATTGCCATCGTTGGCGTGGTGCTGTTCATCGCCGTTGCCGCTATCCCTGGCCTGGGTCTGATTACTGCCGTCGGTTTCCTGATTGGTGCAGTCTTGTCGGGTGCCTGCGGCTTCATCGGCATGAATGTGTCGGTCAGGGCAAATGTGAGAACTGCGCAGGCTGCAACCAAGGGTATGAATGAGGCGCTGGATGTGGCTTTCCGTGGCGGTGCTATCACTGGCATGCTGGTCGTTGGCCTTGGTTTGCTCGGTGTGACGATCTTCTACTGGGTATTGGTCATGAACGCTGCCGGTAGCACCCTGACGCAGCACGATGTCATCAAACCCCTGATAGGTCTGGCCTTTGGTGCTTCGCTGATTTCCATTTTTGCCCGTCTTGGTGGCGGCATCTTTACCAAAGGCGCTGACGTTGGTGCTGATCTGGTCGGCAAGGTCGAGGCCGGCATCCCTGAAGACGACCCGCGCAATCCCGCTGTGATTGCTGATAATGTCGGGGACAATGTTGGCGACTGCGCCGGTATGGCGGCTGACTTGTTTGAAACCTATGTTGTGACCCTGATCGCTACCATGTTGCTGGGTGCGCTGGTGATTACCGCCAATGTGACCGAAGCGATTGTTTATCCTTTATTGCTCGGTGCGGTTTCCATCCTGGCATCCATCGTTGGCTGCTCCATGGTCAAAGCCAAGCCCGGCAAGAAAATCATGTCTGCCCTTTATACAGGTTTGTGGTGGGCGGCAGGCTTGTCGCTGGTCGGTTTTGCCGTCGTCACCTGGCAAGTCTGGCCTGATGAGGCGATGCGCATGAAGATGATGGGCTCGGCCCTGGTCGGTATCGTGCTCACCGGCCTGATGGTATATATCACTGAATATTACACAGGCACAGACTTCAAACCCGTGCAGCATGTGGCTGAGGCATCGACTACTGGTCACGGTACCAACATCATCGCAGGCCTCGGTGTTTCAATGAAATCGACTGCCTGGCCCGTGCTGGCGGTGTGTGTCGCCATACTGGTGTCATTCAATCTTGCTGGCTTGTACGGCATCGCGATTGCGGCAACTTCCATGCTGTCCATGGCGGGGATTATCGTTGCGCTCGATGCTTATGGTCCTATTACTGACAACGCCGGTGGCATTGCTGAAATGTCGGAAATGCCAGCCTCTGTGCGTGCCATTACTGATCCGCTGGATGCTGTTGGTAACACTACCAAGGCAGTCACCAAGGGTTATGCAATTGGCTCAGCCGGTCTGGCTGCGCTGGTGCTGTTCGCTGATTACACCCACGCGCTGGATTCAGTTGGCAAGAGTACTTCGTTTGATTTGTCGAATCCGCAAGTCATTGTCGGCCTGTTTATTGGTGGTCTGATTCCTTATCTGTTCGGTGCAATGGCGATGGAGGCCGTGGGCCGTGCTGCCGGTGCCGTGGTGGTAGAAGTGCGCCGCCAGTTCAAGGAAATCAAGGGCATCATGGATGGCACAGGCAAGCCAGAGTATGACAAGGCTGTCGATATGCTGACGACATCAGCGATCAAGGAAATGATCATTCCTTCACTCCTGCCTGTCATCGTCCCCATCTTGGTTGGCCTGTTGCTCGGGCCAGCGGCGCTTGGTGGTTTGTTGATGGGGACTATCGTGACAGGTTTGTTTGTCGCTATCTCCATGACGACTGGTGGCGGTGCCTGGGACAATGCCAAGAAATATATAGAAGATGGTCATTTTGGTGGCAAGGGATCGGAAGCGCACAAGGCCGCCGTGACTGGTGATACTGTCGGTGACCCGTACAAGGATACCGCTGGCCCTGCCATTAACCCTCTGATCAAGATCATCAATATCGTCGCTCTGCTGCTTGTGCCTATCTTGCCTGCGGTTGGCACGAATGAAGTTGCCAAGCATGTCACACCGACGATGCCGGTAGTGCAGTCAGCAGCGCCGGCGGCATCTGCTTCAGCATCCGTGCCTGTATTGGTGCCAACAGCGTCCGCCTCAGTATCTGCCTCTATGGTAGTGCCAGAGCCGCCACCTATGCAAGAAGCAACACCTGCCAGCAAATAATTGTTTTTGCAGGGTTTGATTGGTGGGATGAAAAGTGGTGGCAATTTTTGCTGCCACTTTTTTTTATTTTTAGCTTCGTACAATTATTCGCTACAATAGGGCTATATAACGTTAACGTAAACGTAAGCGGCATTGCGCAGCGGATTCAATACTGTTCATTCCCACTTCATCTTTAAACTTGGAGAGACAAACATGCAAATTCAAAATCATGTATTTATTATTACTGGTGGCGCTTCCGGCCTCGGTGCAGCTACAGCAAGAATGATCGTTGCCAATGGTGGCAAGGTCGTGCTGGCTGATGTGCAGGTAGAAGCAGGTGAGGCGCTGGCGGCTGAGTTGGGTGGCAAGTTTGTCAAATGTGATGTGACTTCCGAGGCCGATGGCAAAGCAGTCGTCGAGGCGGCTGCCACTCTGGGTACGCTGCGCGGCCTGGTCAATTGCGCCGGTGTTGCTCCTGCGATCAAGACAGTCGGTAAAGATGGCCCGCATCCACTGGACGTATTCCAGCGCGTGGTCAATATCAACCTCATCGGTACTTTCAATATGTGCCGTCTGGCAGCAGATGCCATGGGCAAGACCGAAGCTGCAGAGCATGGTGAACGCGGTATCATCATCAATACAGCATCCGTCGCTGCTTATGATGGCCAGATTGGTCAGGCAGCTTATGCTTCTTCCAAGGCAGCAGTCGTTGGCCTGACCCTGCCTATGGCACGTGACTTGTCGCGCAACGGCATCCGTGTCATGACGATTGCTCCTGGCATTTTCGAGACGCCTATGCTGCTGGGCATGCCGCAAGAAGTGCAGGATGCACTGGGCAAAATGGTACCGTTTCCTCCGCGCCTTGGTAAGCCGGATGAGTATGCGAATCTGGCCAAGGCGATTATTGAGAATGTGATGTTGAATGGTGAGACTATCCGTTTAGACGGCGCCATTCGCATGCAACCCAAGTGAAGTGTTGATAAAGCTACTGCGCGGCGCGATTTTTGGTCGGCGATGCTCATCGTACTAAAGTACGATTGCGCTTCTCAACCAAAACTAGCGTCGCTCGCTACGCTTTCTCAACGCTTCACGCGACTTTAGTAATCTGACATAAGAAAGCTGCGGTGCATCTGGAATTGCTGTTGTATTTGCAGAGCATGAATCCTTCACTGTGCCGTGCAGCATGACAAATTGCTAGGGGGCTACTACACTAGGGCAAATCTGGATTTGCCCTTTTTTTATGCCTACACAAACGAGTAATAATGCGGGAACAGGATTGATCTTGACGGGTGGTGGGGCGCGTGCGGCCTATCAGGTTGGGGTGCTGCATGAGATTTCGACTATTCTGGTGGAGTCTGGCTGGCATCCTGCCAGTAATCCTTTCGGTATTATCTGTGGTACCTCGGCAGGGGCGATCAATGCTACCTCGCTGGCTTGCGGGGCTGATAATTTTGCTGATGCAGTCGGGCGCATGCTGCATATCTGGGAAAATTTTGAGGCGGCGCAAGTCTATCGTGCTGACTCTCTTGGTGTCATGCGTAGCGGCGCGCGCTGGCTGACATTATGGTCGTTTGGCTGGCTGTTGAACAAATGGCGTAAAGCACCCCCCAACTCGCTGCTGGATAATTCTCCGCTGGAAGCGCTGCTCAGCCGCATGCTGGATCTGAGTAGTCTGGATGCGGCATTCAGCAATGGCAGTCTGCATGCACTGGCAGTGACAGCTTCTTCATATACTGCTGGACAGCATCTGACTTTTTACCAGACCCTCGCAGACATTGAGCCCTGGGTCAGGAGCCAGCGTCTGGCGCAACGTGATTTTATCGGCGTCCAGCATTTGCTGGCATCCGCTGCCATTCCTTTTATTTTTCCTGCCGTGCCGCTGAACTGGGGCGGGCGTATGGAATATTGTGGCGATGGTTCCATGCGTCAGCTGGCGCCGATATCACCAGCCATCCATCTGGGTGCGCAAAAAGTGCTGATTGTCGGTGCTGGTCGTCTGACTGAGCCGCCTAGCGTCAATACCGAAGTCGCACGTTATCCCAGTCTGGCGCAAATTGCCGGTCATGCCTTGTCCAGCATTTTTCTTGACAGCCTGGCTGTGGATATAGAAAGGCTGATGCGCATTAACAAGACCTTGTCGATGTTGCCACCAGAATTACTGGAAAAAACCCCGCTGCGGCCAGTCGATCTTCTTGTCATCGCTCCTTCAGAACGGCTGGACGAAATTGCCAGCCGTCATACCAACAGCCTGCCTTTACCTGTGCGCACCATGCTGGGCGGCATAGGCGCTACCGAGGCGCGCGGTTCGGCGTTGGCCTCTTATCTGCTATTTGAATCAACCTACACCAAAGAATTGATTGCACTCGGGCGACGTGATACCCGCGCCAGGGTGGATGATGTCTTGCACTTCTTTGGGGTTGATACAAAGGTACGCACGTCAGCGCGATTAGTTTGATTTCAACGCAACATTGCCTTAAGGCATGTTGTCGGAAATGTGACAGGCGCATGAGTTAATACATTGTAACATCTGCAACAATGGTTGATTCATCATCGACAAACCGTTACTCTATGCGCTGTTTAAGCGTGTGCGGATAGACAAAATAATGATAAATCCAACATTTTTTAAAAAATGGCTGGTATTCCTGACGCTTGCTTTGCTGGCTGCAACCAGCTTCGCCAAAGGCCCAAATGGTGTTGCTCAGGTGGCGCTTGCCGAATTGCCTAAAGAGGCACAGACGACGCTGACGCTCATCAAGCAGGGTGGCCCATTTCCTTATGACAAGGATGGCGTTGTGTTTGGCAATTATGAATCCAGATTGCCAAAGCAAAAGCGTGGTTACTATCATGAATATACGGTAAAGACCCCGCGTGCCCGCAACCGTGGCGTGCGCCGCATTATTGCCGGAGCAGACCCGCAAACTTCGGGTGAATACTATTACACGGAAGACCATTACGAGAGTTTTCGCAGAATTAAAGAGTAAATATGATCTCAGCAACCGAGGGAGAAATAGAATTGTTGGCAACGGTAGCACCAAATGTGGTGCAATCGATACGTGCTTTCCGTGTGCCGGATTTACAGGCTGAGGCAGCCAAGCTGGGCCAGCATTTTCTGTATGCCTATTGCCTTGAGGCAGTGACCAAGCAACAGGTATTGGGCAAGATTGCGCTGTCTTTTGGTTTTCCCAAGCCCATGTGCCGCAACCTGGATGCATTGTCAGATTGCCTGACTGATATGATTTACAAGGCGGGACCGCAGCCCGGCTTTTTGATCGTGCTTGAACAATTGCCAAATACGCAAAAATTTGACAAGGAAGCACGTGAGACCCTGCTTGACGTGTTCCGCGACGCAGCCGATTTTTGGGCCGACAGAAAAGTCGCTTTCAGGGTGTTTTACTCCTTCGAATAGTTTTTTAATGGTATTTTAAGGGCCTGTATAATAGGTGCCGGTAAGTAATTATCGGCATTTTTATTTGGGGCTAGACCCCTGTCAGCGGTACAATGCCGCCATGAAAAAGATTGTTATCCTCATTTCTGGTCGTGGCAGCAATATGCAAGCCATCGTTGAAGCTGCCGCAAAACAGCAATGGCCAGCGCAAATCGCTGCCGTTATCAGCAACCGTGCCGATGCAGGTGGCCTGGAATATGCCGCTAGTCGCGGTATTCCAACTGCCGTAGTAGTCAGCAAGCAATTTGCCACGCGTGATGTATTTGATGCCGCCTTGCAGGCAAAGATAGATGAATTCGCACCTGACCTGGTCGTTTTGGCTGGTTTCATGCGCATACTGACGGCAGGCTTTGTCGAACACTATGCAGGCAGGATGTTGAATATCCATCCATCGCTACTACCAAGTTTTGTCGGTCTGGCAACGCATCAGCAAGCCATAGATGCGGGTGTTAAAGTGCATGGTGTGACCGTGCACTTTGTGACTGCCGAACTGGATCATGGCCCCATCGTCGCCCAGGCAGTTGTGCCTGTGCTTGACGATGATAATGAAGACACTCTGTCACACCGTGTACTCGAACAAGAACACCAGATTTATCCGCGTGCCGTCTTGCAATTTGTTGAAGGCAAATTGCGTATCGATGGCAATCGTGTTCATATCAGTAATTAACAAGCTGGATAACAAGCTGGATAGTCAGAAATAAGAAGCTTGATTAACCAGTATCAGCAAAATCGCTTGCGCGGTTTGCCATCCGTATTACCTAGCAAAAAAATAGTAACAGGGCCCGTCCGGGCCATATCAGCATATTAGAAGGAAGCAGCATGAGATTACCTCCAGCCATACTCGTCAATACCGAAGAAGTATTACGTGAGATTTTGCGTTTTACCGGCCCGGCAGATGGCACTTTGTCGCGTTATTTCCGTGATCACCCGCGCCTGGGTTCACGTGAACGTGGCGTAGTTGCGGAGGCTGTATACGGCTTGCTGCGCAATAAAGCGGTCTATACCAATTTTTCTGAGTCTGGCATAGGTTCACCTATGCGCCGCCTGAGCCTGCTGGGTCTGGCTGATGCGGTTGGTGTCGATTCCCTGGGTGGTTTGACAGAAGATGAAACTGCCTGGCTGCAGCGCGTCATGGAAATTGACCGCACGCACCTGCCTTTGATGATGAAGGCCAATTTGCCAGAATGGCTTTGGACAAAATTGCTGGAACGCTTTGGTGAAGAAGATGCCCTGGCGCTGGCCATGTCGCTCAACACTCCGGCACCGCTGGATTTGCGCGTCAACACCATCAAAGGTGATCGCGACACCGTTATCACCACACTGGCACAGGCACCTATCATCGCTGAGCCTACGCCATATTCAAGCACGGGTTTGCGCGTACGCAAAAAACCATCGATCCAGAATCTGCCTTTATTCAAAGACGGCACGATAGAAGTGCAGGATGAAGGTAGTCAGTTGCTGGCCCAATTGGTTGGTGCCAAGCGCGGTGAAATGGTGGCAGATTTCTGCGCCGGTGCCGGTGGCAAGACCCTGGCTCTGGGTGCATTGATGCGTAACACTGGCCGTTTGTACGCTTTTGATATTTCTGAAAAACGCCTGGCTAAACTCAAGCCACGTATGGCACGCAGTGGTTTGTCGAATGTACATCCTGTCGTTATCGCGCATGAAAAAGATGCCAAGATCAAACGTCTGGCAGGCAAATTGGACCGAGTACTGGTCGATGCACCTTGTAGTGGTCTGGGTACCTTGCGCCGTAATCCTGATGTCAAATGGCGTCAGACGCCAGAAGGTGTGGCAGAGTTGAATGTCAAACAGGCTTCCATCCTGGCCAGTGCTGCGCGCATGGTCAAGCCAGGTGGCCGTCTGGTATATGCAACCTGCAGTATTCTGGATGAAGAAAATGAAGGCATAGTCCAGGCTTTCCTGGCTGAGCATGCTGATTATGCATTGGTGCCAGCTTCTCAAGTGTTGGCTGAGCAAAAAGTGGATCTGGAAATGGGCGACTATCTGAAGCTCTATCCTCACCTGCACCAGACTGACGGTTTCTTTGCAGCGATACTGGAGCGTAAAAAAGCGCCAGCCAAAGTTGCTCCAGAAGCGCCCGCGCCAGATGCGGAAGCAGAAGATTAATACCGCCATTCACTTCAAGTCTCCGAGCGCACGATAAGCACGTACGAAAAGCACGCACAATAAGCACAATAAGCACCGCCTATGAGCACACCTTTACTTGCCAGTTTGTTGTCTGATTTATCCAAGGATCTGGGCCAGCCTGATTTTTACTGGCAAGTTGGGGTGGTTGCTCTTTGTTTTAGCCTCGCCTGGGCATTGTCGCGTGCGCTCAGGCGCAGTTTTACCGCCAAAGACAGCGATTCTGGCGTGGTGAAACTGGGTGTGGAAAGTTTTACCCGCGTACTCTCGCCAACTCTGGCGCTGATTTTTATCCTGATCGCAAAAATGATTTTAGGCAAATGGCAGCATACGCATTTGCTGTCCCTGTTGTTTCCCATCATAGGTTCACTGGCACTGATACGCTTTGCGCTGTATGTCGTGCGGCAAACCTTTGCACGTGATGGCTATATAGGTAATTTCCTCGCCGTCTTTGAAAAGCTGTTTGCCAGCCTGGTCTGGCTGGGTGTTGTTCTGCATTTTACCGGTCTGGGCCTGGAGTTGTTCACGGCCCTCGATGAGGCTTCCCTGCCTTTAGGTAAAAACAAGGTATCTCTGCTGACCATACTGCAAGCCGTGGCCTCGGTCGTGGTTACCCTGGTCGTCGCCATGTGGGCCAGTGCTGCGCTAGAAACGCGCCTGATGAAGTTGCCGAATGCGCATACTTCGCTAAAAGTTGTCTTGTCGAGGGTAAGCAAGGCAGTATTCATCTTGCTGGCGATACTCATCAGCCTGACTCTGGTTGGCATAGACCTGACAGTGCTGTCTGTCTTTGGTGGTGCTCTCGGTGTGGGGCTGGGTTTTGGTTTGCAAAAAATCACCAGCAGTTATGTATCCGGTTTCATCATCCTGCTTGACCGCAGCATGTCCATAGGCGACATGATCACTGTCGATAAATATAGCGGGCGGGTTACGCAAATCAATACCCGCTATACCGTCTTGCAGGGAACCGATGGTGGCGAAGCTGTCATACCGAATGAGATGCTGGTGTCTTCACCGGTGCAGAATTATTCCCTCAGTGACAGGACGGTCGCCATGTGGACTGACATGACAGTCGGCTACGAAACCGACCTCGGAAAAATCATGCCCACCCTTGGTCAGGCTGCCGCAACTGTCGAGCGAGTTTGCAAAGACCCAGCGCCTGCCGCCTATTTGCTGAAGTTTGGGGCAGATGGCTTTGAGCTGCGGGTAGGGTTCTGGATTGCCGATCCTGAAAATGGTCGTTCCAGCGTCATGTCTGCCGTGAATCTTGCTTTGTGGCAGGTTTTGCAAGAGCATCAGGTGAATTTGCCCTATGGTCAGCGGGTTGTGACTTTAATTAACAGTCCAGCTAAAGAAACTTGAGGCAAGGCAATAATATTAGTTCTAGAATTGGGTGAATACCTCTAAAACCGCGTACAATGCCGTCCGATGTCTATAATGAAAAAAGTTGATGGCGTTTTTGCGAAATCAACCAAGATGCCGTCAATAACAATGGAGTACATGTCATTTTGAGCACTTTTATCGATACAGTAGTTGATTTTCTGTCCAACGGCATGACCCGTGCGACAGCCTGGCAGGTATTTATCTTCACGATGGTCGTGACGCATATAACGATTGCCAGTGTGACCATATTCCTGCACCGCTGCCAGGCCCACCGCGCCCTGGAGTTGCATGCGATCCCCAGCCATTTCTTCCGCTTTTGGTTGTGGTTGACCACTGGACAGGTGACCAAGGAATGGGCTGCGATTCACCGCAAACATCATGCCAAGTGCGAAACTGAAGAAGATCCGCATAGCCCGGTAACGCGTGGTATCAAAAAAGTCTTGCTCGAAGGCGCAGAACTGTATCGTGCAGAATCCAAGAACCTGGAAACCATGGAAAAGTATGGCCATGGCACACCAGATGACTGGATGGAGCGCAATGTATATACCCGCTTTAGCTGGCAAGGCGTGGCCCTGATGCTGATTATCGACTTCATGCTGTTTGGTGTTGTTGGCGTCACAGTATGGGCTGTACAGATGTTGTGGATACCGGTGACTGCCGCGGGCATCATCAACGGCATTGGTCATTACTGGGGTTATCGCAATTACGATTGCACCGATGCCTCACGCAATATCCTGCCTATCGGTATTTTGATTGGCGGTGAAGAACTGCATAACAATCACCATACATTTGGTACATCTGCAAAATTGTCGTCCAAATGGTATGAGTTCGACATAGGCTGGCTGTATATCCGCAGCATGGAGATCGTTGGTCTGGCCAAGGTCAAGAAAGTCGCTCCTGAACCCAAGTTCAAGGAAATCAAGACCGTCGTCGATCTGGAAACACTGCAAGCCGTGATCACCAACCGTTATGACGTCATGGCCAAATACACCAAGTCCCTGCGCCGCGCCTGGAGCGAAGAAGTCGCCAGCCTGCGTGAAAAAGCCATGTTCGAAGCGCAGATGCTGAAATCGACCAAAAAATTATTGCAGCGTGAACCAACCAAACTTGAAGCACCGCAGCAACAGCAATTGTCTGAAGTACTGGCGCATAGCCTGGCACTGAAAACCATGCATGATATGCGCGTGGAACTGGGCCTGATCTGGGAACGTTCTACCGTCAGCCGTGAGCAACTGGTACAGCAATTGCAGGACTGGTGCGTACGTGCAGAGGCATCTGGTATCCAGACTCTGCGTGAATTCTCCCTGAGGTTACGCACTTACGCCTGATAGCGTCATGTTAAAAAAACGGCACTTCGGTGCCGTTTTGTTTTTCTCCGTCATGAGGAATGAATTTTTTAGGTGATGCTAGCGATTGAACAATGAGTAAAGATTGTTGTGGCTCAATGTAAATCTGGATATGGCCAACAAATTGTTTTCTGATCATATGATTGTTGGTAAAGTGAAGCTATGGTTTTCGCGCTTGTCCTGAATTGTCTGACATTAATGCTAGTTTCCTGATAGCAGAAAAGGTTTTGTATGATTGCCAGTGTCAATATAAAAAGCAGGGTGCTGCTTGTTGATGATGATCAGGTCACTCTCACATTGCTGAGTAAAATTCTTGAGAAAGCGGGATATGAAATTATCCAGGCTCAATGTGGTGAAGATGCCTTGAATGTCATCCTCATGCAGGAACCAGATATTGCCCTGCTTGACATTAACATGCCTGGCATGTCGGGGCTTGATCTGGCTGATCGACTGCGTACGGAGACATCCATACCATTCATGTTTTTGTCCGCCACTTCAGACAGTGATATCGTTAAGCAGGCGGTTGAGTACGGTGCAGTAGGCTATATGGTCAAGCCAGTCGATGTGCTAAATATCGTCCCTACGGTTGAGGCAAGTCTTGCGCGCGCCAATGAAATCAAAAAATTGAAGAAAAATGAGGTCAACCTTACTTCTGCTTTGGCTTCCGGGCGAGAAACCAGCATGGCTGTAGGTTTGTTGGTGGCCAAGTTTCAATCCAACCGGCAAGTTGCTTTCGATGTGTTGCGCAACTATGCCCGCTCTAATCGCAGACCCATTCATGAAGTGGCTGTTGAGCTATTGCAGGCAGAGGAAACGATTAATCAATTTAGAAACTTGTTTAGCGGAAAGTAAATTAAGGTCAGCAGAGATGGTTAAATCTTGTTTCTCTTGATTGCCTGATGGAAATTTTCGTTTATTATTCTGCTCAGGCGTTGCTACTTGAAGTTGTAGCGTCTGCCCCATAACCAATCCCCCGTTATGGGACGTCACATCAAATACCGTCTGTTGTCGCCACTCTACCGCGACATATTGTCGGTTTCACCGGCCCAGAACCGCCGTCTTCCCTAATCGTATAGTTTCTTGTCTTTCGCTGGCGAATTGTCCAGGCGTCAACTCGAATCTTGTTTTGTCCCGCACTTATAAACGCGGGCAGATCGAAAGGAGCAGATATGTTCACCAATATCATCCAGCAGGACACAGCAAATGTGAATTGCCCACACAAAGAATTTCTTTGCTTTGGCCTTGGTGCCGAAGAGTTCGGTATCGATATTCATAAGATACAGGAAATTCGCAATTATGAAATCACAACGACAGTAGCAAATACACCTGATTATTTGAAAGGAGTTATTAATCTCCGCGGGATTATCGTTCCCATCATTGATATGCGTATCAGATTCAAGTTTGGTCAAGCAGTCTATAACGAATTTACCGTCGTCATTATTCTTCATTTAACAGACCGCGTAGTCGGCATCGTTGTTGATAGGGTTGCCGATGTAGTGACCCTGACCAGCGACGATATACGTCAGATTCCGCATCATGACGTCGCAGATGCATCTACTTATTTATTGGGCATAGGTACGGTAGATCAGCGAATGCTGATTTTGATCGACATCGACCATTTACTTGCCAACGAACAGGCATTGCTGACCAGTGCTTTGATTAATTAATCGCTACTGTGACTTATACCGTCTAAAGGAATGAAAATGAACTTCAAGAATATGAAAATTGCTCACAAGCTAGGCCTGAGTTTCAGTGTGATCATCGGCTTGCTGCTTGTCCTCGCCGGTTTGTCATTTGTCCGTGTAACTCAGTTGAGCACTGATATTGACATGATGTCCAATGACCGTTACCCTAAAATCGTGCTGGCCCAGACGATCAAGGATGAGTTGAATGAAGTCGCCAGAAACATGCGCAATATCCTGCTCATGACCGATGCTTCCGCACTAGAAAAAGAATATGCCAACATCGACGAGAGCACGGGCATCATCAACAAATCCATAAACTCGCTGGATAAAGGCATCCGTACCAGTAAGGGCAGGGAATTACTCCTGGTCTCAATTACTGCAAAAGAGAAATTTACTCCTTTACTTAATAGCTTCCTGACTTTGACTCGCAAGGGAGAAAAGGACCATGCATTAGAGCTTTTGTATACTCAGGCGAGGCCCGCACAGAGAGAATTCATGGATTCCATGGAAAAACTCATAGAATTTCAATCTGCACTTATGGCTGCAACGGCGGAAGAAACTGAGCAACAGGCTTCCAGCACAAGACTCATGATTTTGGCACTCGCTACAGTAGCAAGCATCATCAGCATTTTATTGGCTTACTTCTCTTCGCGCAGCATTACCCGTCCATTGGGAGAGGCCGTTGTGATTGCCCGCAAAGTTGCAGATGGTGATTTGAGCAGCCGCATCATAGTGACAAACAAAGATGAAACGGGTCAGTTGTTGCAGGCATTGTTTGACATGAATCAAGGCTTGCTGAGCATTGTCAGTAATGTCCGTACTGGTACAGATACGATAGCAAATGCGTCTGGCGAAATCGCGAACGGCAATCTGGATCTGTCTTCTCGTACAGAACAACAAGCCAGTTCATTAGAAGAAACAGCCGCATCTCTGGAGGAGCTGACATCAACCGTTAAACAGAATTCGGAAAATGCGCGACAAGCTAACCAATTGGCGAAAACTGCTTCTGATACAGCGATTAAAGGCGGGCAAGTTGTATCGGACGTCGTTCTCACCATGGAATCCATCAGTGATGCTTCTAAAAAGATAGTTGATATCATCAGTGTTATTGATGGCATTGCCTTCCAGACCAACATACTTGCACTGAATGCTGCGGTAGAGGCAGCGCGGGCCGGAGAGCAAGGGCGTGGTTTTGCAGTTGTTGCTTCAGAAGTCCGTAATCTGGCTCACCGCTCAGCCAGTGCCGCCAAAGAAATCAAAATATTGATCAATGATACTGTTGGCAAAGTAGATGCCGGTAGCAAACAAGTTTTGCAAGCGGGTGCAACCATGGAAGACATACTGGCCAGGGTCCGCAATGTTACTGACATCATGGAGGAAATCAGTGCAGCAAGTCATGAGCAAGAGCAGGGAATCGGGCAGATCAACCAAGCTGTGACAGAAATGGATACGGTGACTCAGCAAAATGCTGCATTAGTCGAGGAGGCTGCTGCTGCGGCCAGCACCATGCAAGACCAGGCAGCGCACTTGGCCCAACTTGTCAGTGTTTTTAAATTGGACGCTGGTGTGTCCAGTGTATCGACCATCATCAAAAACCAACAGGAATCGAAGAATGTCAGTACTGTTAAGATAAATCGCCTGGATAAGATTGGCAAAACGACTAAAGTACAGGCTGTGACCCCTTCACCCAGGAGACTCTTTGTAGCTGCTGGTATCAAGACAGAGGAGTGGGCAGAATTCTGATCCAATATTCGCATAGACCGAACGACAAAAAGGGGGAATTGTGAAACCTAGTGTATTGATTGTTGATGATAATGCCGTCAATCTATTATTGCTTGCGACGCTGACTGAATCAGTAAGTGGTGTTCCGGCAGTCAGTTTTGATGACCCCCTCAGCGCCGTAGAATGGTGTCAGTCGAATACGCCAGACCTTATTCTGGTGGACTATATGATGCCAGGATTGAATGGCCATGATTTTATTCGCATCGTCAGGAAGCTGTCTCACTGCATGGATGTCCCAATAGTCATGGTGACGACAGAAAATGAAAAAGCTGTCCGGCACGAGGCGCTGTCATTGGGCGCTACAGAATTTTTGGCCAAGCCAGTGGATGTATCAGAATGCCGTAGCCGCATACGTAATTTACTTGCATTGCGACAATCCCAGAATTTGATCAAGGATAAAGCAAAACTCTTGGAACACGAGGTGCGGCTGGCAACAGCCGCCATTCTTGATAGGGAACGTGAATTGATCGTGCGCCTGTCCAAAGCAGCGGAATTTCGTGATCCTGAAACTGGTGCCCATGTGCAAAGAATGGCACATTATTCGCAGATCATTGCAAAAAAAATGGATTTGCCTGCAGAGTTTCAACAATTATTGCTTGATGCTGCTCCTATGCACGATGTGGGGAAATTGGGCATTCCTGATCATATCTTGTTGAAGCCTGGCCGGCTGGACGACGATGAAATGCGCATCATGCGACGGCACGCGGAGATCGGTGCTGTGATTTTGGCAGGCAGTTCTGCTCCATTAATACAGTTGGGCGAAGAAATTGCCAGGACACATCATGAAAAATATGATGGAACAGGATATCCAAACAATCTCGCAGGAGAAAACATCCCGTTATCAGGACGTATTGTGGCTGTTGCAGATGTTTTTGATGCACTGACTTCAGAGAGACCTTACAAAAAAGCCTGGTCTGACGAGCATGCGCGGCAATTTTTGCAGGATAACGCAGGTAAGCATTTTTGCCCTGTATGTGTCAGCGCATTTATCAGTGCTTGGGATGAGGTCATGGAAGTGAAGGCGAGATTGCTGGATTGAGGTCAGTATTTTTTCTAGGAAAATAATCTGAACGGCCAGCACAAGCCTTCATCGTTAATTTAACTGATCTGCTGCGCGTGGATAAATCAAATGAAAAGAGCCAGGAAACGATTTCGTCGTCAGTTGATACTTATGTTTGCTCTTGTGCTGTTGCTGACATGGAGCTTCGTTGTCTATGAGCTGTTTCGCAGTCGGACTCATTTTCTCGAAGAGGCAAACGTTCGTACTAACGTACAGTCGCAGGTATTTGCTGAATATTCGCAATCTGTTATCAGGCGCATCAATGAAATATTGCTGGATATGCGGGCTGACTGGAATGGTAACTGGTCAGAATTTGCCGATGTAGTACGTCGTCGCCAGGAAATCTTGCAAGACATTTCTTTTCAGGTGGCGGTGATTGATAAAGATGGAATGATGCAGTTTTCCAATTTGTCGAAACCGAATGAAAAAGTGGACCTGAGCCAGCGTGAGCATTTCAGGGTGCATCGCGAGGTGCCTGAGCGCGATGCCTTATTTATCAGTAATCCCGTCAAAGGGAAAGTTTCCGGTAAATGGTCTTTGCAGTTTACGCGTCCCATTTTCAGGCAAGGCAAGTTTGATGGTGTGCTGGTGGTTTCTGTCAGCCCGGAACAATTTACCGAGTTGGCAAGAAAACTCAACGTGTCAGAAGATGGGGCTGTGACGGTATTGCGTGACAGTGGTGTGCTGATGGCGCGATATCCTGCAATGGACACGATGCTAGGTAAAATCGTTGATACCAGCTTTTTAACATCAACGCCTACATCCGGCTTATCAGGTAATTTCCGACGAGTTGCCAAAATTGATGGTGTTGAGCGGGTTTATGGATACTTCCGTATACCCGAATACCAATTGACTTTTTTGGTCGGAGAATCTGTAAAAAATATATTGGTGCCGTATGAGGTCCACAGGAATATGGTGCTGGGCTCGGCTCTCATCATCAGCTTGTGTTCCCTATTTTTGTTCAGTCTACTGTTTAAGGCACTTAATGCCAGGGACGGCATACAGCAGCAATTGTCTGACCGCGAAGCGGTTCTAAGGCAGTCGCAAGAAGTGGGGCAGATAGGTAGTTATTCTCTGAATGTTGCCAGAGGCACGTTCAGTTGCTCAGATACGATGAATGCTATTTTTGGTTTGCCGCCAAGTTTTGAAAAGACTTATGCCAATTGGTTGCAGATCATTTCTGTCGCTGACCGTGACGCGGTTAGCAAGGCAATGGAAGAAGCAATAGTGCAAGGCACCAGGTTTAGTTATGAATACAAAATAGTCCGGCCAGTAGATGGAAAGGAGTGCTGGATACAGGCATTTGGAGAAATTAAACAGGATGAAAGCGATCAATCAAGTCATCTAGTGGGGATTGTGCTCGACACTACCGAGCGCAGACAGCACGAAGAAGAGTTGCTAAAGGCAAAAGAAATGGCAGAGGCGGCCAATATTGCCAAGAGCTTGTTTCTCGCATCTATGTCGCATGAAATACGTACGCCGATGAACGGCATTCTGGGTATGACTGAGTTGACACTCGATACCAATTTGAATCGTGAGCAGCGTCAATATCTAGATTTGATTAAGTCATCTGCTGATTCGCTGCTAACCATTATCGACGATATACTCGACTCGTCCAAGATTGAGGCGGGCAAACTATTGTTGGAAAACGTGGTATTCGATCTTGCTACCATGCTTGATGATGCGGTAAAGACTCTGGTGATTCCTGCAGAACAGAAGGGCTTGGAGCTGGTTGCTGATACTGATATTGACAGTAGCCATACGCTGATAGGCGATCCGGTTCGCATTCGACAAATTTTGTTTAATATTGTTGGTAACGCGATCAAGTTCACTGAAAGTGGAGAGGTAGTAATCCAGGTCAGACAGGAAGTCATCGCTGGTGGAGAGGTGCTCCTGCATTTTAAAGTGACTGATACTGGTATAGGTATTGAGCAATCCAAAATTGCCAGCATTTTTGATTCATTTTCACAAGCGGATAACTCTATTACCAGGAAGTATGGTGGTACAGGTTTGGGTCTATCTATTTCCTCTCGCCTCGTGAAAATGATGCAAGGCCGCATTTGGGTGGAGAGCGAGCTGGAACATGGAAGCACCTTCCATTTTGTGATCCGCCTGATCAAGGGAGAGCTAAGTCAGGTGCCGCCACTTGTTTGTCTGCCCGAACGTAAGGTTCTGGTTGTCGATGACAGTACTGCCAACCGACAATTCTTGTCAGACACTTTTCTGAAATTGGGCCTAAATCCTGTGTGTGCTGAAACTGGGCAGGAAGCGCTGGACGAGATGCTGCGTGCGCAGCATGGTGCTAACGCTTACGACCTGATTTTAATCGATGCCCATATGCCGGGTATGGATGGATTCGCACTTCAGAAGAAAATAGCGGAAATCAGGCCGCCGATTTCAGCTAAAGTTATCATGATGATCTCTGCTGGTATACGTGGAGATGCTGACCGTTGCCACCGCGCCGGAATAGAGTTTTATATGAGCAAGCCTATCAGGTTGCCAGATTTAAGATCGACACTGGTATCTGCATTAGATATGGATAGCGATAATGCAGTTCACACTGCACTTGTAGTAAATCCAGTGCCATCATCCGTGAAAAGACTCTCCATCTTGCTGGTAGAAGATAATTTGATTAATCAGCAACTGGCAGTAAGGCTGCTTGAAAAATCCGGTCACAGTGTCAAAGTGCGCGACAACGGCAGAGATGCAATGAGCTTGATTGAAACAGAAAAATTTGATGTTGTGCTCATGGATGTGCAAATGCCAGTGATGGATGGCATAGAGGCATGTTTGGCAATTCGCGCCAGAGAAAAACTGACTGGAGAGCATCTCCCCGTCATTGCCATGACTGCCAATGTGATGGAGGGGGACCGGGAGCGCTGTCTTGCCGCTGGAATGGATGACTATATATCGAAACCAATACAGTCAAAAAAATTGCTGGATTGTATCGAGTCCGTATTAAATGGAAATAGAATTAGTCAGCTCCTGGATGATCATTCAGCAGATGTTTTGCAAGCTGTACCTGAATTTGACTATGCAAGAGCCCTGGAGAAAACGGACGTTGAAGTGCTGGATATTGTAGGTAAACTTGCTCTTACGAACATACCAGCTCAAATCGTGGATATTGCATCTTCGTTGCATGACAGGCATTTGTCAGATATACAGCGTGCAGCCCATACTCTAAAGGGGGTGATTGGGTATTTTGGAGCGACCCCCATCGTTGAGCATGCTAAAAGAATTGAGTTGAGTGCCAAGCAAGGAGAGTTGGATGAGGCGCAGCGACATTTTCAATTATTGGAGGTAGAGACCAGAAAGTTTTTGGTGCATTTGACGAATAAATTGGGGACGTGCGAATCTTGATTTGCAGAATTACTGCCTACCGTTGCGACTGGAGCATGCTTCAACGAAGCCGGGATTTTAAAGATGGCTTGCAGTCCGCCCCTGGTTTGCAATCTGTCTTATGCATTTTTACATTAAAACTATTTGTACCGGACATAAAAAAACCCTGCAGTGCAGGGTTTTTTTATTTCTACAAAACTTACCAGAATTACTTGATTTTGGTTTCTTTGTAGATGACGTGCTTACGTGCTTTAGGATCGAACTTCATGATCTCCATTTTTTCAGGCATAGTGCGCTTGTTTTTGGAGGTTGTGTAGAAGTGACCTGTACCAGCAGTCGATTCCAGCTTGATTTTGTCGCGACCAGATTTAGCCATGATATTTTCCTAACAATAGTTTAGCTTAAACTTTTTCGCCGCGAGCACGCATGTCAGTCAAAACGGCATCGATGCCGATTTTGTCAATGACGCGCAGACCAGCATTGGACAAACGCAGAGAAACCCAACGGTTTTCTGATTCTACGAAAAAGCGACGATTTTGCAGATTAGGCAAAAAGCGGCGTTTTGTTTTGTTGTTAGCGTGGGATACATTGTTGCCAACCATTGGCCCCTTCCCAGTCACTTGGCAGACACGTGCCATGTTTAACTCCTTAGACGATTCCGAAATTGGAAAAACGCAAGTATAAACAAAATCTCATGAAATATCAACGACTTGCGAAAAACAAGTGTGTCTTATTTTAAAAATAGATTTAACAATTGTATTTTCCTGGATTTACAGTAGGTAAACACAGGTGTAAACGGCGGATGTAAACCAAGCCTTGCCTACAACACTGGCTGTTTCAATGCTGGAAAAATGACTGGCCTGACAGGGGTAATACTCAAATCAGGCCATGTTCTGCAAAAGAATACACATTCGGATTGGCGACGATGAAATGATCCAGTACGCGCACATCTACCAGTGCCAATGCTTGCTTGAGGGTTTGCGTGAGGCTGATATCCGCCTGGCTGGGCTCGCATGAGCCGGATGGGTGGTTATGGGCCAATATGATGGCCGCAGCATTGTGTTGCAGGGCTGCCTTGACTACCTCGCGTGGATAAACGCTGGCATGGCTCAACGTACCGCGAAATAATTCTTCTGCCTTGATCAGGCGGTTTTTGATGTCCAGGAAAAGGACGGCAAAAGATTCATGTGGTTTATTTCCTATCATCAATTGCAGGTAATTTTTGACAGCCTGGGGTGAGGAAAGGCTGGCGTTTTCCTGCAGCTCTTCAGAGATTGCCCGTTTGGCCAGTTCGAGAACAGCCTGCAACTGCGCATACTTGGCCGCACCCAGCCCATGTATGGAAGAAAAATCTTTCATATTTGCTGCAAACAGCCCGGAAAGAGAGCCAAAGTGCTTGATCATATCGCGCCCCAGATCGACCGCACTTTTACCCTTGACACCGACCCGCAAAAAAACTGCCAGTAATTCAGCGTCTGATAAAGCGCTGGCTCCATGCTTGATCAGGCGCTCACGCGGGCGCTGGTCTTCCGGCCATTCATTGATTGCCATCTAGCTTTTCTCCATAGAATTTGGTCCTTGTCTCTGTATAAGCTAAAGCTGGCTTACAATATCGGATTCTCAGCCCTATAAGCCCAGCTTCATATCATGTCTTCAAATGCAATCCCTACTGTGACACCCGACGCCTACCTGACCCTGCATTATCGCCTTGCGACGCTATCTGGTGAAGATATACTCAGCACCTTCAAAGAGCGCCCAGCCACATTGCAATTGGGGACAGGGCAACTGGCACCAGAGCTGGAAGCATCCTTGCTGGGACTGGAAGAAGGTTCTCATACCACCCAGGAGCTGGCACCTGAAAAAGCCTTTGGCCCGCGCAACCCGGAATTGATACAAAGAGTGTCGCTGGCTACACTAAAAGAAAATTCTGCTTTTGGCGAGCAATATGTGATTGGTGACCTGGTTGAGTTTGCTGCACCTGCAGGCGGCAAGTTTGCCGGCATCTTGCGTGCAATTGATGACCAGGGCGCATTGTTCGACTTTAATCATCCTCTGGCCGGGCAAACCGTGCTGTTTGAAACAAAAATTATCGGGATTCTTTAATCAAAGCTTATGGACAAAGAAATCTTATTAGCTCAGCCACGCGGATTTTGCGCTGGTGTTGATCGCGCCATTGAAATCGTCGAGCGTGCCTTGCAACAATTCGGTGCGCCGATTTATGTCAGACATGAAATCGTGCACAACGCCTATGTCGTGAATGATTTGAAAACCAAGGGTGCGATTTTTATTGAGGAGCTGGAGGATGTCCCTCCTGGCAATACCCTGATATTTTCTGCCCACGGTGTTTCACAAAGCGTACGCCAGGATGCCGAGGCCCGTGGCCTGACGATTTTTGATGCGACCTGTCCATTGGTAACCAAGGTGCATATAGAAGTGGCCAAGATGCGCAAAGAAGGCCGAGAAATCATCATGATAGGCCACCATGGTCACCCTGAAGTAGAGGGCACGATGGGCCAGGCTAATGAGGGCATGTATCTGGTGGAAACCGTGGCCGATGTCGCCAGCCTGCAAGTAAAAAATGCAGATATGCTGGCTTTTGTGTCGCAAACCACATTGTCTGTTGACGACACGGCAGAAATTATAGATGCTCTGAAAAAGCGCTTTCCTTTGATCAGTGAACCAAAAAAGGGAGATATTTGCTATGCCACGACCAACCGCCAGGAAGCGGTCAAGTTCATGGCACCGCAAGTCGATCTGGTACTGGTGGTTGGCAGCCCGAATAGTTCCAATTCCAACCGTCTGCGTGAAGTCGCCGAGAAAAAAGGTGTGACCGCCTATATGGTCGATAATGCCAGTCAGATCAAGCCTGAATGGCTGGAAAACAGTTTGCGCATTGGTGTGACAGCCGGTGCTTCTGCACCGGAAGTGCTGGTGCAAGAGGTGATTGCGAGTTTGCGCCAACTGGGTGCACGTAGTGTACGTGCGCTTGACGGTGTTGAAGAGGCTGTGACTTTCCCCATGCCCAAAGGCCTGGCTGCAGCAAAAGTTTGATGCATGTAACTCTCTTAAGTAAGTGAATTTGATAAAAAATTTGTTTTGGCTGTTGTTTTCGATATTTTATTTTGCAAATACGTGTTTAAGATTGCGGCACAATCAAGTTCGGTATTTGCCGGACTTGGCAAAACGTGTATGCTGGTATTCGGCACTTGTGGAAAGTACGTAGCTTGCGGTGGTTTTTTTACCACTGGAAGAGCAGGCAAACTATGTATAATCCGGCCGACTTTACTGGGATAACCTTTAAGTCAAAATATATTACAAAAACTTTTACCAAAAGTTGCTGAGGAGAGTTCTACTATGTGCATCGATTACGCCATTATTGCTTCTACTTTGATGACGCGCCTGTTTGGCTAACGCGCGTTCGAATTCCGGCGGCACCCAGTCTGGGTGCCGCTTTCCTTATCAGGAATGATTTTTGCTGAAACCTGCATGTTGTTACCCGATTCTTTCGGGTGGCAAGATGGCAAGCAGTTCATCTCCTGGTTTTTTCAGAAATTCGTTTCGTTTTTAAAGTGAGAAGCAAAATATGGATACCTTTATCCAACAAATTATTAACGGTCTTGTGCTGGGCAGCATGTATGCCCTGGTCGCACTCGGTTACACCATGGTCTATGGTGTGCTCAATCTGATTAACTTCGCGCATGGCGACGTACTGATGGTCGGTGCGATGGCTGGCCTGAGTATCATCAAGTTTTTATCGGTAGTAGCTCCTGAACTGCCAGGCATAATCAAACTGATTATCGCCATTCTTGGTGCCATCCCTGTCTGTATTGCTGTCAATGTCCTTATCGAACGCGTGGCTTACCGGCGCTTGCGAAATGCACCACGCCTGGCGCCGCTGATTACGGCGATTGGTGTCTCCATTTTGGTGCAGACTTTTGCGATGATGATCTGGGGCCGCAGTCCTATTCCTTTCCCTTCCGTGATGCCATTGGAACCTGTGCAAATTGGCGGCGCTGTGATTTCGCAAACGCAGATACTGTTGCTGGTGTTGGCGACTCTCTCCATGGTTGCCCTGGTTTTGCTGGTGGAAAAAACCAAGATGGGCCGGGCCATGCGTGCTACGGCTGAAAATCCACGCGTTGCCGGCCTGATGGGTGTTGATTCCAACAAAGTGATTGTCGCAACCTTTGCGATAGGCGCTGCACTGGCGGCTGTTGCTGGCGTGATGTGGGCTGCCAATTATTCTTCTGCCCAGTTTGCCATGGGTTTTGTGCCGGGTCTGAAAGCATTCTCTGCAGCGGTGCTGGGTGGTATCGGTAATATCTACGGTGCGATGGTTGGGGGTATCGTACTGGGCCTGATAGAAAGCCTGGGTGCCGGTTATATAGGTGACCTGACTGGAGGTATTCTGGGAAGTCACTATCAGGACATCTTTGCCTTCGTGGTATTGATTATCGTATTGACCTTGCGGCCATCCGGCATCATGGGTGAACGTGTTGCTGATCGTGCGTAAGGAGAAAATCTATGTCTACATTATTTGATGTAAAAGCCAACCCGCAAAAGGCATTTACCAGTTTCGCCGTACTGGCGGTAATTCTGGTGGCGTTCCCTTTTGTTGCTTCCAATTTTGGTAATTCCTGGGTCAGGATTGTTGATCTGGTGCTCTTGTATGTCATGCTGGCCCTGGGTCTCAACATCGTGGTTGGTTTTGCTGGTTTGCTTGACCTGGGCTATATCGCGTTTTATGCGGTAGGTGCCTATCTGGCAGGTATATTTGCTTCGCCACAATTTGCCATTGCTCTGGAATCCATCGTTGATAGCTATCCTGGTTTCGGTGCTTTCCTGGTCAATGTGCTGGGGCAGGAAATCACTCAGAATGGCATTCATCTGTCAGTCTGGCTTATTGTGCCAATGGCTGCAGCGGTAGCCGGCCTGTTTGGTGCGATACTGGGTGCGCCGACGCTGAAATTGCGTGGTGATTACCTGGCGATCGTGACTCTGGGCTTTGGTGAAATCATCCGTATTTTCATGAATAACATGAATGCGCCGATTAATTTTACCAACGGCCCAAAGGGTATTAACAAGATAGACCCCGTCAGTGTGTTTGGTGTATCACTGGCTGGTGAGCCCGGCAGCAATGCGACGGTACACTTGCTGGGCATAAGCATGCCTTCGGTGAATGCCTATTATTTCCTGTTCCTGTTCCTGTGTATCTGTATCGTTCTGGTTTCCTTCCGTTTGCAAGATTCCCGTCTTGGCCGCTCCTGGGTTGCCATCCGTGAAGATGAAATTGCCGCCAAGGCCATGGGTATCAATACCCGCAATATCAAGTTGCTGGCATTCTCAATGGGCGCTTCTTTTGGTGGCGTATCTGGTGCGATGTTTGCCAGCTTCCAGGGCTTCGTTTCTCCAGAATCCTTCTCTCTGATGGAATCCATCATTGTTCTGGCGGCAGTCGTGGTCGGTGGTATCGGGCATATCCCTGGTGTGATCATGGGGGCTGTGGCACTGATCTCCTTGCCAGAAATATTGCGCCACGTTGTCAAGCCTTTGCAAATGCAATTGTTTGGTGAAGTGTGGCTGGAAGATGAAGTTTTGCGTCAGTTGATCTACGGAGCGACACTGGTTGGTGTCATGCTTTATCGTCCTGCCGGTTTGTGGCCAGCGCCCAAGCACGAAGACCGTATGGCTAAGACTAACGAAGCGGCAGCATAAGGAAGATCGAGATGACTGAACAAACTATCTTAAAAATTGAAGGTGCCAATAAACGTTTTGGCGGCTTGCAGGCGCTTTCAAATGTAGGTATCAATATCAAGAAAGGCCAGATTTATGGCCTGATCGGGCCTAACGGTGCCGGCAAGACCACTTTTTTTAATGTCATTACTGGCTTGTATCAACCTGACACAGGGACTTTTGAACTGGAAGGCAAGCCTTATTCGCCATCGGCACCGCATGAAGTGGCCAGGGCAGGTATCGCCAGGACTTTCCAGAATATCCGTCTGTTTGGTGAAATGACGGCACTGGAAAATGTCATGGTTGGCCGCCATATCCGTACTCATCAAGGTGTATTTGGTGCTGTGTTCAGACACGGTGCGGCAAAAAAAGAAGAGGCTGAAATTCGCCAGCGTGCGCAGGAATTGCTGGACTTTGTTGGTATAGGCCAGTTCGCCAGCCGCACATCCAAGTTCCTGTCGTATGGTGATCAACGCCGCCTGGAAATTGCCCGTGCACTGGCAACAGATCCAAAACTGCTGGCACTTGATGAACCCGCAGCTGGTATGAATGCGACTGAAAAACTTGCCTTGCGCGAGTTGCTGGTCAAGATCAAGGCAGAAGGCAAGACGATTTTGCTGATTGAGCATGACGTCAAATTGATGATGGGATTATGTGACAGGATGACTGTTCTGGATTACGGCAAGCCAATTGCAGAAGGTCTGCCAGCAGACATACAGAAAAATCCGGCAGTTATCGAAGCGTATTTGGGAGGTGGTCACTAATGGCTGAGAACGTATTAAAGATAAGCAATCTGAAAGTTGCTTACGGCGGCATCAAGGCCGTTAAAGGAATAGACCTGGAAGTCAACAAGGGTGAATTGATTACCCTGATCGGCGCCAATGGTGCAGGTAAAACCACGACCCTGAAAGCCATTACGGGCACTCTGCCTGCCTGCAAGATTGAAGGCGAGATTGTCTATCTGGGTAATTCCATCCGTAACGTTAATTCTTTCGAGATGGTGAAAAACCACCTGGCCATGGTGCCAGAAGGCCGTGGTGTTTTCACACGTATGACGATTCTTGAAAACCTGATGATGGGTGCCTTTATCCGCAATGATAAAGCGGGTATCGAAGCCGATATCGAGAAATGGTTTGCCGTCTTTCCGCGCCTCAAAGAGCGTGCTGCTCAACTGGCTGGTACCTTGTCTGGTGGTGAGCAGCAAATGCTGGCTATGGCACGTGCACTGATGAGTCATCCTAATCTGTTGCTGCTGGATGAGCCATCCATGGGTCTGTCACCGATCATGGTGGAAAAGATTTTTGAAGTGGTGCGTAATGTGTCTGCCCAGGGAATTACCATCCTGTTGGTAGAGCAGAACGCCAAGCTTGCCTTGCAGGCAGCACACCGTGGCTATGTGATGGATTCTGGTTCTATTACCATGAGTGGTAATGCCAAGGACATGCTGAATGACCCTAAAGTCCAGGCCGCCTATCTTGGTGAGTGATGATACGTTTTATGAAGTAAGGTAAGTCTCTTGCGCAGCATGGCTGTGCCGGGACCTTTCAAATACCTGCAAGTAATTGCAGGTATTTTTTTGCCTGTTTTTACCTCTCGTTTCATCTTTTAACCTGATCGTGTCAGGTCTTTCTACTCTCCGCTAAAAGCTGGTCAGCGGACAATGCAAAGTAATCGGCAGATTTTTCTGCAAAAACATGTTTCTAAAATTGATCTTGATATAAATGTAGGAATCAATGCGGAATTGGCAACTTGACAGACTATCACAACACATCAGATAGGAATAAATATGTAAGACATAAACGTGGAAGACATCAACAAGCATATTGATCCCAGCATGGCTGGCAAAATCATTTTTTACTGGGCTCTGGCCTGCGTTCCACTGGGATAAGGAGTCTGGCAAACGGCAATGAAAGTCATGGCTATGTTTGTGTAAGCCAAGCATGTGTAGATAAGCAAAAGCCCTGGTATGTTGCCAGGGCTTTTTTGCATGTTGCCTGCTTGTTAGCCTGTTAGCCTGTTAGCCTGTTACAGTAGGAGGGGAGTCCTGCTGTAACAATGCTGATGCTTACTTCTTCGCGGCCTTTGGTGTTGCCGCTTTTGTTGCAGTAGAAACTGCATTGTTCAGATTGGCTTCCAGCGCTTCAACTGCTTGTTTGGTTGTTTTGCTGATGTGATCGTAGCTGGCGTTCGCATTGTCTATCGACGTCTTGAACAAGGATACAAATTGCTCGGAACCAGCAGGAGCATTTTTAGACACTTCATCAATCAGGGTCAAAACTTTGCGATTGGTCTCAGCGATTTGCGCTTCAGCAGCATGTGTAAATTCTGCCTGTGTGCTGGTCGCGATGTTTGCCAGGTGACGGCCATAAGCCAGCACTTTTTCGGCTGTCGGCTGCGCCTGAGCTGCGGACAGATTGAAAAATTCTTGTGGGTCTTTGGCTGCCAGTAATTGCTTGGTTGCAGCAGAGCTTTCTTCCAGAGAGGATTTGACAGCGTTCAAATTCAATTCGATGAATTTTTCTACGCCTTCAAATGCTTTGCCTGTCAATGTAGTGAACAGAGCAAGTTGTGCATCGAAATTGGCTTTAGTTGCTGCAGAAATTTGTTCGGGTGCAGTAAACATGGACATCTCCTAAGTAGGAAAGTGGAATACAAGAAACCTGGCGATTGCTAAGTGGAATGTTGCAGCGCTGAACTTAATTATTAAACCATAAAATTGTGCGATGCAATAAATCATATTTTATTGATTCGCAAAATGAAGTCAAGGTAAATTTGTGCGTCGCAATATAATAATTATGTATATAAAAACATTTGATACAGATACCCGGTCAGGAAAATAAGAAACTAATACAAGCACTTTTCCTTGGGCAATTATGTATGGCAATTATGACCAGAAAATGAAGTGGCATGCCTATGTTAGACTTTCACACGGAGATTTGCGTTCAGGTAATTCATTTTGTGGCAAGAATATAGCAGGGAGAGACAATGGCAATAACTGCAAAAACAAGAGAAGACTTTAAGCATTTTCATTCAATCACCACACGCTGGATGGATAACGATGCTTATGGCCATGTCAATAATGTCGTGTATTACAGCTGGTTTGACACGGTCGTCAACGAGTTCCTGATCAGTAACGGGGTGCTGGACATAGAAAGCAGCGCCGTCATAGGTCTGGTTATAGAGACCCAGTGCAATTACCTGGCTTCGGTCGCTTTTCCTGATGTTATAGAAGCGGGCGTTAGCGTCAGCAAGTTGGGCAATTCCAGCGTGCGCTATGAAGTAGGCATTTTCAAGAATCGTGAAGACCTGGCAGCCGCGCAGGGGCATTTCGTGCATGTCTATGTGGATAGAGAAAACCGCCGCCCTACAGCCATCCCGGACAACATGCGCCAGCTCTTGCAAACCATAGAGGTAACAGGCTCATGATTACTTCAGCACATCAGCAGATCGTCGATGAAGCTATCACGTCGCGCCGTTCCATACGCGCATTTTTGCCAACAGCCGTGGCGCGTGAGGATATGCAGGCCATACTTGAGGTTGCCGCGCGTGCACCATCTGGCAGCAATACGCAGCCCTGGAAGGTCTATGTGCTGACCGGCTCCCGCCTGCACGCTTTGTCGAATGCTATTTTGGCTGCCCACAATAGCGAGGGGCAGGGCGGGCATGCGCAAGAATACAATTATTACCCGGTGAAATGGGTTGCACCTTATCTTGAACGCCGACGAAAGGTAGGCTGGGATTTATATGCCTTGCTGGGGCTGGGACGTGAAAACAAGATGGGCATGCATGCCCAGCATGGTCGCAACTATGCTTTTTTTGATGCGCCAGTTGGTCTGATATTCACTATAGACAGGGTCATGGAGCAGGGTTCATGGCTGGACTATGGCATGTTCCTGCAAAATATCATGATTGCTGCGCGCGGTCGCGGTCTTGATACCTGCCCACAGGCAGCCTTCACTCAATATCACGAAGTCATTTCAGAGCAATTGCAATTGCCCACAGATGAAATGCTGGTATGCGGTATGTCGCTGGGTTATGCCGATCACAGCAAAATTGAAAACACTCTGGTGACCGAAAGAGCCGAGCTTGCTGATTTTGTCCGATTTATCGAATAAAGAAGACAATTGAATATTTCTGGAAATTGAATTGTGAAATTTGTTTAAAAGACAGAATATTTTTGCAACTTAGTCTAAGGATGCGAATGAATAAGCGCAGCTAACTCCTTATTTTCCTTGCGGAATTTCCGAATTTTGCTACACTGCACTATCTTTTTGGCATATCTGATCTGGAGTCATTGATGGTGAAATTTGCCCGATGTGCAGTGGTTTTTTCATTAATCGCACTCTTGCCAGTGGCTAGTGTGCTGGCTGCCACAAACTCACACAAGAATTCATCCAAGAAACATGCTGCTCATGGCAAGACGCATGTGGCTGCGCATAAGAAAATTATTATTCATACTGCGTCAGGCAAATTGGGCAAGCGTACTGTCATGGTGCATGGCAAACGAAAAGTCATTACAGAGCGCGTGGTACTGGTACGTGAAGTACCAGACAGGCCAAGCATGGGCGACACTGCGGGCTTGAAAAATACCCAGGACCCTTTGGATCTGAAATCAAATGTGGCTTACGTGGTTGATCAGGATAGCTCCAAGGTCTTGTTCGAGAAAAATTCTGAGGTTTCCCTGCCTATCGCCTCGATTACCAAACTCATGACCAGCCTGGTAGTGGTAGAAGCTCACCAAGACATGGATGAGCAGATAGAAGTGACGAATGATGACATCGACAAGGAAAAAAACACCAGTTCCCGTTTGAAGATCGGTGCCAGATTGTCGCGTTCTGACATGTTGCATATTGCCTTGATGAGTTCAGAAAATCGTGCCGCATCAGCATTGGGACGCAATTATCCAGGTGGCTTGCCTGCATTTGTTACGGCCATGAATACCAAAGCCAAACAACTGGGCATGTCAGATACACATTATGTGGATTCCAGTGGACTCTCCAGCCAGAACCGCGCCAGCGCGCGTGATTTGGTCAAGCTGGTGAATGCGGCCTATCAGCACCCTGTTATCCGCCAGTATTCTACTGATTCAAAATATGTCGTCGCTCCTGGTGGCAAAAATCTCGAATACGGCACATCTAATAAATTGGTGATCAACCCTGCATGGGAAATCGGCCTGCAAAAAACTGGTTATATCGCGGAAGCTGGCCGTTGTCTGGTCATGCAAGCCATGATTGAAGGTCGCAATATCGTCATGGTGTTTCTTGACTCCAAGGGCAAATATTCACGCCTGGCAGACGCAGACCGTATGAAGAAGTGGCTGGAAACAATCAAGCCGCATGTATGAAATTGATGCTCAGGGACAAGTATAGCCAGGAATAAAACTGGCATTGTTATACGTAAAATTAAAATACCCGCCACTGGCGGGTATTTTTTTGTCTGTACTTCCCGTGATTGAAAAAACTGCAAAGGCGAATGCGAGCCTGGCGGTTTTGCGAGGTCCCGCTGAAGGTGTCCTCCGAGAGTTGCGACTTTCATTAAAACTGCCAGCATTTTGATGCCATAGATAAACAATGCACATTTTAACGATGTTTAACATTTCACATTTTGTAAAGAATAAATATTTAATGTTTTCTCAGGTATTGTTTGGCCTTTTGTCTATTTTTTCTCATAAGTGTCTTTTTATATTGATATAAATAGCTAGCGGTGAAAAATGGATTGATTTCATTTGAACTACGCACTTATTTACACTAATTGCTATTCATAGTTTGCTCTGTTGATACAGACTTTGCACAGGTTTGGCTTATCCGCCTCAAATAATGACTACTCCGATCTACCATTTCATCTCTGGCCTGCCACGTTCCGGCTCTACCTTATTGGCTGCTTTGTTACTGCAAAACCCGCGCTTTCATGCCGGGATGACCAGCCCTGTCGGTACTTTATACACCAGCATGCTGCATCAGTTCGGCGCAGGGACTGAGTTTGGGCCTGTGATTACCAAGGCTGAACGCAAGCGTCTGGTGCGTGGCTTGTTTGATTCTTATTATGCCGAGCACGCTGAGAAGAGTGTGGTATTCGATACCAACCGCATGTGGACTGCACACCTGCCGATGTTGATGGACCAGTTCCCTGGCTCCAAGGTGATTGCCTGTGTCCGCAATGTCGCCTGGGTCATGGATAGCATAGAGCGTAAATATGCAGCTGACCCCTATGAAATCACGCGCCTTTTCAATGACGACAATGAGCGAGCAACCGTCTATAGCCGGGTAGAGACCCTGGCGCAGCGCAACCGCATGGTGGGTTACCCATGGGCGGCCCTGAAGAGCGCCTTTTACAGTGAGCATGCCGGTTCCATGCTGCTCATTGATTATGACTTGCTGGCGCAGGCACCACAAAAAGTGCTGCCCCTGATTTATGACTTTATCGGTGCTGAACCATTCGAGCATGATTTCCAGAATATCCAGTATGACGCGCCTGAGTTTGATGCCCCCATGGGCATGCGTGGACTGCACAAGGTCAGGCCCGAAGTCAGCTTCCAGGCCCGCGACACCATACTGCCCCCCGATTTGTTTCAACAGTACAGCCAGCTATCGTTCTGGAAAGACACCACCGGTAGCCGTGCCAATGTGATTACCGCCAAATTTGTTCCAAATTCTACTGAAGACTGAAGATGATACCGACCAATTCCCTGAATCCAGCCATTGCTGACACCAATTCATCTTCCAGTTCTTCTCCAGGTTTTGCATTTGACCCTTTGCATCCAAGCCAGGCAGATGGTTTGCCTGTGACGACGACGGCTGTTGCTGCACCACCTGTTCCCGTCGTTGTTCCCGTCATTGCTCAGGCCGCTGCTGCCGCGCCTGTCGCTTCGGCAACACCGCACGAAGTCGTGTTTGTCGATACCACACTGCAAAACTGGCAAAGCCTGATTGGTAGTCTCAAACCTGGTACTGAAGTCGTCACGCTGGATCCGCTGAAAAACGGCGTACAGCAAATGGCCGATGCGCTGCAAGGCAAGGCAGATATCACTGCTGTCCACATTGTGTCGCATGGTGGCGAAGGGTATCTGGTGGTTGGTAATACCATGCTGTCTTCGTATAACCTGACAGACTATCAGGCCAGCCTGGCGACCATACAAAAAGCAATGGCACCTGGGGCCGATATTTTGCTGTATGGCTGTGATGTCGCCAAAGGTGATGTGGGTGCCAATTTTGTGAATCAACTCGCAAAAGCGACTGGCACTGATGTCGCTGCATCGACCAATGACACCGGTGTGCATGGTGACTGGGCTTTGGAATACCATAGCGGCGTGGTGGAAACTACCGCTATCTCAGCACAACAATATCAGTATGATCTGGCGACCATCACGGTCACCAATCTGAATGATAGCGGGGCCGGTTCCTTGCGCGATGCTGTTCTTGCCGCGACTGGCAACGGTGCTGCTGATACCATCGTATTTGATCCTGCTCTGTTTGCCAGTGGTGCTGCGACCATCACCCTGACCAGCGGCGCACTGGAAGTTGGTGGTACCAGCAATGCGGACGCGTTCAGCATTATTGGCCCTGGCAGCAATTTATTGACTATCAGCGGCAATAATAATTCGCAAATTTTCCGTGCTGACAGTTATGCTGCCGCCAATACTTCTGCCCTGAATATTTCAGGCATGACGCTGACCAATGCCACCAATACCACGGGTAGCGGCGACACCTTGACGCGTGGTGGTGGTGCCATCATCGTGGCCAGTACCGGTGCTGTGGTCATTGATCATGTGGTCATAAAAAATTCCAGCTCTTCGGCGTATGGTGGTGGCTTCGCTTCTTACGGTAATTACAATAGCAGTATCACCATCAGCAATTCGAGTTTCCAGTCCAACACTACGACTGGCAGTGGCGGTGGCGTTAATTTATTTGCCAACTCTGCGACATTGCTGAACAACACGTTTGAAAGCAACACAGCCGTTACAGGTGGCGGCGGTGCATCGCTGTCCATCATCGGCGGCGGCACCTTCAGCATCACTAACAATACCTTTTCCAATAACACCAGTGGTGCCAGCAACGTGGTGGCTGGCAAGGGCGGCGGCCTGCAGGTAACGGCTTTCTCTGGCAGCACTGGCAGCATCATCAATAACACTGTTGTTGGCAATCATTTCATCGGCAAATCTACCATCAATACTGATCTGGTATTTGCAGATGGTGGCGGCTTGCATGTGGATGGTTCGCCTGGTGTTGTCACTTTGTCGAATAACCTGATCGCCAATAATACAAGTACCGGCGCTGTCGGTAACCATGGCGCTGATGTGGTTCTGGGACGTAATGTGACCATCAATGGTGCCAATAATATTTTTGGTACCACGGCGGGTACTTACACCGCATCCAGCAGTGGTGGTAATACCATCAGCAACCTGACCGGCACCATTTCCACCGTTCCCAGCATGGGTACGCTGGCCTACAACGGTGGCCCGGTAAAAACCATTTCGATTGCCGGTGGCAGCAGTGCCGTGAGTGCAGGTACCACAACCGGCGCGCCGACGACGGATGCGCGTGGATTTAACCGTGGCGGCACAATTGATATTGGCGCCTATGAATCTTCCGATAATGGCAGCTTCAATTTCGGTGGAGTGGTTTCCCCCGCAAATGGTGTCGTTGATGTACCCATCAACTATGACCTGGTGATTGATTTTGGCACGGCAGTTACTGCGGTTGCCGCCAAGAATATCGTTATTTACCGCCAGTCAGACAACGCGGTGCTGGAAACCATCGCTGCCACCGATGCCAGCAAGGTCACATTCAGCAGCGGCACGGGCGGTGCCAATAGCAAGATTACGATTAATCCTGCCGCCAATTTCCTCGGCAAGACTGGCTACTATGTATTGATAGACAGCGGTTCGTTCCTCGACAGTAGCAGCAAGTCATTTACCGGCATCACGTCCAGTTCCACCTGGGCTTTTACTTCTGCCGGTTTGCCATCGACCATCACCAGCGCCACCTACGATGCCAGTACCGGCATTCTGTCCGTCATCGGCACCAATATGGCGAACGGCGACACCATTGATGTTTCCAAACTATCGCTGACAGGGCAGGCGGGTTCATATACGCTGACGACGGCGAATGTAACGACCAGCAGTGCGACAGCTTTTTCAATAACATTGAACGCGGCTGATAAGCTGGCCATCAACGGTGTCTTGAACAATAATGGTACAACGGCTGTTGATACCACCACATTCAATCTGGCCGCTGCTGCTGGCTGGGATGCTTCACAGGGACCATTAGCCGACACCACAAACCCAATAACGGTCAGCAACGTCACCGCCCCAACGATTACATCGGCAACCTATAACGGCACGACCCATGTCTTCACCGTCACTGGCACCAACCTGGTGCAAACGATAGGCGCGACGAATGACATCACGATATCCAAACTGACGATTACCGGCGAAGGCGGCGCAACGCGTACTTTGTCCACGACTGGCAACGTCGAAGTCACGTCTGCCACCAGCTTCACCTTTACGTTGGCTGGTGCCGATATTGCTGCTGTCGATAGCTTGCTCAATAAAAACGGCACCTCCTCTGCCAGCAGCGCCACAACCTACAACCTCGCCGCAGCCGACGACTGGGATAGCGTCATCACCGGCGGCAACATCG
>NZ_JBMPPI010000028.1:0-77061 GCF_049340245.1 Undibacterium sp. TC4M20W
CAGGAAGATGAGCGTTACGACCAAATGAAATTGGGACTGTAGCCGCCTTTAGGCGGATCAAGGGTTACCAGCGCCTTTGAGGCGCCCCAGCAATAAACCTCCGGCTTTGCCGGAGGTAATTTAATTTCTTCACCTGCCAAACAGACGGTTTGAAAAGGCGCATAAAATCATCTTGATGTCAGAGGACCTGATGTCTGTTATGCATTACCCATCACCCTGCTATCGTAGCAAACTCAAAATAAAAACGAACTCAGCTACATGATCTATTTTCTTCTTGCAATTTTGGTACTCATCCTTGTATCAATCTTGGGTGGATTCATCTATGTCTACAAAAAAATCTCGCGTCGCTATTTTGTATTATTAGCATTGACTGTTATCGGCGGCCCATACATTGCCTTCAAACTCTATGAGCATCAGTTCATGCTGGAAGCCGTGCCTGATGCCTTGGGTGTGAACTCAATTTCGTACAACAAGGAAGAGTCGTGGGGATTCGGACCTGGTGGGAATGAAGCAGGGATACGGCTATATCCCATGCCAGAAAATACTTCCCAAGACATCAAGAAGCGCGGCATGGAATTTTTCAGAGGCATGCCAGAAAACAAGAATCAGCAAAGTCGTTCCTCTCGTGGTCACTATGAAGACTGGGCTGTGACACCAATTAAGCCAACTTATCGTTGGGCAGTGAACAAAGAATCAGGGCGCATGGATATTTGCGATAAGATTTGTGGCGATGCTTTCGGTATAGATGTCAAACCAGTAGTACAGGAAGTGGTGAATGGCATCATCAATAATCCGGGGAGCTATTACGCCCATGGACGAACTGGTTTGATCGTCGTCAGTCCCGAAAAGAATTTAGTGGTGTATTTCTATAGTAAATAATTTTTTCCCTGCATTCTTTTTCGATTAATCCTTACCTAGTAAGGTGGCAGCAAGCGTCTGAACCCATGTAGTAAGACAATCACCAAAAAAATAATATTGCGTGGAAATAGCCAAAAAGAAAAATATAGCCCGGCTTTCACTTCAGGGTCATTCACCTTGCGAGCCAATGTCTGTAAGTATTGGCGACTATGTGGCCAATCCATCAAGCCATCACGCCATTCTTGCGGGATCCCAGTTAGCCCTACACTGGCACCTGCCAATGCGCCTGCAATAGCGGCTACGCTATCTACATCGCCGCCAGCATTTACCACCGCGTCTATCGTGTCGTAATAGCTGCCAAAATGCAGGTACCAAGCAATGATGGCGAATGGCACCGTGTGCATGGTATAGCCCGAGATACCATGCTTGCCGCCAAAATGGTTTTGCGCAATTAATACAGGGTCGGGTGCAAGACAAGATTCTTTTATGCCTTTAACGACAGCCTGCCATTCTGCATCGTCAGACAAATTGCTCAGCATACTAATCAATTCATTCAGAGGAGGCCTGGTCTGCCATTCTTGATTAACCAATCGTGCTGCGATTTCAGCAATTGCCAATGCACCAGTAAAAGCCTTGGGGTCAGTGTGCGTAAGCAGGGTAGATGCCAGTACATGGGCATGGCGCGCTGACGCGTCATTTGAGAGTATGGCCCCTATCATGGCACTGCGCATGCTGGGGCCGTTGCCAGCCGAGTAGACTCCGTTGTTCTTAAATCCCAGCCATAGCTTGATAATGCTGCGCAGGGTAGCAAACCCCACGCCTGCAGGCAGGCATATCAACCAAAGTCGTAACCGCCATGCCAGGCTTTTTTTGAATTTACTGACATCTCCCTCGCTCTTGATCAGCGACTGCGTCACAAAGATCGCGTGATCCGTGTCATCACTGACCATACCATGACCAAAGAAAAAGCGATACTGTAGTGGCCCTTTGCGCAGGCGCGTTATCCTGCGTGGCGATAGGCCTTCAAACGGCAAACCCATAGCGTCACCGACTGCGCCGCCCATCAGGCAGCCCGCGATTGCATCAGATGCTGAAACTGGCATAGCCTCTTTCTGGATAGTTATGGATCGCATTGCGTCATCGTCATTTTGCCGAGTACCCGTATTTTAATTGGCATTAAACGGCATCAAACCGCACCAGCGTATGATCCATGCCATCCAATTCCTCATCAATGATGGCTGCAATCTTTACCCAGTCGCCACCAGCAAGGCCAGCACCTATCAGTGGGTAAGCGAGGCGCAAGCCATTAAATTCTTTACGTATTGCGGCAAATGCATTGCGTATTGCTGCATAGTCGGCTTTCACCCCCTGACCACGCCAGTCAAATTGGGTATAGGCATTGAGGATGACAAACTGCCTGTCGCCTCTCTGTATCCGAGCCTGGCTATAGCTGCCCAGCTTGGCATGATCGGCAGGCAAGGTGGTTTGATCTGCTGCATAGGCTTCAGGGAACTGTTTTTTGATGCTCCTGGCGATGCCAGCGCCCATATTGCAAAAACAATTGCAGCCATGGACGATAACGTCAAACTCCCCTTGCAGGGCGAGTGCTAATAAGTCTCCTGTGCGTTCTTTCATGCTGACTCTCTTGCTGGTGAAATGACCCTGCTACCAAACCTCTCATACAAGTCCCGCGCCATGCGCAATATTTCTTCACGCATGGCGAGGCGTTCCAGCCATTTTGCAGGTATGCCTTCCACACCGTAATAGGCACCGGCAATTTGCCCTGTGATGGCGGCTGTGGTATCTGCATCGTCACCCAGGTTGGTAGCGGTGAGAATGGCGCTTTCAAAGCTGTCGGTGTGCATGAAGCACCACAGCGAGGCTTCGAGGGATTCAACTGAATAACCGCTGCCACGTATTTGTGTACTGTCTTTATCAATGAAACCAGCCTTGCTGAGAGCGATGATTTTTGGCTCGGTCGGCGTGAAAGACAGGTCTGAAAATAAGTCAGCCTTGCTGCATCCGGCAAACAGCTTGCACAGTATCGCCGCCAGTAATTGACAGCTTTGTATGGCCTCTGGCGCGGCGTGGGTGGTGCGTGAACTTTCTCCTGCATAGTGAATAGCTGCGGCTATATCTGGGTAGCCAAACATCACAACAGGGGCAAGCCGCATCAGCGAACCATTGCCAGCCGTGCTGGGATGTTCTGCGCCGCAGTAAGGCTCACCGCTGCTGGCATAGCGTGACAGGGCAGCGCGCACGGTATTGCCTATGTCAAAGCAGATGCCGGTAGAACTGAGGTAACCCCATTTCCACCAGTTCAGGTAACGTCCCATCTGGTCTTTGGCGTCGAAGCCATCTTTCGTCAGCAGGCTTTCTGCCAGGCACAGCGCCATCGAGGTGTCGTCTGTCCATTCACCGGGCAGCAAGCCAAAGGGTCCCTTGCCGACCATGTCAGTCACAGGCGCGAAGCTGCCGCGCGCTGAGAATTCTACTGTCGTACCAACGGCATCACCGCAGGCCAGGCCAGCCAGTGTACCGAGATAGCGTTGTTCTAAAGTGATACCCATGATTTATTCCATTGTTGGCATGCTCAAAGCTTGCGTTAAGTAGTTTGATCAACAGATATTAATCTTGTTAGTATTTAATTGCAACTATCTTAGTTTTATTTTGGATAAAAGAGAGATTCGCGCACAACTATCAACGTGTTGCGAGCCCCGCGCGCACTAATATGTACAAACGCGGTGTAAATGCGGGAGGAAAATTTGATACGTATCGCGCATCTGGTTGACTACACCACCAGATAACCGCGTCTGTCGGCCACGCCTATCTCGGCCGTCAGGCCTGCATTAAACTCCAGGTAATCTGCTTCTATGCCATCGCTGAAGATGACACCATGTTCCGGCATCAGGGAGGTGACTTGCAGTTTGCTGTCTTCCTGTATCTGACCACGCACTAAAGTCGCAGATGAAGTCTTGCTGGGGAAGGGTTCGCGCACGGCGAACATCAGTTCGCGGGTGTCCCATTCTGCGGTGTATGTCAGCGGCTCGGCGGCGATGTTATATATCATCTGACGCGGATCATCAAATCTCTCTTGCAGTGCTGCTGCGCCTGTCAGTATGCTCTTCATCCAGCCTGTGGAACCCATACCAGTGGAGATGATGATGCCGCTGGATGACTGTCGTTCCTGGTGTTCTTGCAGTTGTATGGTGTAGCTGGCAGAGATATGGGATTTGGGTCCGATGAAGATGTCATTCACGCCCAGCATGGTCTGGCCGTTGTTCAGCCTGGCCATGGCCATGGTGACTTCGCGCACCGGGCGGCGCTGTTGCAGTACTTCGGGGACGATTTTGGGCAAGTCCCTGACCTGGAAAGGCAGCAACACGCCATCCCAGCGCTGCACATCAGGGTTGACGCCTATCAGGCGCTGACCATCCAGATATTTCATGGTGTTGACGACCAGGCCATCTTGCCCCACAGCTATGACGATATCGTCACGGCCAAAGATCATGTTGGGCAAGAAGCTACGATCTATCTTTTGCAGGCGCGCAAGTTGTGTGAGACTGCTTTCTGCCGCGCTGACACAGGCCAGGTAATTGTCATGCTCGGCCTGGTAGGCGGCAAAGTCGCCACCCAGATGTTCTATATAAAAGCGTGCCTGGCCGACCGTGTTGTACTTGACGATAAGTTCTTCGAGTCTGGTCTTGCGGGTGATCAGGATGATCTTGTTTTCTGTCTGGCGCGTTGTTGTACTATGGATGCTGCTCATATCATTTCCCGGGTCTATCCAGGCTGGTTCATCAATTCACGCAACAGGTCTGGCGTGATATTCAACTGGCCTATGGAGCCAGCTTTTTCTGCCAGTTCCTGGAAGGCGAGGGCGATCAACTGGCCGGATTGCATATTGCCCATGGCCAGTGCCTGCAAGACTTTGGGATCAACGCCGCTATAGGCATTCATCAGGGTTTGAGCAGCATAGGCGCGGCTGTCGGCTTCTGCCCTGGCGTTTTCTGTCGATAGTTTGACGAGCGTGGTTTGCTGGTTTTCTTCGGCGATTTTGGCCTGCATCTGGGCGAGTTTAAGTTCGCTTTCTTTTTGTTGTATGCTTTTTTCAGCTTCCATCTGGGTTTCGCGTATCTGGCGCTTTTTGCTTTCGACGGCGATCTCGGTATTCAATTCATTTTCGCGTATGCGGCGCTCTTGTTCAACGGCAGCATTGCGGCGTTCATAGATGGCATCGTCTGCGCATTTGAGGATTTGCTCGCGCGCCTGCGCTTCCAGCGCCTTGGCTGCCTCTGGCGTGGGCTTGAGGGCCAGAAAATTCAGGCCCAGCAATTCCACCCCCAGTGCCTGCAATTCCTTGCTATCGCGCACTGCCATGCTCACCGCTGCACCAAGCGTATCAGCCGCTTTCAGGGCATCACGCAGCGCCAGGCTTTGCAAGCCCTTGCGGGTTAGCACTTTAACGAGATTGACGATGCGCTGCGACAGTTTTTGCGGGTCATCCGAGATGTATTGCTGGGTCACAGGATTGATGGCGAAATTGAGCAAGGCACCGACCTTTTGCGGATCGCTGATACGGTAAGTGACCTGGCCCTGCACCGTAACCGTCTGAAAATCAGCGGTATTTTCTTCAAAGATAAACGGTGTATCCGTACTTGCCATGGGTATGGCTAGCATGGACGTGGTAGGCGCATAGTAAAAGAACGCCAGCCCGGCACCCTCGCGCCTGAGCTTGCCGTTTTTGAATTGCAGCACATAGGTGGTGGGTTGGAACTTGATGAATTTGATGCTGAACATGACTATTCCTTTTCTTGTCTTCAGGTGCGCTGAGGTATTTTTGGATCGTTTATTTTGATCTCGGTATGATTCTTTTCCTTTGCTTGAATATAGAATAGTCCACTTAAATATAAAATGCAACTAAGTTAGTTTTTTATTTTAACTAAGTTGAGACGCAGGTAATTTTCAGACGGGGCATGTAAAGACTGGTAGGGTGCGCCGTGCGCACCAAGTTTTGGCATGCATGGTGCGCACGGCGCACCCTACTGGCTTGGAAAACTTGTTAACATTTTCTCGGTTAGACTATGCAGAAAAAACAGGAATGAGTGCAAAGACGATGAATATCGGTGATTAGGTCAGATTGCTGGGTGTGCCGGATTGGCTCATCCATGATTTGCCGGAAGATGAAAAGACCGAAATCATTTCATAGATTGGTAGCAAGGCGATAGTTACCGACATTGATGCACACGGTTTTTATTTTTTTGCGGCGTGAGCGATGTCAAGAAATAGAAGAGTGGCGAAAAGTTTTTAGAGCATTTTTTTCGCTTTTTGATTGATTGCATAGAGAAAACTTAGAAAGCAGTCATATACAATTGATAAAAGGATTGAAAATCATTTTATGAGCGGGACGATATTTATATCAAAGGGTAGGTCAGTTACATTGAGCTCAATTAGCTTTGACTATTTGCTTGAGAAAATGCGTCCTCTTTACTTGGAGAGTGAATTTTATTTAAAGAATGAAATCTACCAAGTTTATGATAATGAGGGACATGATTTCTTGTATCTTGAAACTGTAAGTAGCGAGGGTTTCAATATTTTTGTTCTTGTAATATTAAGATTGTTCAGCTTAAATTCGACTGAGAGATTTTTTGAGACAAGGAAAGCAACCCTGATTGATTTGATTTTGTTGTTGAAAACTGATGCTCGCTGCGATAACAGTCTAGGCTTGCGTTTAGGTGCCTTGTACGCGGGAGCATGAATTAAATGCGAAACGTCAATGAGGTGGAAATATAATTTTTTTCTATTCCTCCATCATCAACCTCTCATAATCCCCCACCATACGCCGCATTTCCAGCATCGACGATGCATCATAGATACCGCGGATGCGGGCCATCGTATCGATCAGGAAGGCGCGCTGGCCGTGCAGGGGTTCGCCATTGCTGGCGCGGGCGTTGATATCGGTCATCAGGCTGGTGGTAAGCTTTTGCATTTGCCTGGAATCACCTGTCAGCATGTTCCAGTTGGCAGGCAGTTTCAGTTTTTGTGCATAGGCGGCCATGGTTTGGGCGTCGTCCTGTTCTGGAGTGACAGTCAGTAAAATGAACTGGGGTGTGGCGATGGATTTTTGTTTGATCTGTGTTTGCAGTTCACGCATGACCTCGAGTGAAATGGGGCAGAGTGTGACGCAACCTGCGTAAAAGAAACCGACAAAGCTGGCTTTGCCGCGTAGCAGGCTGTGATCGACTTCTTGCGCATGTTGGTTGATGAGTTCAAACCTGGCAATGCGCTGCAGGGATGCCCAGGTGTCCCAATGCGCTTGCAGGTCTTGTTGATAGTAGTAGGGGAGCTTGTCGTTGTTGAGGGCATTTTGTGGTGCGGCGAACGCACCAGTCAGCCAGCCCAGGGTCACGACGGTGGCGATGAAGCTGAGCATGGACAAGAGCAATGATTTTAGTAGGGACATATTGAATGAGGCCTAGTAAATTTTGTGTGGTCTTTATTTCCCGGTGCGCGCAGCGCCAAGCAAGTTCAGGATGTTTTTCTGCTTCGGCTCCTGCTCTTGTTCCCGGTTTACTTGAGCTGCACTAATGCACAGTCGCTGGCGTCCCTTTGTAGCAACCAATGGTGTATGGAAATTCCCTGGTCTGGTGGTAGTGATATTGCGTGACTATGACGCCATTGCGCTCTACGGCATGGGTATGTCCATGGCATTCGTCGAGGTCGGCATTGGCCAGGGACTTGCCGTTTTCGCCCTGATTGCCATAGATGCCAAAGCCGTCAGCGATGTAGCCGACCAGCGGCGAGTGCTGGCCCGGGGCATCTTTTTGCGTCAGGCAGGAAGTGATGTTGTGATGATGGTATTGACCCGTGCGCTCAGGGTGACCCTGGCAGGTATCCTGGATTTCCCAGGCGACGGCATCGCGGTAGCCGCCATCGTCGGCATTGTAGAGTCGCACGCCATCCAGCAGCACGCCGATTGCACCTAGACTGGTGCAGGTTGGCTGTACGGCGACGACAGGGTTGGCTGGCAAGCCCCAGGCGATATTGGCCTGACTGATGCTGTTGGGGTTGCGGTCATACCCATAGGCAGGATCAGTGCTGGCGATGGGGAAAGTGCCGGTGGGATTGGGTGGCAGGCCGTTGCCGGTAATACCCAGGGTGCTGCCCAGGGTCACCATGAAACTCGATACCCAACTGACCGCACCCTGTACGCTGATCTTGCTTAGAGAATTCCAAGTCATGCCATCGGCATTGAACCATGGCCCCTTGCTGCTCGCACCACCCGAGCCTGCGGTATAGCAGGCATAGACATAACCAATCGCCGGAGTGGTGCGGCTGAACTTGCCATCGCCCAGAGGCAGTTTGCTGGCATCAACACTGGTGCTGCCAGCGGATGTGCCAGTAGTTGTGCCACCATTTGCTCCGGTAGTTGTGCCAGTAGTTGTACCCGTAGTCGTACCGGTATTTGTACCCGTCGTTCCAGTCGTTGTTCCTGTAGTAGCAGTGGCAGTGCTGTTGCCTGTTGCCGTCGCTCCGCCAGAGCTGCCGCCGCAGGCAGCAATGCTGAAAATGAGGCTGGCGACCAAGAGGGCTTGCAACTGAGCTTGTTTCATATTTTCTCCTGATCACATAAGGCGGCGCAGATCATCATTTATGGTGATAGACGCACGATAGATGTAGCTTGCGATCTAAATATGGAGGAAATATGAAGTGAAAACGATTTGCGCCTGCCCGCAGTGCGCAGTGCTGTAGCGATTGCCAGTGCTATCGATTCATTGTCAAAAACTATGTAATTTATGCCAATGGAAAAAGTTAAAAATCGTTACTTGAGTTCTTAAAACCTCATATTGACATTTTCCACAGGAGAGCACGGGCGTACTATCAAAATATGCCCAAGTAAGGGCATGCCATGCTTCAGGAGAAATATGCTCAGCCAGGCTCTCTTGTTTTTGCAGCAGATGTGCGCACGGTGCTTGCCGGTGCTGATGTTTGGCATCTTGTGTCTTGTGTTTCCCCATGCGGCGCAAGCGCAAAAGCTGACAATCTACACGGAAGACTGGCCGCCAATGAACTTCAAGACAAAATCGGGTATTGATGGCATGGCGGTCGATATCGTCCAGGCCATGCAAGCCATCACAGGCAATAAGGAAGCGATACAACTGGTGCCCTGGGCGCGTGGCTACAAGGCCGTGCTGGAAGATGACAACGTGCTGCTGTTTAGCCTCGGCCGCTCGCCCGAGCGGGAAAAACTCATGCACATGCTGGGGCCGATCGCGGTATCCAGGACCGCGGTTTATACACGCAAGGGTGAGGCAGCAAGACTCAAAGCCCTTGATACGGATATCTACAAGTTGCCAATCGGGGCCTACCGCGGCAGCATCTTTGCCGATGCCGCAAAAAAGAAAGGCTTCATCAATCTGGCCCAGGCTGATTCACCGCTCAATTCTTCCAGAATGCTGTTCGCCCGGCGTTTTGATCTGTGGGTTGAGGGTAGCCTCGCAGTGAATTCCATCCTGCAAGAAAGTGGCCGCAGCGTGGCCGATGTAGAAGAAGTCATGGTGCTGGATAGCCTGGAACTGTATCTGGCGTTTTCCCTTAAAACCCCGGCAGCAAGCATCACGCTGTGGGAAAACGCGCTGCGGCAAATGAAGAAGGATGGCAGCTTTCAAAAAATACACCAGAAATGGTTGCCCGGCGAAGTACCTCCCATGGAAGTGCACAGGGTAGAGGGTGGGCATTGATTCCTGCATCAGACGCGTGCGTGCCAATCTGTATTTGCCTGCAGGCCATGCAGGCATAACATTGCCTGTTTCCAATTCTGTTTCTACATGTAAAAGCTGGCCCACAGCTTTTATATTGCCCTTATCCTGTTACGCTTTCATGCTGAACAGTGATCTAGGCTGCATAACATGTGTCAATCCTGAATCAGCAGATCAATCTCCATTTCTGTTTGCGTCATGCTGAAAAAATTAAAGAATCTCATTTCCGGAAAATCTTCTGCGGTAGTCCAGGCGCCATCATCAGGCTCTGCAAGTTCAGCCGTGACAGAGGTAGCGGCGGTAGCAACTGCAGAAGCAAGCGCGAACGCAACTGCAGTAGCAGAAACCGAGATTGATACTGACAGCGCCAGCAGCATACTGATTAATGCCTATTGCACCTGTGCGCAATTGCCACCTCTGAATTTCCCGCACAAGCTCAATAGCCAGCGCGATATGAGTGACCCGGAGCTGCATGGGCATCTGCAAGGCTTTATCGGCTATGTACTCAAGCGTGGTGACGGGCAGATGACACATCAGCGTTATCATGTGATGCGTCATATCCAGCGGGTGCAGCAGCACCTGAGCCTGTGGCTGGATGAAAGCCAGCTTGATGCCTATTCTGACTGGGCGGTGGCTACAAATGCCATCGCCTTCATGCCTGATGGTGATATCCGCGACCCGCATGGCTATGTCTTGCTGGGCGCTGCTGACGGCGGCATCGAAACCGGCGCGACTATCCCTTATCCGGCACTGGCCTGGCAAAGAAAAGCGCGTACCGATACATTGCTGGCTGAAATGGGCATACAACTGCCAGCCCATCTGCCGCCACTGGTCAGCGAGGCCGAGCTGCAATTACGTCCGGCGGTTGAGATACTGGGGCGGGCGCTGGCCTTGTATGTCGTCGCCTTGCGCGCAGAATCTGTGGCAACTAACCAGCCCATTCCTGCTTATGAATTGACAGATCGCTTCCCGCAGGTACATGCGTGGTTGTCACTCGTAGAGCGCGAATTTCTCGAGACAGAAGAACCGACAGAAGATATCCTGCCGCAATTTGCCTGGCGTTATGAATCCCTGTATGTGCTGGAATGGGCATTGGGCTTGCAGGAAGAATTGCCCTTTGCTGACGACATCTGCGATGTGCCGCTGACGGCACGTACTATCATGAACATGGATTTTGAAGCAGCCATGGCCAAGGCAAAAACACGTCCGGCCAGCCAGATACTCGATGCCCTGGACCTGCATTACCGCCTGCACTGGCTGGTACGCCAGAACAGGATCAAAGAAGAAGCGCTACCGCTGAACCTGGAAGCCGGTGTCATCTATGAGCGGCACTATGCCCTGAACTGGCTGGTCAACTTTGAGAATGCAGACTGGGACGGGGTGGATACACCAACCTGATTTTTAGGGGCTGTCTGGCGGCCCTTTCAATTCAACGACATTGCCTTCCGGGTCGCTGATGTAGATCGACAAGCCTTCACCCTCGGCACCATAGCGCTGTCCGACTTCTCCAACGCTGACATTGTGGCTTTGCAGGTGTGCCTGTATGCCGGCCAGATCAAAGGGTTCAACGCGCAGGCACAGATGATCCATATTGCGGCCTTCCTTGCCTGGTGCGGCACCACCCATGCGGCCCAGCTTGCCAGTAACCGTGATCAGGTCTATCAGTGACCTGCCTGCACGCAACTGCGTCAGACCAATTTCTTCCTGCCTGCGTTCGATAGTGCAGCCCAATACATCACAATAAAAATGCAGCATGCTGTCCAGGTCTTTTACCCTCAGCACCAGATGATCGATTTCGCGTATCTTGAACATGGTTAAGATTCGTCAGTAGTGGCGATTTCTTATCTTAAACCTGTTTGATGAATTGTGCAGGGGAGGGAAGTAGGGGGCGCCGTGCGCACCCTGATCTTGTACATAATCGGTGCGCACGGCGCACCCTACAGAAAGCGTGTTAGCCGGGCGAGCGCAAAAGATTACTCAAACATTTTCAGAAAAATTAAGCTCTATGCCATTGCCTTCAGGGTCACTGAAAAATACCTGATGCTGGGTTGCAAAACCTGCTGATGCTTCCACCGTGGCATGGCGATACACAATGCCAGCGGCCTGCAATTTATCCAGCATGGCAGGCAGATCGGTACAGGCGAAAGCGACATGGTCGAAACCGGTTTTTAATGCTGTCTGGCGCGTTTCACCCGGACGGTTTTCTGAAAGGTGCAAGACATCGCGGCTACCGGCATATAACCAATAACCAAAGCTCTTCAGCGGGCGGGGGCCTTCTGCCAAGCCCACATAGTGGATATAAAAATCCTTAAGCTTTTCCAGCGTGGCACGGTCGCCGCGCAGATTGTAGTGACCAAGGGCGATGGCGGGCATAGGCTTGTACTTTCTATCTGCTTACTATAGTTACTGATTACTTCAGCCAGCCGCGACGGCGGAAATACCAGAACGGTGTAATCGCCGAAGCCAGCATCAGCGCCAGTGCGAACGGGTAACCGAGTTGCCAGTCCAGTTCCGGGAACCAGCCCTTGAAGTTCATGCCATAGATACTGGCAATAAGGGTAGGCGGCAGGAAGGCCACGCTGGCGACCGAGAAAATCTTGATGATCTTGTTCTGGTTGATGTTGATGAAACCAACGGTTGCGTCCATCAAAAAGTTGATCTTGTCGAACAGGAAGGATGTATGACCATCAAGTGATTCTATATCACGCAAAATCTGGCGGGCTTCTTCAAACTGGTCGGCATTGAGCAAACGCCCGCGCATCAAGAAGCTGACAGCGCGGCGCGTGTCCATCATGTTGCGGCGTATGCGGCCATTCAAATCTTCTTCAACAGCAATCGAATTCAGCGCGGCGGCGGCATCCTGATCGCTGAAGTTTTTTTGCAACACGCTGCGGCTGACGTCTTCCAGGTTTTGATAGATGCCTTCAAGCGCATCGGCAGAATACTCAGCATCGGTCGCATACAAGTCCAGCAGCACATCCTTGTAATCAGCAATCGAACCCGGACGTGAACGCGCACGCATGCGCACCAGGCGGAACACTGGCAAATCGATGGTATGGACTGAGAATAAAATATCTCGCGCCAGGATAAAGGCCACGGTCACCGTGCGTGCTGGCTCATCGTCATCGTCAATCAAGAAATCGGTGCGCAGATGCAGGTCACCATTATCAGCTTCGTAATAGCGGGCTGATGCCTCGATATCCTTGACCTCGTCTTCCCCCGGCAAGGTCACGCCATAGATACTCTTTACCCATTCGCGCTCTTCTTCATTGGGGTCAGTCAGATCGACCCAGATAGGCAGGGTATTTTCAAGATCAGCGCGGTTTTCCACATTGATCTGGCTCAGGCGGCCGTTATGCAAGACGAAGACATTAATCATAGGCAAATTCCAGGAAAGCAAAGTCTTTGGTTTGGCTGGATTGTAAACCTGTTTTATGCCTGTGGGCGGGTTGGGGCGGGATTTTATTTGGGTTTTTGGTGAGGATTTATATGTCTTTTGTTTAATTTTTTCTTATTGAAGGGGATTTGGCATTTTTGTAGGGTGCGCTGTGCGCACCATTGCCGTGTCTTTTAGCTTGCGTAGATGTCCGGGGCGAACATTGGAGTTGATACGAACCGGTGCGCATGGCGCACCGTGCTGGGTGCTGGCACACATTCCTTGCCTATCTGTGATAAATTTCTCTGCTCATTGAAATCAACAAACCAGTGTAAAAATTAATCTGAAGAACAGCATGAGCACAAACACTTACCAGGCGGTTGCCGCCACTCCTGATATTGCCACTTACTGCCACTTGCGTAAGGCATCCGGTTTAAGCACCAAGACAGTAGAAGCGGCGGCGCGTGGCTTGCCTGCCAGCCTGTTTGCCGTGCAAATCATGTTAGGTGAGCTGGTCGTTGGCATGGGGCGTGTTGTTGGCGATGGCGGTACTTCATACCATGTTGTCGATATCGCGGTCTTGCCAGGGCATCAGGGCAAGGGCCTGGGCAAGATGATCATGCGCGAGATCACCCACTACCTGCAACAAAATGCGCCAGAGTCAGCCTATGTCAGCCTCATTGCTGACGGTCCGGCGCAGAACCTGTACGCGCAATTTGGATTCCTGCACACGGCACCCGCTTCGGTGGGCATGGCTTATAAAATCTGACGCAATTCAAACTCAATTCAGAATCCATTTCAGCACCCATTTTACGGGAAAACGCATGCAAAAATTTCTGGTAAGTACCACCTACATCGACTGGCAGCACGCCGCCGTACTGGCACAGGCACAAGCACTGGCAGCCGCCGGTGGCGAGCAGGCTGATATCGCTCGACGCTGCTTTCATTTTGTGCGTGACCAGATCAGGCATAGCTGGGATTACCGTCAGAATCCTGTCACTTGCAAGGCATCTGATGTGTTGGCGCATGGTACCGGTTATTGCTATGCCAAGAGCCATTTGCTGGCTGCCTTGTTGCGTGCCAATGGCATTCCTGCTGGCCTGTGTTACCAGCGCCTGACCATAGGCACAGAGCCACCATTTTGCCTGCATGGCCTGAATGCCGCCTACTTGCCAGAGCATGGCTGGTACCGGCTGGACGCACGTGGTAACAAGCTTGGTGTGGATGCAGAATTTTGTCCGCCAAAAGAACAACTGGCCTTTGCCATTACTACGCCAGGCGAACAAGATTTCGCCGGTATCTGGGCAGAACCGCATGCAGCGGTGCTGCAGTCATTATTGACACAGCCAACGGTAGAAGCGGTGATGACCCACTTGCCTGATGGTGATTTGAGTACTGATCGAACACCCGTCCGTCTCGCACATTTACTTTGAAAGGATTACTGAAACCATGACAACTACCAATGACCCAAGTCCTGAAACCGTCGTTCAGGCCCAGCTCGATGCCTATAATGCACGCGATGTCGATGCCATACTCAAAACTTATGCCGTTGATGCGCAACAATTTGAATTTCCAGGCAAACTGCTGGCAACTGGCCATGTAGAAATACGCCCACGCATGGCGGTACGCTTTGCCGAACCCAATCTGCATGCAAGACTCATACGTCGTGAAGTAATAGGTCACATCGTCATTGACCATGAAGAAGTCACACGTACTTTCCCAGAAGGTACAGGGCGAATGGAAATGATCGCGATCTATGAAATCAAAAATGGCTTGATACAGAGTGCGTCCGTCGCTCTGGGAGAAAAAATACTGGACGCCTGAGTCAGGCCAGGTTGCTCTGGATATCCACTACTGGATATTCACTAATGGATATTCACTATTTGGCTTCCCGAGATCCGTGTTGCAAAAACACACTTGAGCGTGCATGAAAAATGCCTGGGCAGCGCTGTGCTCAGGCATTTTCTTACACAGTATTTGCTTGCTCAATTGACAGCTAATGCATTCTGGACTACTGTTCGGGGGTGCGATATTTTGCTTAAAATTTAAGCATTTCATTTCTTTTTCATCCCTCATTTGGAGAGGGATAATAGTGGACGCCGCACTGTTTTTGCCTGTCTGATTTTTTTCGCGGAAAGAGTAAAGCCCCATGCAAACAGCCATCAGTAATAGCAATAATCCCAGGTCACCGATTTATTTTGCATCATTGTTCCTGCTGGTGCTGATTGGTTTTTATCCTTCTTATTTTGGCCGCCTGGCGCAGCTGGATTTCAAGCATCATTTTCACGGCATGGTCGCCACGGTCTGGATGCTCATGCTGGTTTTGCAAAGCTGGCTGGCCACGCACAGGCAATTGAACATACACCGTACGATAGGCAAGCTGTCGATGGTGATTGCGCCTTTATTCATTATCTCTGGCATCCTTATCATGCAGGTGATGGTGTCGGGGAAAAATGGTTTTTCCAAGGCATTTGGCAGTCGCCTGGCTTTTGTCGATATCACGACCCTGATAGGCTTTGCGGCAGCATATTGCCTGGCTATCCATTATCGCCGCACCCGCGCACTGCATTCCCGCTGGATGGCATGTACGGCCTTGCTGGCCTTCCCTCCTGCCGCTGCCAGGGTATTTGGCAATTTTATTCCTGGCATCAATTCATTCCCGTCAGCGTTTCATGCAGGTTATTTTTTCACTGACATCATCCTGCTTGGCCTTATCGCCTATGACCTGCGTCTCGGTAAATTCAAGACGCCATACTGGATGGTATTGGGCATCCTGATCTTGCAGCAACTGAGTTTTATTGTATTGCCGCAAATTCCTCAATGGCAGGCAGTGACGGATTGGATGGCTGGTTGAGGCATAAAGCAAAGGATGTACAGCAGACGCGGTAAAATACGTCTTTTACCGCGTTTTCTTGTTTATCATGGCCCGCCTGCAACTGCATTTTCCCGAAGACCAATATTATTTCACTACCCAATTAACAGTCAGGGTGACTGACATCAATGGCGCCAACCACCTCGGTAATGATTCCATGATCTCCATGATTTCTGAAGCGCGGGCACGCTTCCTGTATGACTTTGGCATACGGGAGACTGCCGCTGGTGGCAGTGGCATCATCGTGACCGACTTGGCAACGACGTACAAGGCCGAGGCTCATGCACGTGACCAGTTATTGTTTGAAGTCGGTGTCATGGACTTTAACAAATATGGTGGCGACATCACTTTCCGCATCAGCCGCCCGGCAGACCAGACTGCCATTGCGATGGCGAAATCAGGTTTTGTGTTTTTTGATTACCGCGCCGGGCGCGTGGTGGAAATGCCGGAAGATTTCAAGGCCAAGTTCGCACGGGTGAATTTTCTGGATTGATTTTCCTGAAACGCAGGCCATGTTTTTCTTGGTCAAGACATGTGGCCAGATGAAGAAGACATTCCTACAACTTCGGTTGAGCCGGAGTCCGGGGCACTTCCCTGAATTGCGCCAGCATGCGGCTGGAAGGGCTGTCTGCCACCGTCAGCAAGCCAGTATCTGCTGCTGGTTTGGCACCACTCTTGCCCTCCTGTGTCGTGGCTGGCAAGGGTTTGGCGGCGTCCTTACTGTCCAGCCTGATGTCGTCTACACTATTCGCCTGGGTACCCAGGGCTTTGGCATTTTTTGTGTACTGCTCCATTGCCGGGTTCATGGGCTCCATTTTTTTACCGAATAAATCCAGGCTATTACTTTCCCCACGTTCTGACATCTTGATCCAGTACACTTTATGCTGTGATGAATCATGTATCACGCTCATGCCAGGGTCTGCAGGTACATCAAGTTTCTTGATGAGATTGTCGTCCAGCGTGCCATTCAGAAACTGCGACATCATATTGAAATTACGGTAAGGCAGGCCATTCTTTTCATAGCCACCGCCAATATCACTGTGCGCACCGGCGACCATGACTTTCAAGAATCTACCGTCCGCAGACAAGCCGTCATTGCCATAATTGGTTGCCGGAAATTGCAGCCTGCGCTCATCCGCCGCACGAATCTGGATACCCGTAATCACGGTATCTGGCGGCCTTCTGTCATTCAATGAGGGCACGCCGGTGGCAACAGGATCAAACAAACCCAGAGCTTGCGGTATGGTGTTACCTTTGACTAATGGGGGAACTGTATAAGAGATATCTGACCGTTCAGAATTATTGCTTGCTGGGTGATCGACCTTGCCTAGAATGTTCTGAACACCACGCTCAGCAACAATGCGGGAAAAGCCAGCAGCTTGCTCAGCACCACGACTGAAACCCACAGAAACGACACTGATTTTGGCATCCGGATTTTCCTGGAGCCAACGGTTACTCTGCCGTTCAAATTTCTCATACATCATTTCTATGCGTGCGTTGTATGTCACGCCAAGTGCGCCATCAACCGTACCCATTACACCGCTTTGCGTTCCTGGACCTGCAACATATTGACTTACTATATTAGGGTTCTTCCCATTGATATTTTCAAGTTGCTTGCTGAACAATCCAACATTGGTAATATGGGCCGGATCATTAATTGCATCGTTGCCCGTACCATCAAATAGTGCAACGAAAACTCTGGCATTTGGATTTTTAGCGTCATACAGATTGGGTACTTTAAATGTATCTATCTGTTCTTGTGCTTTCGTATAACTGGCTAATTGTTCAGGCGTTGCGATTTTTACGTCTACGCCGTCGTTACCTGCAGTCGTCATAATTCAGTCAGTCAAAATGTCTTGGAATAGGCAAGAACGCGATGATCCCGCTCGTCTCTCAGAAGTGCATTTGGGTCTTTGGGAATCAGTTGTATGCTGGTGAACATATATACATTCACAGTTCTGTCATTTACTTCAATAATAAGGGTGGGGCGACGGCCTGATATAGGCATGGGTTTGTAAATGTCAGCTGGATTTTCATCATGCAGCACTTTCCTGTCTTTAAAAATGCTGTCCAGATCAAGCGTATGTTTAAAATGAGTCCCATCTTTTGAACGCCATTCCATTTCCACCAAACTCGCGAAACTCAAATAGGGGCCTGAGCCAGACCCAGGGTAACGGGTTGCATCTGCAGGGGTTTTTTCTCTGGCAGTTTCACCAAACGCGAGTTCGTGCGGCAAGCCCGCATAAACAAGTCGGAAATCGCCAGCGCTATAGACCTGGAGATTGAGGTCGTGTGAATCGAATTTCAAAACATCATCTTCTGCTGCCATGGCGAGGCTTCCCATTTGTGTTTGTAAAAGAATAGTCAGTATAGACGCCGTCCACTTCAGCACTTTTCTTCTTGATACAGTGTCAGTTTTTACCGTTAACATTTGCAATTAGACCGTGATAGTGCATGCTGATTTGAATCAGGCGAGGCTGGAAAAAGAGCGTGGAAATCAATTACTTTAATCACTCGCCTCACTGCCTTTCATCCAGATTGAGTGCATTAATTAGTTGCCTCAGGTAAATTCAAGTGTCACCCTGTGCAATATTAAATATTTCTTATGTTTATATCACTAATAGTGCGAAATTGTCCAGAGCTCCTTGCATCATTCCTGCATGCGATATTTATAGGGCTAACGGTTTGAACGGTCTATCTTTGGAGGTGCTTGCATCATGGGTAGCCATGCAGCATGCCATTGGGAGATTGAAGGGGAACTGTACATCAGCCAGCGATTGCTACTCTCCAGGCCGGAGAGTAGCAATAAGTACTAAATCATCATGCACCAAACTTGTAATTGACTTCCACCCAGCCCTGGCGGCCAAGCGGGCTGAATGAACCGACCGGGTAGTTAGGCCAGCCACCGCTATAGTCATACTTGATCTTGTTCAAGACGTTGTTGACGATGACGGAAACGCTCAGGTTTTTATTGGCCTGATACACTGTGCTCCAGTTGGCGATGCCGGTAGGTGACAAGTAATACTGGCCTGACCCATTCGGTATCTTGCCATAGCGCGTGACTGTCAGGGTATTGGAAAAATCTCCTTTTGCCCAGTTGACGCTGGTGATGAGCTTGTCGCGCCAGTCGCTGTTGCCAAGATCGGCCAGGTCGTCGTACAGGGCATCGCCTTCAAACTGCTTGGACTTTTTGCTCAGGGTCTTGCTGTAATTGGCCTTGATGCTGAAGCTGCCATAAGCACTGGTTTTGAGCTGATATTTACCACTGATGTCGATACCACTGGTAGCCTGGTAAGCTGCGTTGATGGGGTTGACCCAGATCTCCTGTATCTCACCGGCATGGCTCAGCGCATCTTTGGGATAACGCTTGATGCGGTTGATGGTGTCAGCGCACAGGCTGGAGCCTATATCGCGTTTGCCGGTGCGGCAATCAGCTTCATCGCGCAAGAGTTGGTCTGCACTGAGGTTGACCACCATATCGCTGATTTTGATATTCCAGTAATCGAGCGAGACATCAAACTGATTGCTGGGTGACCAGACCACGCCCAGGCCAAAGGATTTGCCTTTTTCTGACTTCAGGTCAGGGCTGCCAAACTGCACATAGTTGGCACCCGGCGAGTAATTTGCGTAGTCGCAATCCTTGAGTTCCTGGCCTTCGGCCTTGCAGCGGTAATAGTCGGTGGTGCTGGAATAATAGCCAGTACCACGTGCCTTGAAGATGTAGTTCATGTCCGGTGCGCGGAAGCTCGTGGCGTAATTAGCTCGGAATAAAAGCTCAGAAGTCGGACGAATCTCAAGGCCGCCGTTATAGGTCAGCTTGCCATCCTTGCGGCCAGCGAAGTGATAATCATCATAGCGGCCAGCCAGGCTGGCGGTGACTTCCTTGAGCAGTGGTACATAGACTTCTGCACCGAGTGCATAACGCTGGCGCGAGCCACGCACATCATCTGATTTGGTGACGGTGTTGAACACGCCCTGGTTGATCTTGGGGTCAGGCAGGTTATCAAAACTCTGGCGGCCTATCTCGGCAATGGCCGCAGTCTTGACAGCGCCTGCGGGCAGTTTCCATAACTCGGTATTCACAGCGAGGCTCAGGGTCTGTGAGCGTGAACTGTCTGAGCTGCGTGATGCCGAGGTAATCTGGTCAAATTCTGCTGGTGTCAGTCTTTGCGTCAGGCGTTTTGGATCAGGTGCATAGATGGCGATGCCAGCGGCATCCAGACCCAGTTTGGGTCCCAGAAAAAACTGGTCTATGTTGGCCAGCGTGCGCGGTGCCACGTTCTCGCTGCGGTAAGCAGAAGCGCTATAGGCAGCCTCATAATTCCATTGCGTGCCAGGGATGACACCCTTGATACCCAGATTGATACCTGCTGACTGATCATCCCACAGGCGGTTGAAGCGGTTCACGCCATTGATTTCTTCCGGCGCGAATACCTTGCTCCAGGCTTCATAGGCATTGCTGTTCTTGTTCCAGAAATAGCTCTGGTTGGTCGAAGACGATACCCAGCTTGGCGAGCGTGTATCGTTTTCTGTCTTGTTCTTGCCCAGCAGGATATCGGCGAACAGGGTAGTGTCTGCGTTCAAATCCAGGTTGCTGCTGGAGAAAAAATTCAGGCTCTGGTTTTTGGTTTGCACTGTCCAGTGCATGGGGCTCAGGCGCGGGCTGGCGCAATAGCTGCCCTTGCTGGTTTTATAGCTGATCTGCGTGCCTTCAAAAAAATCGCTGAGCTGGCTACAGGCATCACCCAGGTCCAGGTATTTGCCAGATTTCATATCCTTGCGGTATAGCGTCGCGCTCGGTGTGCTGCGGGTCGCCATGAAATCACGCTGGGTTGCACGCAGTGGTTCACGCTCGCTATATTCCAAACTAAACAGGCTACGCAGCTGATCAACATTGGCGGTGCCAGAGAATTGCACGCGCTTGTTGCTACCACCGCCGCGGTCAGTATCGCCGAGTTTGACATTCAGGTTATAACCCTGGCTTTGTTTTTTCAGGATGATATTGACCACACCGGCAATCGCATCAGAACCATAAATTGCCGACGCACCGCCATTCAGGATTTCTATGCGCTCTACAATATTCGACGGGATATTCGCCAGGTTGGTAAAATTGACCGTGCCCTCATAAGCGATAGGGAAATCGGCCATGCGCCTGCCATCAAGCAGTATCAAGGTATGGTTAGGCCCCAGACCGCGCAGGCTGATGGTATTGGCAGAAGGTGTGAAGGTATTCCCAAAGTCTTCACCCTGGGTAAAGCCAGAGTTTTGTACCGAGTTATTGATCGCATCATAGACATTCTTGTAGCCCTGTCTGGTGATTTCTTCTGCAGTGATGATAGTGACAGCAGCGGGGCCTTCCAGGCTGGCGCGCGGTATGCGTGAACCAGTGATGACGACGGCTTCTGGTTTACCTTCTATCGTCTGGGCAAAGGCAGAATTACTCAGGGTCTGGCTGTAAAAGAGTGCCAGTAAACAGGCTGCAAGGGGTTTCAGTGCGGGTTGGCTTACAGCTTTGCGGGGATAGTTTTTTTGTTGCATGGGTCTTCTCGGGAATGAATGAAGACCGAAAAATATCAAGAATATATTTATATTAGAACGAATATATCCGTATATCCACATGCATAGCATGATTGGTATTACTACTTATCCTCTGCTCCCAATCAACATCCGCATAAGGAATGTGTGGCACACTTACGAAAGTGGTTTCGTTTCCAATATTTCAGAATACGCGCAGTGTTTCTCAAAAAACCCTTGCATAACTTGCTCTGCCTCCTGTTGTGCTGTCTCGCATGCGCAGGCAGCACCGACGGCAAGGCAGAAACCATCACGCTCATTGGTGAGGATAGCTGGTATCCATATTCTGCCGTCAAGGATGGCAAGAATCGGGGTTTTGCCGTCGATGTCATCAAGGCCGCCTATGCGGCGGTGAATGTTGATGTCCGCTTCATCGCCACCCCATATTCACGCTGCCTGATGCTGGTCAAAAGTGGGCAGGAGCTCGGTTGTTTCGACAGCCTCAGGGATACTGCACTGGAACCGGATTTTATCTTCCACAAGGAAGCCATCTTCAAGGCCAGCGTCGGCATCTATGCCAGGACAGACAGCCCGCAATCAAGAGTCAGCAAGATCAATGTGCAGGAATTGCATAAATATGTCATCGGCGTGACGCATGGTTATACCTATGGCAGCGCATTTGAAAACGATACCCGTATAGTCCGTGAACCTGCACCAAATGACTTGTCCAACCTGCGCAAACTCTTGCTTGGCCGCTCAGATTATTCCCTCATCTATACCCGTATTGCAGATTACCTGAACAGCGTCCATCCTGATGAGTTCAAAGGGAAAATCCAGCAAACCGGCATCCTGCTGGAAGACAGTCTGTATGTGAGTTTTTCCAAACGCCGCCCGGAATCTCAGCAATACGCAAACGCCCTCGACCAAGGTCTGCGCCAGATCAAGGCGAACGGTGTGTATGCGGCCATAGAAAAGAAATGGGCCAGGCCGGAGCCATGAACGAACAGCAAGCTGCGTCTCTAACGGCAAGATGCGCTTCCATCATTAAACAATCTCTTTGCCGTTGAAAACGGTAAGTATCCAAACTATTTCATGTCTGAACATTCAAGCAAAACAAGTCTCATCAATAAAACAGATTCTGCACACCGCCTCTCCACCCGCCTTGCTTTCCTCGCAGCTGGCCTGGTTGTTTCTGCATGGGCGCCGCTAGTGCCCTATGCCAAAGACAGGCTAGGCCTTGATGAAGCTGCTCTTGGCCTGCTCTTGCTGTGCCTCGGTGGTGGTTCTTTGTGTGCCATGCCTGTGACTGGCATGCTGACTGCACGCTTTGGTTGCCGCCCAGTGATCTTGACGGCAGGTGTACTGACTTGCCTGATCCTGCCTTGTCTCGCTGTCGTGGGCAGCCCCTTGCTGTTTGGTCTGACACTCCTGTTGTTTGGAGCTTCAGTAGGCACTCTCGATGTGGCGATGAATATACAGGCTGTGATTGTTGAAAAAAACAGTGGTGCCGCGTTGATGTCCGGCTTTCATGGCATGTTCAGTGCCGGTGGTTTTCTCGGCGCAGGTACCATGGCTCTGCTGTTATGGTTGAACATACCTGTGCTGGCCGCCAGTATTTGCCTGAGCTTGCTGGTCGCATTGATGTTGCTGATTGCCAGCCCGAATCTGCTGCATGAACTGGAAGCATCCGAGCGTGATGGCCCGCAATTTGTAATACCGCATGGTGCTGTGATTTTTATCGGTGTCCTGTGCTTCGTGGTCTTCCTCGCTGAAGGTGCCTTGCTCGACTGGGGCGCATTATTGCTGACTGCCGGGCGTGGGCTGGATGCCGGGCAGGGCGGCATGGGTTATGCCGCATTCTCGGTCGCCATGACACTCGGCCGTCTTACAGGTGACCGCGTAGTAGCGCGCCTGGGTGGCAAGCTAGTCATGCTGGCTGGGGGCGTGTGTGCGGCGCTGGGTTTTTTTGCCGCTGTACTGGCCAGCTCAGCAGTCATTGCCATCCTGGGTTTTATTTTGATAGGCATAGGCGCATCGAATATCGTGCCCATCTTGTTCAGCGCGGCAGGCAAGCAAAACACCATGCCTGCCAGCCTGGCCATTGGTGCCATCACCGCCATAGGCTATGCCGGTGTGCTGGCTGGCCCTGCCCTGATAGGCTTTGTTGCCCATGCCATCAGCCTCAACATGGCATTTGCAGGACTGGGTGTGGCAATGTTGCTGGTGGCTGCCAGTGCGAGGTTGAAACTGTTTGCAGGTGGCTCAGTCTGATTGATTCGTTGGCGTAAAGCTGTTTCAAAAAATCTTCAGCTACAATAGGCTTTCATTTTCAGCCTACAATTTTCGCCATGACTTCATCCGCATACCGTAAATTCGCCCAGCCACAATTATCCGAAGCCAGCATACAGGCCGTGGCCGAGGTGCTGCGTTCCAACTGGATCGCGACTGGCCCCAGGGTCAGTGAACTGGAACAGGCATTGTCACAGACTTTCGGACATCGCCCGACCAGGCTGTTGACCTCAGCCACAGGAGCGATGGAGGTGGCGCTGGCACTGTGTAATATCGGTGAGGGCGATGAAGTCATCACGTCTGCCCAGACTTTTTTCTCGGCCATGAACATGATCGACAAATGCGGTGCCAAACCCGTATTTGTCGATTGTGACCTCGTCACCCGCGCCATTGACCTGGCCCAGGTAGAAGCTGCCATCACACCTAAAACCAAAGCCATCATGCCCACGCATTTCCCCGGTGCGCTCGGTGATATGGATGCGTTGTATGCGCTGGCCAAGAAGTACAAACTGCGTGTTATTGAAGATGCCGCGCTGGTGCAGGGTTCAAAGTGGAAGGGTAAACCCGTAGGCTCATTTGGTGACATCGCCATCTTCAGCTTCCATCCAAACAAAAACATGACGACCATAGAAGGTGGTGCGATTGTCGTCAACGATGAGGTTGAGGCACAGCGGGTAGATGTACTGCGCTTTCACGGCATCGCCAAACTGCCAGACCAGACCCGCGATGTGGTAGAGGCCAGCGGTAAGTTCAATATGTCGGACGTATCGGCCGTGATAGGCCTGCATCAACTGACCCAGTTCGATGACTTCATGGCCCAGCGCCAGGTGCTGGCAGATCGCTATTTTGCCAGCTTTCCGCAGATACCTGGTGTCGTGCTGCCACCGCAGGGCCAGCCAGAGCAGACCTGGAATATGTTTTGCGTACTCATCCCTTACGAAAACTTTGGCCACACCCGCAGCAGCTTCCGTTCAGCTTTGCATGATGCAGGCATAGGCACAGGTGTTTCGTATGAAGCCTGTCACACTACTACCGTGGGCAAGAGTTTTGGCTATGGCGACTGCATGTTCCCCAATGCAGAACGCATCGCCCGCGAGACTGTGACCCTGCCTTTGCATGTGGGTTTAACGGTGGGTGATGTGGATGAGATTTGTGCGGTGGTGAAAAAAATATTGATGGGGTGATTATCCCGCAACGGTTTTAGTGAAATTATTCGGTCTTTCAGCTATTTGAATATCGTAGGGCGTATTGTAATACGCCGCATGGGATCGTGAAATGAGGGCGATCTGTTGATCAGGCAAACATGCGGCGCATTACAATGCGCCCTACGTTCAGACCGGTGCTTAAATCTGGCAAGCTCTATGCAAAGTTAATCTCCCACATGCTTACCCTTCTTTGATGCATCCGGTATTGACATTTTTTGCTCGGCTACCCGACCAGGGTTTACTTTTATTCAGACTTCAGGGACTTGCATGCTCCCCCTGAAAGAAAAGACGAAGTTGCCGTTCTCGTGGTGATATGAACCGGTATGTCCCTATATTCACGGTTTCCCTTATCTACACTTTCTGAAGTTTTGAAAATACAGATATTAGGCACAGCTGTGATTTCGGTTTTATAGATGGCATCTGCAAGTGGTTTGAATGAATAGGTTCCTGTGCAAATGTTAGTCATGGTGCCAGAGCGATAGCTATAGGACGCTGTAAATGCAACGCTGTCGTCAGCCGGGAATGCAAGACGTAGTTTGTCAGGCGCATATACAATCGCGTTTCCTGCTGGCTCAGAGCAGTTATCAGCATTTTTGTACATTTGAAAATTGACCTGGTAAGGAGTATCGTTGACGATGACCATCGTCGCTCTGACACCTTTGATTTCCACTTCAAATTTAGAATTCTTGAACGGACGCGATGTCGTCGATGATGCTATTGGCGTTGAAGCGCACGAACTCAATAGCACTGTTAAAAGAGGGATATAGGCGAAGATGGGTACGATTGTTTTCATGAAATGGAAAAAACTTGCTAAATATTTTGAAATCTTACGCAGGAATCAAGGGATGAACTCACTTTGACAAAGTAATTGAGTGCATTGCTCTTTTAATTGTGAGATCAGGCTGGCTGTTGATCTGGCAAACATACGGCGCATTGCAATGCGCCGTACGTCAAGAGTATTGCTTTGACCCAGAAATCTTTTGCTATGTAAATTCAATCGCCCGCATCCTTGCGCTTCTCCGGCGCATCCGGCACTGCGACTTTTTGTCCGTCCACGCCTGCCTTGCTGAGCTGGCCTTTTTCCCAGAACAGCATTTCACCTTTGACGCCGCCCTTGATGCCGGAATCTATCGAGATGACTTTTCCCTGGTAATGGGAATACACACCATCCATGGTGGTGTGGCCAACGACGATGCGTTCGAGCTTGAGTTGCTGCAGCATTTTATCAAGGTCGGTAACCGGTAATTTGGGGGCATTGAAATAGCCACGGTACCAGAGTGGCCCTATGCTGCCATACAGCCAGCTCAGTACGTCATCAGTCTTGATTTGCGCCTTGCTCAAACCTAGTGTGCTGCGGTATTTTTCATTGATCTGTTGCAGGCTCATGTTGAGGTCTTGATGATCGGGATGCAGGCCGCCATGCATGAAGAGCATGTCATTGACCTGCACGATCACAGGCTTGCTGCGCAGCCAGCGGCCGAGCACGCTGCTGTTGTCAAACATTTGCTGATAACTGATATTCAGGTGCTGGGCGACGGCAGCATATTTTTTATTCAGATAACGCATGTCGCCTGCCATGGAGATGGCTTCATGATTACCCAGCAGCAGGTGCACGCCGCCACCAGCGGCGCCGGCCTGTGCTTCAAGTGCATATAGCAGCCACAGGGCTTCAGTGACCTTGGGGCCACGGTCGAGCATATCACCGGTGATGACGAGATGGCCTTTGCCATAGATCCATTGCCAGTCCTGATTGATGATGCCATTGGCCTGCAAGAGCTTGAGCATGAGGTCAAACTGGCCGTGGATATCACTGATGGCGGCGAGCTTGTCGGTCTTGAATTTGATGGTCGCAGGAAAGGCAGTTTCTGCCGGACGTATCGTCAGTACCTGTGGATAACCGCAAACTGCAGGCAGGCTGGTGTTGGCAGAGCTGGTAAAACTTTGCTTTTGTAATTGGTCATTGCATATCCAGTTCACATCCAGGCCGCCCTTGTCGGGCTGGCCCGGCGACTGGTAAAACGCATACGGGCCATCATTGATGCCGGTGACCGGTGTTGTGGACGTTGAAACTGCAGATGCCGCTGCTGCAGCCGATGAAGGCACTGGCGCAGCATTTTGCGCCAGCGCCGTACTCAGCATTAACAGGCTGGCGAGGACGGCAACGCTACTGCGCAATGCGAATGAATTGAATGAATTGAACGAGCGGAGGCGAAATAGTAATGTTGATGCTGACATGATCTATCTGGAAATTTTTGCTTAGTTTTTTAGATAATAAACCTCACCCCGATAAATCTCGGGTTTGGCCTGATTCGTGTTCAGGACAGGCAAGACCAGCCTCGGTGGCAGATTGCCGAGCTTCCATTCACTGGCCAGTGTCATGGCTTGCTGTATTTCTTCTGTCTTCAGACGGAAGGCCAGACCCAGTTTTTGTTTGTTGGGCATGTCCTGCATTTCCTTGGCGGTATCGAGCCTGTCGGCGATAGAGAAATACAGGTAGGCGCGGGGCAGGTCGGCGGCAATGCCATTGCCTTCGCTATAGATATTGCCCAGCCAGGCAAATGCACGGGCGTGGCCCTGGCGGGCAGCCTGTGCCAGCAGGTGGATGGCGAGATTGACATCGCGTGGCATGCTGGCACCGGACAGGTACTGGGTAGCCAGATAAGTCTGTGCCTGGGGGTGACCCTGGTCGGCGGCCTGCGCTGAATAGATGTTAGCAACACGTTGATCAACCTCGGTACCCAGGCCCAGCGCAAAGATGCGCGCCAGACGGAACTGGGCTTCTGCATTTTGCTGATCAGCAGCGGCCCGGTACAGCTTGTTGGCCTGCTCCATATCCTTGGGCACACCCAGACCCATTTCATGGCAAATGCCCAGGGTGACCTGGGCGCTGGCCAGACCTTGCGCAGCAGCTTTTTGATACCAGGCAATGGCTTGTGCCATGTCTTTTTCTACACCTATGCCCAGGCGATAGCCTTCTGCCAGATTGAATTGTGAACTGGCATAGCCAGAAGCAGCGGCCTTGCCAAACCATTCCATGGCCTTGGCTTCATCCTTGTCTGGCCCTTTGCCGCTCATGTACAGGGTGCCCAGATTATGCTGGGCTGCAGCTTCGCCACTTGCTGCCCGGGTACTCCAGTCCTGGAAGGCCAGGGCAAAATTACCCTCCCTGAAGGCGGCTGCGCCGACATCTGGTGCGGCTGTAGCAGCAGGTTTGGCTGGTGCGGTGACAGCAGTGGCAATGACATTGGCGGTGGCAGCGTTAGTCAGTGCATAGGCTGAGAGCGAAGCCAAGAGCAGGGTAGCGAAGAGTGTGGATTTGTACATGGATGATGAGATAGGCTTGCAGGCGCACGGCTCAGGTTTGCTATTGAGGGTGTTAGTGTAATTCATCTTGCTCTGTGCAGGTGAAATCAGCGCTGCTGCTGAGTATCATCAAGCATCTGCTGCCACTCTTCTGACCAGGCCAGCAAGGGCAGCATTGCCTTGACCAGGTTCAAGCCTGATGGGCTGAGGCTGTAACCGCCAGCAGCACCCATCTCGACGATGCGGGTTTCGCGCAGTTCACGCAGGCGCTGGTTGAGCACGGTGGGCGACATGGCGTCGCAACGCTCACGCAGTTCCCTGAAGCTCAGCGGCTCGCCCCGCAATTCCCAGATCATGCGCAAAGTCCAGCGGCGGCCCAGCAAATCCAGCAAGGCCATGATGGGGCGGCCAGTCTGCGACCCCCGCACTGCCTGCCCCGGTTTTGGTGTCATCATATTTTCTCCTTGCGCTACATTAAATGTAGCGATATGCTGTTTGCTACTGATAGCGTAGCGGTTTGTGGATTTTAACACTGGGTGATGCCTTGCTGGCATTGGCCCCTATTTCATTGCGAATTTTTTCAGGAGAACACGATGAGCATGCCAAGAATTGCCCCGCTGGAGCCACCTTATGATATCGACCTGGAACAGGCTTTTGCCCGCATCATGCCACCCGGCATGCCGCCCTTGACGCTATTCCGTACCCAGGCGCATAACAAGCGTGTCTTGCTGCGCATGTTTGCCGGTAATTTGCTGGATAAGGGCGAGATAACCTTGCGGGAACGCGAACTGCTCATCCTGCGCACCTGTGCCCGTTGCGGTTCGGAATATGAATGGGGTGTACATGTCACCCTGTTTGCCGTCAGGGCAGGCTTGAGCAAGGAAGACATTGCTGCCACGCTCAGCACAGTGCCCGAACCAAGCCCTCTGGCAGCCAGCGAAATACTCTTGCTCAAAGCCGTCGATGAATTGCATGAAACTTCAAGCATCACGGATGCATTGTGGGCAAAGCTGGAACAGCATTTCAGCCAGGCGCAACTACTCGAAATCATTAGCCTGGTGGGCAGTTATCACACCGTGTCCTTCGTCACCAATGCTGCAAGAATAGAGCTGGAAACTTTCGCCGCGCGTTTTGCGCAATACCAGTGAGCCGGCATTCTGAATCAGTTGCCGGTTTTGCGCATCATGGCCTGTAGCCTGAATAAGTCACTCATTGCATACAGGCCTACCGACGCAGTCAGGTGGCTCTGGTCTGGTTTGTCAGTAATGCCCGTGGCAATCAGGTGGAACTGGTTAGCCGGGTCAGGTACATGGCGCATGCCACAGACTGCATGTAATGAAATGCGTGTCTTGCCATCATTATAGGTCTCACCTTGCGCCGTGCATCCCTGCAAGGCGGCGATGTCCGGCCTGTGTTCAAAGCGCGCCCGGTAAAACTCAATGACGGGGTATTCATTAAAGCCCTTGATCTCATGCACATAAGCGGCGTAATAGTATTGCTCAAGCTGGATGGCGATGACATCTTGTGCACGCAGAAATGTCAGGTTGTCTCTGGTCGATGGCCGCTTTTTCAAAGCCTGGGCAGGGCTGTTCAGCAAGGCCTTGATGGCATCGGTATTCCTGAAAAAAGCGTCACTGAGTGCCACTGCTGCATTCAAGTTGTCTATGGCCTGCAATGCACACACTGTAATAGCTGCTTCGGTCATACCGTGCTTGTGCAAGAGCAGCGCCAGTGCCAGTACAGTCTTGTCTCTGTATAAGGGCGTGGCTTCATCATCATTGGCGTTGAGCACACAATTCCAGCGCGCCAGCAGCTGGGGCAAGACATAACCAGTCACAGTCAGTTGCTGATCATGTTTGGCATAGCTCATGGCAGTTGATGTCAGGCTGGCGACATCATCTTCTATGACCTGCATCAATTGATGGGCGGCCAGTTTGTCGAGGGCTTGCTGGTGGGTGATGGCATTCATATGAAACGAAAAAATAAGGTGAAAATGGATCACAAGGAGCAGCAGTCATAGACAAAGCATGCTGGCAGGCCCTTGCTCACCCGGATGAACACGGCCAGAGCATATCACCATACTACCTGCCAGCATGCCGGGATTACCCCACCCACACCTTGTAGTCTATGCCATTCTGGATTGATCCTATGACCTGCGCCTGGTTCTCTGTACTCTCGCAAAAACTGGCCAGTGTTCCGGCGGCAGTGATCTGTCCTTTGCTGATCTGTTCATTCCAGTAATCAAAGCCAGCCTGATCCGGTGCACGGTGCAAGACATTCTGGTAAAAATTGGTGATCAGTGTCGTGGTACTGGGGTTGCTGCCAAACAGTTTTTGAAACTCTGCCGACTGAAAAAAACCAGCCGCCACCGTGGTCAGGCTGGAGCCCTTGTCCATGTCCTTGATCCAGTAACCCAGGCCTTCGAGGTCGGGTTTGCGTCCAAATGCTGCCTGGTACAGACGATATGCCTGGCCAGCAGTACCATTGATGTCCAGTGCCACATTCCTGTCCGAGAACTGGATGCGCTCGATATTGTTCAGGGTGTCGCTCGCATCTATGCCCAGCTTGTCCAGAACGCTGAACCCGTTTGCAGTTTTGGTGATGGTGTAGTCACTACGCAGTGCTGCATAGACAAAGGTGTCAAGACCGTTACCACCATCGACCATTTCGCCGTCATGGCTGTTTTGTAAAATATCATTGGCAGCAGTGCCAGTGACAACTTTTGGTGGAGTACTGGCATTGACGAGATACAGCCTGCTGACGACGCTTTCTGCGGTGCCTGCCATATCTGTATAGTTGGCCACTGCACGGACCGCCAAACCGGCCAGGTCATTGGGCAGCGTCAGCGTTGCAGACTTGGCACCGGCAATATCGACCCAGCTTGTTCCATCACTGCTTTTTTGCCATGAATACTGTACTGTTCCCATGCCATCAACATCGGTAATGCTGCTGGTTGCACTCACCTGTCCACCGACGACTTTTTCGCCGTTGACAGTCACTGTGCCGACTGGAGGATCATTGACAGGCTTGATGGTCGCCGTGACGACAGCGGTTTGTGTGTCTATGCCGTCCCTGGCCTGGATGCTGAAGGTGTCTGTACCATAGTAGTTCGCGTCAGGTACATAGGTGTAAGTTTGAAATGAAAAGCCATTGCTAATAAGGATCTTGCCATGTTTGGGCTCGCTCAGGACTTGCAATTTGCTACCAAAACCTGATTTGAATGGATCATAAGTATCCATATAGGACGAGTCTTCATTGAGGCTGATATTCAGAGACCCCGCTGTATTGACAAGAGAAAAAGCGTAAGCCGGTGGATCAATGAAGCTGGCTTGTGCACCATTAATTCTCAGGCTGGAGAAGTCCAGGTCAAAATTCCCACTACCTGTGCCAGTAAAAACCAGGGTGGCGAATGGCTGGCTGCCACTGACGCCGGTAAATTGCCCGCTGATTTCTGCATTGCCTGCGCTACCGACGATAGTGCTGGACAGCGAGGTGCTGGAGGTGCCACTGAATGACACATCCTTCAGCGAAAGTTGTGCTGCGGTATATGAAAATTTCAGGTTGACTGAATTGGTCGCAGCCAATCCGTCAGAGTACAATTTAATGACTAACTTGCCGGCTTCTATGCTTTGCGTGATCGTTACTACAGCCATGTAAAAAAACTCCTTCAAAGTTTTATGAGACGATGGCATTTCATGCTCATACGAATTTCATGCACATCGTGAATGTATTATTTTTATTGTAGGAATTTTATCATTCATTGTTATTGATGCATGTCAGTCAGATACTGTTCTGACACTCAATCATGAACTATTTACGTTCAGCGCCCAGTCAAATCGGCGCCCTGGGTTTTGCCGTGCTGAGTTTGCTCATCGTACGCACGGTCGAGCAACGCAGCCTCTGCCAACAAAGCGTTGCCACGCTGGTTCAGGGCTACACCTAATTGCTCACAAGTTGCCTGAGCGGGATATTGCAACAGGCTTTTCTCAATTCTCCTGGCAGCATCCTGCCCTGTTTGCAAATGCCCGAGTTCATGCCGTTTCAGTGCCGGCAAATACTGATTGAATTGCCTGATGGCAGCAACGTCATTGCTATGCAATTCGGGCAGGGTGATCACGGCAGACAAGGCGACACTGACAGATTTGACCTTGCAGTTGCGAGCTGAAGACTGGTCGTAAAGATACTTCCAGTGCACCTCCCATTTGGTATTGCCATGGTATTTCTTTTCCCCTGCTCTAATGGGGCTTGCTGCATTGACGGCCTGTATCAGGGAACTGCCCGCAGTATGGCTAACGGGATAAAACTTGTAGCTCAGGCTCTCTGTGACCTCTGCCCTGAGTGCGCAACTCACCAATAGCAGGACTGACATGCTCAAATTTTTTATCTGCATATACTCTCCTTAATCCGGCTGCTACCTTTCTTCATGATGAATGCAGATGTTTGCTGACTTCATTGAGCATGGACTCATCATAATTGCGTCCGGTTTTTTCAGTTTCTGTGATCAGCTTTCGCCACAGCAAAGGGATGTCACTGTCCAGGGCCATGAATTTTTGCAGGCCACATGCATACGCATATTGGTAATTGTCGGTCTGGTCTGCGACCTTCTTACAATTGGCTATTGCAGTTTGCTGGTAATTGCTGGCCTCGGCGGCTGTCCATGTTCCTGTTTTTTGCAGGGCATCAACAGCCATGGCTTCGGCACCGCCCTCATGTATCCAGGCGGGTGCTTCACCTATGCCACCCTGGTTTACATTTTCCTGCCAGATATGGGCCATTTCATGGGAGACCAACTTTTGCACTAGCTGGCGTATCGCAGGATGCTCATTGAGCATGGCCTTGCCGCTGAGGCGGAAAGTGATTTGCCCGTTGGTGGCACCGCCCTTCATGGAAAACCCGGCAGTGCTTGTATCTGTGACAGAAATCATCAAGACCAGTTCAGGCAAGAGAGGGCGCTGGTAGGTGCTGGAAAAATAGGCCGACATGGTGCTGGTGGTGTCGAGAACGAGTTTGGCCAGCCATTCCGGTGTGGCCGGGTCCAGCACCAGCCTGGCTGCGCCCGCAGGGGCAGGTTTTTGCGGCCCGAAATAAGCATAGGCACGCAAGCTGCGTTCTGCATCGGCAAACGCCGGTGGGGGTATGACAGTCTCGCCAGACAGACCCTGATAGCTGACTGTCAAATTCATGGCGCGTGTCTTGCCGCCTTCTTGCACATCGCCGTCAAAAAATCCCATATAGATACCCGCACCGCCATCACTGAAACGGTTATTCGGCGCATAGTTTTTTGGTGCAAAGCCGTTGTAAGAGGTGATTTGAAAACTGAGCTGGCGCGCAGGTTGATCCAGGATATAGCTGTCCTTCTGTTGATCAGGCTGGGCAGATGGCTCCGCCTGATAGCGCACACCGCTTGTCAGCGGCTTCCAGGCTGTGCTGCGGTAATCGCCAGCGGCAGGCATGCTGAACCGGGAGATCGCTTCGCTAAAACTGTAGTCTGCACGCCATTTGTCGGCTGCTATGCGGGTCAGTTGCATTTGTGCAGGCAACTTGCCTGGTTCACTGGCGATGGCGGGCAAGTTGATCAGCAAGGTGATGCTTGTTGCCATCGCTGTGAGAATCAGGGAAGCTCGCATGAGGAGCATTCAAGAGTTATTGAATATGCCAGTATTCTATAAGAAAAAAATCGGAGTAACGTCTTTATACGAGCTTATACTTAATTGGCGGATTCAAGTTCGAAGTGCAACCCTTTGTTATAGTGATTGCATCTGAGTCATAAAGACTTCCTGCGGAGTTTTGTAGCCAAGGTATTTTCTAGGTCGATGATTCAAGTAAACCATAGCGTCAGCCATGTCGTCTGCATGTGCTGCACTCGGCAGGGCTGATTTAGCGCTATAGCTACCGCTTCGTCACTGCTAGCAATACAACTGCCAAGGTCGGTCATTTCATTCACTGGCTGCATGATGAAATGACCGTGATGCAAAACTACCTGGAACAGTAGGGCGCTGGTGTTGGAGACTTAATGCAGAGTAGATATCACGCCGCCGCAAGCTGGCGCTGTTTTTTCCAGAAACCTGATTTGACTTCACCCTTCTTCCAGGCCAGGTACAGGAACACCACACCCATCAAGGTCGCCAGAAAAACCGCAAGCACCGAAGCTTCAGCCCCAAAAGCACCGCCGCTGAGCCATTCGGAACCTGTCATATGGGTTTGCAGCCAGCCCTTGCTGTCTGTGCCGGATACCGCGACAGAAAACACCGCGCCCTGGGTAAAATTCCAGGAAAAATGCATGGCGATACACAGCGCCAGGCGACGTGTCAGCATATAGGCTGCGCCGAATGCGATACCCGCTTCCAGTGCAATCGCAATTGAACTGAAGATGGTGGCACCCGGGTTGGACGCATGGGCAAAGCCAAAGGCCAGGGCAGAGATCAGGATGGCAACGGCACTGCCCAGGGATTCTTCCATCATGCGAAAGATCATGGCGCGGAAAAACAGCTCTTCCATGACCGCTACTACCACAAAGATGGGCAGGTATTTGAGCATCAGCCTGGGGTCATTGTAGCCATCGACATGAAACACGCCCAGCAAAGACAAACTGCCCAGCACCAGCACAAACAGCATGGCACCCAGCACCAGGCCAATCAGCCATTCTTTCCAGGCTGAGAATAAGGCCAGCTCAGTCGCCTTGCGTTTTTCTATGATGCGTACATAGAAAGCATAGCTCAGCCAGCCCAGCAGCATGGCTGCGATATTGCGAAATACCATCCAGTCCGGCCCGGCGAGAAAATGCGACATGGCCTTGCGGGAAATAAATTGCACGCCACCGACGATGAGTACCGCCAGCAGGAATTTGACGATGGTATATTGCAAAAGTTTTTGATGCCAGACTGGCTTGTCCAGGCTGGCGTTGATTTCTGCTGTGGTCATAAATATCCCCATGGATTTTGTTGTGAGTATAGTCCGCGTCAGCCACGCCTAGCAATGTCCTGCAATAAGCATATGAATGACTGGCTGGCACTATAAACAGATGACAAACTATTTACATCCCCGATAAGACCAAGTGTAAAAAACAGGGATTGAATGGGAAAATACGGCGATAAAAAGCAAGCTCGGAATTGAGAGCCCACCAGGCTGCTAGCCAGCGGCCGGTCATGCCGTTTACTGCAAATCCCTGTATTTTGTCTGCTTCCTGCCAATCCTGAGGATTAAGTTGCAGTTGACCAGCGGATTCCTGACACAGACAGGGCAGCGCGCATTACACTTTAATGATGCACGGGCGCTGCCGAAAATCTTTTTATCCAGGACATCAGATGAAATTGCTCAGACTGCTGACACTGCTATGGATGACCATGGGTTGCCTGTACCCTGCGCACGCCAGTGATGCTCCCGGCAATACGGGCAATACCAGTAATGCCAGCAGCAATACGGGCAAACTCATACGCTATCCGCGCCTGTCTGCCCAACTTGATCCACATAGTGACTATGTACTGGAAATTTTAAGGCAAGCAATCAAGGCCAGTGGCCAGCCTTATCAGTTGCAGGCCAGCGAGGCACCCATGCAACAGGCGCGCAGTATTTATGAGCTCAGCTCGGCGCAGGGGAATGTCGATGTCCTCTGGACCATGACGACAGATGAAAGGGAGGCGCAGCTTATTCCCATCCGCATCCCCATAGACAAGGGCCTGATAGGCTGGCGCATCGCCCTGTTGACAGCAGCGAATGCAAATATTTTCAAGGACGTAAAAAGCCTCAAAGACCTGGCAGCCTTCACCGCCGGGCAAGAACTGGACTGGCCCGATGGGCCTATATTGAAAAGCAATGGCCTGCCAGTAAAAACCTCGGCATCCTATGAACCCCTGTTCAATATGCTCAAGGCAGGGCGCTTTGATTATTTCCCGCGTTCTGTTTTTGAAGTGCAGGTAGAACTCAATGGCCGTCCAGGCCAAAAACTGGTCATCGACAAATACATCGCTCTGTATTATCCATCGGCCCTGTATTTTTTTGTCAGTCCGCGCGAGCAAAAAATGGCTGAAGACATACAGAACGGACTGGAAGAAATGATCAGGAATGGCAGCTTTGAAAAAATATTCCAGCGCTACCAGCAAGCCACGATCAAAAACATCAACCTCAAATCCCGCACCATCATCAGCCTGCGCAACCCCTTGCTGAGCCCGGAAAAGATGCCGTTGAACAGGCCGGAGTTGTGGTTTAAACCGTGAGAAGCAACGACACTTTTATTGCTGAAAAATTGGGGTAGGATGCGCCGTGCGCACCTCTCAAAGCTTACCCACGGTTTCTTGCACAGGCAAATCTCGGTACAATTTCAAAAACTTGAACATCTTTGGCCATTCTTCTCGCGGCTTGAATACAATCGCAACTTCCCGGTTATCAAGCGCAGATTCTGTCAGCACTACATGATCTTCAACCAGCTTGGCATTCTCAAATTCTTTGGCATTGACACGGCATACCGCTTTAAAAAATGGCCCTGCCAGCCATGCTTTGACTTCAGGGGTATCCTGAAAGCGCAGGTAGCCCGCCAGGGAGGCATGGGCCACGGCCACCATTGCAAAACCAAGAGGAACGTCTTCTTTGACGAGGATATACATTTTCATAGAGGAGCTTCAGCAAAAGAGAAATATGAAAGCTGGTTAAAAAGCATAGGCCAGGGGGCGCCGTGCGCACCGTTTATCGCTACGTGGCAAATCTATCGATGCGCACTATGCACCCTGCACCCTGCAAATCGCCATGATCCATAAGACGCTTATGTGCTGTCTTACAAAGTCGATTCCGTCGCCGCATCCAGCTTGTCTTGCGCCGGGAACTCTGTCACCAGATAGCGTTCTGGATAGCCTTCCGTCTTTTGCATGAGCTCACCCGCCGTGCTGCACAAGTCATCCCAACTGAGTATCTTGCTGGTGTATTCACCCTCCTGGCTACCGGGGATCACCATGGCGACCAGGTCGGTTTTGGGCAGCAGCGATACTACGCCCTGGGTCCAGGTCGAGAGTGAAGTCAGCTTGTCGGTATCATTGTTCTTGAGCACGGTATAGCTGGCGACAAAAATATCTTCCTGGGTCTTGTCATGCAGGGCTTCGAGCAATTCTTTTTGCGAGCCATAATCTTCTGCTCTTTGCGCAGTCTGCAAGTTCTTCAGGCGATCAAGTACATCAGCATTCTCAGGCACATAGCTGACGGCTTTGCCATCCCTGAGTTTATACATGCCAGCGGAGACTACCCGACCTTCCTGCTCCATGCAGGATTGTGCGTGCTCCAGCATTGCTAATTGCGAGGTGCTGGAATTGGCATTGCAGAGCAACAGTCTGCCACGGGTGGGCACCATCAATACCGGGTCACTGCCGCAACCGGCGCGGTAAATCAGGTCAGGCAACAATATGCGTGAAGAGTCATAGGCGTCTTCCCACACCCCGGCGACGACACCTTCACCAAGATTGACAAACTTGTCTTCAGTACGGTCGCGCAAATTATCCAGCGCCACTTTCAAGGCATCTTCCAGGCTGATATTCCAGCTTTCATAATTACTCTGGTTGACCAGCGCCATTGAATGCTCGGTATCGTAGGCCAGCATCAGCATGGCATCGTCGCCAAAGGGCAGGGCAGCCTGCTGATAAGACATGGGCTTGTCCTGCATCAGCGAAGTCAGGCGCAGGTATTCACCCTGGCCGCAGGGTTTGAGGCTAGGCATCAGATGTTTGCTGGCACTGGCAAAATCGTCGGGTATGCCATTCACTTGCAGGCTTGCGGTATATTTCAGCAGCACATGGTCACGCTGACTTTTGGCCGCAGCACAATAATCACGGTAGGCATTGTGCAGATTCAGGATGTGCGAGCCATTTTCACCGACCACCAGACGGAACTCTGCCTCATCAAAATGCATGGTCTGGGCAATGCCCTGGTTGCGGGCATACTTGATGACGATCTGGGCAAATTTATGCGTCGATGGCTTGGACTTGAATAAATCGAAGAATCCCATGAAATTCCTGTCTGCTTAAGTAATGATATTGTCTTGTCTTCAAGAAACCACCAAACAATAAAGTGCGCAACTGAATGTAACTATCGCGCCTTCTATTTCCTTATGATAACCTCAGCGGCGAAATCTGATTTTATTGTGCTGTCAATTCAAGATGACGTAGGGCGCGCCATCACCAATTCACATGCATATGAAAACGGTGGGTATGGCGCATCCTGCAAAATGATCACCGCCCGCGGCCACTCGTTTCGACAATAATTTCATTGTCACACTTGTCGGTCTGGCGGTTAAATCCCTCTGCATCGCCAATCAGTTTTGTCAGGCCCTTGCCCGTCTCAAAATTTGTTGGCAACTTAAGGCGTATCTCTTGCAGGTATTTGCCATCAGCGCAACTGAGCATGAAGTTTTGCGCGATTTTTTCGCCTTCCTGTTTCTTGAGCATTTCAAAAAAATCTTTCACCGCGAACGATTTACCAGCGTGATCCAGAATGAACTTGCCTACCGCTGAATTATTGACTTCCTCGACGGCTGCCGCTGCAGTCTTGAAGTAAGTATCCGCATCGCGTGCCTGGCAAGTACCATGCTTGCTCCATTCGTATTCACCAAACTTGCTTTCAAACTGAAAATTCGGCATCCACTTGGCGATGCGTTTTATCGTGTCAGAAGACAGCTTCATCGGCTCGGTAGAGCAACTGCCGTAATTGATGCCGCATTCTTTTTTATTTGGCCACAGGCCATGCAGGGTCAGGTTATTGATTTTCAGCTTGCCACTGTTGATAGCATCACACTCAGGCTTCTTGCCGCGATAGGCAAAGTGCTCACAAAAGCCTGGTTGCCAGGTGATCGCCAGCACATAGCTGTCTTCAAGATTCGGTGTGCTGCACATAGTCTGGCGGTCAGCCTCCCGGTTCGCCTTGGCCCGGCCTGCTGGCGGATTGTCTTGCGGCACCTGGTCCAGCTGTGCCGTTCCGCAGTCCCGCGCCACCCAGCGTAAATTAGGATTGGCCCCATCCACATCCACCCGCAACCACGCATAGTCACCCGGCTTGTTGATCTCTTTCACCGCATAGCTCTTGCCGACCACCGCATGCACAGCACCAGGGTTACTTTGCTTGTTGAAAGACGAATACAGCTCGCAAGATTTGCCGGCGGTAAAGCTGCCATTCACCGGTTCGCTGGCATGAGCAGGGAATGTTGCCGTAATCAGCAATACAAGCGCGACGATGATGCGTGATCTCAGTTGTTTCATGTCAATTTTTACCTTTTATCATCTGGTGACAGCGGCTTAGTGTATTTATGACGCAAAAAGTGCGAAATTACTTTCTATTGTATCTTCAGCAAGCTGTGTATTCACAGTACATGAAGCAATATTTACTGAGTAGTATTAATATCGGCATTGTTAAAAGACTAGTTAAAGGGGCTTTTCACGGAAGCCATACTCGCACCAAGTTGCGTCGGCATCAGTGAACTCAAAGCAAATCCTACTGCTGTTCTTGAGGCATCAGGCGATCAATCAGTAGCCATTCTGAATCGCAATAAGCCGGTTGGTTATATGGTGACAGCCGCTGCCTGGGAAAAAGTAAACGAACTGCTGGAAGACAAGGAAATACTAAAGATAGTCGAGTCCAGGCTAAAAGACCGGAAAAAGCCCATCAGAGTAAAGCTGGATGACTTATGAACTCGATTTCCATCCAGATGCCCTGAACCCTGAAGGAATGGCGCAAGCTGGATGAGACTATCAAGACCCAGCTCAAGAAAAAATTGAGCGAAAGACTGGTACAGCCGCGCGTTCCTAAAGCGGCTGTCAGTGGCGGCAGTGATTTGTATAAAATCAAGCTGGCTGCTTTGGGCTATCGCCTGGTTTATAAGGTTATTGATCAAACAGTTGTGGTCTACGTCTTGTCAGTTGGCAAACGACAGGACAATGCTGCCTACAAAGCCGGACTGCAGCGCGACAATACTGGATAAGTACTGATTAAGTTTGGAGTATGCTGGAGCGGGTGAAGGGAATCGAACCCTCGTGTGAAGCTTGGGAAGCTGCCGTTCTGCCATTAAACTACACCCGCGATTCCCACATTCTAAGCGGGTTTGACGGGTGTTTGCAAGTTGTCAGCTAGTCTGTTTTGAAACACGCTGCGACAGTGTTTCGGTAAGCTAATTCAGCTTAATCGTCTTTGCAGATTTTTTCGCATTTTTCTTTGTCGTCGATTTTTTCCATGCAGCGTTTGTAACATGCTTTATAGTCCGTGGTACTTGCACTTACTGCGGCAAAGATGGTGACGCCGAGGAAGAGGATTAGGTATTTTTTCATTTAATTTCTCCTGATCATAAAGATAATGCTCAATATAGCCTGATGGGCGATATTGTTTCAATTTATTTTTTTACGTCACTGCTGATCAACTCGTCATAGGCTTTGGCATTGAAACCCACCATCAGCTTATGCGCAGAGACGATGACGGGAACGCCTCGTTCATTGAGTGACTTGTATGCTTCTTCTGCTGACTTGGATTTATCCACCAGTACATCATTAAAAGGGATGCCGTTTTTAGTCAGGTATTCACGGGCTGTCTGGCAATGTGGGCAAGTCGATGTGCCATACAGGGTAATCGGCTTTCCTGATGTGGCAACATGCATGGAATAATCGCCAGTTTTAAATGGTCCTCGCCACTTTTGATATAACTTGGGTAGTTGGCTGCCAATGGCAATTGCAATTGCGATAGTCAGCACTATCAGGATAACTTCAGTTGCTGTTTTTTTGAGATTTTTTTTCATATAAATAAGAGTTTTACTTTTGCTGTCGGCTGCTGTCGGCTGATCTATAACTTCATTTCCAACCTGATGGATAGTCTTGGATGTGAATCTGTATCAATTTGCTGGCGTACAATCTCATTGCTGATGTATTCGTTGATTTGTCGTGATTTTCTGGCCCCCAAATTGTCAAGATTGACAAACAGGCGCTTGCTTGGGCTGATTGTCCAGGCAGCATTGCTACTGAGGCCAAAAGTCCTGTCCTGGAAAACACGCTGGCTGACGCTATTGCGCACCCAGTTGCCAGGTGCCCAGTTGGCATCGATATCCATCTTCAAGGGCAGGTCTTTGAAAGCATAGCTACCACCCAGTTTGGCGCGCCAAGGAGTTTGCTTGTCTAGACGGTTATCCGGACCGGGAATGGCAGATACTTCTGACTGGCTCAGGCCTATGCTGGCGCGCACATCCAGTTTTGGGGCATCAGGCCAGACATCGCGCGCAGCCAGTTGCATTTCCAGATCCAGCCCGCGTACACTTGCATCTCCCAGATTGACTGGTCGGCTGACGTAGCGGGGTGCATTCGCCCAAGCCACAATTTCTCGCGCAATATCGATGCCTATCTTGCGCTCTATCTTGCGCGTATACATTTCAAGGCTGACCTGGCTATCTTTACCAAATCCGTGTTCATACGAAATATTCAAGCCCAGTGAACGTTCAGGCTGCAAGGCCGGGTTGCCTGCGCTGTCCGCAGTGTCGAGGCTATTGGCTGCACACAAACCGTTCACAGGGCAGGGGGCCAGCGGATTGATTTGTGGCCGCGCCGTCAATTGGTCCAGCCAGGGTGATTTAAAGCTGCGTGCCAGACTGATGCGCAAGCTACGATCACTGTCACCATCAAATTTCTTTGCGATATGAAATGACGGCGACCACAGACGATATCTGGATTGGCTGGAATAACTGCCTTCATGGATATCAGCCACACTGTCTTCCGTAGAGATGCCTGCATTGAACGCCAGGGCTTCGCTATATCGCCAGTCGTCTTGCAAGAAAATGCGGCGTTTTTCCTGGCGGGCGCTGCGTTGCTTGCCTAAATAGGCCAGGCTGCTGTCAGTAGCGCCGTTGATAAGATAAGTGTAGTCACTTTCTTCTTTGCTCAGGTTAAGTTGCACACCTGCTTTGACATCATGCCCTCCGGGCAATCCAGCTTTGTAATCCAGCCTGAGTGCATCCGCATCAGTATCCCGTCTTTGTGTGTCTATGCGCAGACTGCTGGTCTGTGCATTCTGTAATTCAAAGCGCCGGTTTTCAAGCAGAGAATGAAAATGGTTGGAATTCCATTTCAATTCCAGGCGTTGCTGTTTGTCGGGCGTATGTGTCCACGTCAGGCCAGACCAGAATGAATCCAGCGGCGTACGGTTGCGCTGCACAGCATCAAGTATATTGCCGTCAGCCCAGCGCCTGTGTTCTATATTGGTTTGTTTACCCAACATGCTGTTGATGCTGGGTGAAAAACTGATTTTATTCTTGGCGTCTATCTGCCAGTTCAGTGTGCTGCTTAGGCTAAGGGACGAAGACTTCGTTTCAGATTGCATGTCGCCTGCCCACAATCTGGTTGTGCCCGGCATGGTCAGCGGCGCGAGGCTGGTCAATTGCCGTTGACTATCTTCTGTACTGGTTTTTTCATTGGCTGAGAATTGCAGGCTAAAGCTTAGTGGTGAGCCCGCTTCTGTCTGGCTATACGCCCACGACAGATCTCCGCCCAGTTTGCTTGTAAGGTTATTTGCGCCCAGGCGCAATTGTTCGGTTTTCTTGCGGTCAATTTTGCGGGTGACGATATTGATGGTGCCAGCGATACCAAAAGGGCCAAATTCGGCAACACTGGATTTGATGATTTCTATTTTTTCTACGCGGACCAGTTCCAGTTCAGTCGGGCTTTTCCCCTGGCTGACACCGGCTTCACCATCAATCAGGATTTGCGTATATCCCGGCAAACCCAGCAAACCTATGCGGCCATCCTTGCCTATGCTGATAGCGGGTACCTGTTTCAATAGTTCGCCGACATTATGCAAACCACTTTCGTCAATGCGTTTGCGTCCTATGATGATGCGGCCAGCAATAAAATCCCGGCCAGCTTCTATGTCAGTTTGGCTACCGGTCACTGTCACTTCTTGAGGAGGATTTTTCTGCGGTGTTTCTTGCGCCAGGGCCAGCCCAGAACTCCATCCTGCTATCAATGGCACGACCCAGAATTTATGATGCTTGATCAAACTTATATCTTTCTACTGTTGCACCTGTTCACATCCCCCTCAGCACTACAAATGAAGGGGACGATTTTAAAATCAGCAATTACATATCATTCTGCATGAGTCAATATCAACGCCAGCCAATCCACACCGGCCAAAGCAGCCGTAGTCGCAATTTGGATTGATTTTTTCCTCAGGATCATCTGATCCATCCCAAGCATACGCTGTGGCAGAAATGCTTGCAAAAAATAAGAATACAAAACCTAAACGACGAAACATATTTCCCTCCGGGAATGTTGGTGAAATATTATTGTGCTTTAGTATTTTTATGATGTCAACTTTTCACAAAAGTAATATAGTTGTTTTTATGAAAGAAAACTTATATGCCTTTGATTTATATTGGTAATTTAAATCATGAATCAGTATTTTTTTAAAAATATTATTTAATTAACCATAATTAAATTTTATAAAGTGTAAAATTCTACTAAAAAAATAATATTTTTATTCAAGATTTGAAGGTTGTTGGGAATTTTACAAACGGTCGATATGTTATTAAATTGAAAATGCTACTTGCAGTTAATATGCATTTTTTTAATGTTTGCAGTGATCTACGCCGATATCACCATCAGGTATTGATTATTCGCAGGCTACAGCGCAGGCCGCAGTTTAGCCACAGCCTCAATCTCTATCAGCGTATCCACCGTCGCCAAAGATGCGACGCCGATGCCGGTTAATGCAGGGCGTGATGTGCCCAGGTGTGCTAGCAGCACAGGTACCACCTTCTCCATATTATCGGCGAGTTCACCCCTGACATAGACGCGTAGTTGCAGGATATTGGCGACGGAGGCATTTGCTGCTTCCAGCACGGCCAGCAGGTTTTTGATTGCACCTTCTGCTTGTGCTGCGATGTCTTTATTTTTAACCTGATAATTGCCGTCCCAATCGACCTGGCCTGAGATAAAAACCAGGCCGCTGTCTGTGTCTATTGCTGCCTGTGACATGCCAAATGGCGCACCGTCATACAGCGTTGCAGGATTGATTTTCTTGATTGTCATATGAGCTCTCTATTGAATAAACATGCAGAGAGTTTGGAGGAACTGGCCGCGCTTGACCATCAAGGCAGGCTTGTAAGCGATACAAGCGATTTATGTAGCTGGCGGGAATTTTTGCTTTATCTTGTCCAGCAACCATATCATGAATGCATCGTTCCTCGCGCTGGGGTGGTAGGCGGCAACGACTTCATATCCGGGTGGATATTTCTTCAGTGGTATTTCAAACAAGCCGGCACATGGCATCAGGCGCGATGGTAAAAAGCCGACCATGCCTGATTGCTTTAAATATTCCTGCGCCATGAAAAAAGAGGGTACGGATACCTGGACCTTGCGGTGCAGCTTCTGTTGTTCAAACCAGCTGTCTGCCGAACCTTGGAAGCTGGCGATGCCGGGCGATGTCACGACGAAGTCATAGTCGACCAGGCGTTCCAGCGGTAAATAGTCATCAAAGACTATGTCTTTGTTGGCGGATACGCAGACATATCTTTCTGTGAAAATCGCATCTGACACCAGGCCCTCAGGCACATAACCATTCGATGTCAGCGTCAGGTCAATCTCACCCTGGTGCATTTTCTGGATCAGGTTAGCACTCTCGATATTGATGACGATGATTTTTACCCCTGGTGCAGAGGTCCTCAGTTCATTGATGAGCTCCCCAACGATGATTTTTTGCGTATAGTCAGTGGCAGAGATGACCAGGGTTCTTGCTGTATTTGCCGGAGTGACTGAGCCAGGCAAGGGGATTTCATTGAGATGCATCAATACCTGGCGGACATGCGGCTGTATCAGTTTTGCATATGGCGTGGCGACAACACCGTGACCTGTCCTGACAAAGAGCTGGTCACTGAGGATATCTCTCAACTTTTTAAGCTGCAGGCTGACGGCCTGTTGCGAGATGTTCAGATATTCTGCCGCTGCCGACAGGTTCTCAAACTTGTACAAGGCATCGAGGGTTCTGAGATGATTTATTTCCAGCTTTTCTATCATGCGGCCTCGTCTCGTGCTATGGTCGTTTTCTACTTTAATTCCGGTAATTCATTTTAGCATTTTCAAGATGAATGCCGGGCAGCGCATACAGTTTGAAAGGATAAAAAATGAGTGTGCATTACAAGACGATAAACAAACTAAAAGAGAATCAAGAGCTGATAGACCTGTACCGCGACGATCTGGATAACAATGCATTAACTGGCATCATTGCCGATTACTCGGACAAATTTGTACTGTTAAGCCTGTTTAGCGAAGAGGGCGTGGCGAATGGATTCAGCCTTGTCTATGGCGAGGATATTACCCGGATACGCTGGGGTGGCAATTTCCTTGAATCACTGGACGCATTAATCAAGCGCAACCAGGCTGTGCCATTTATGCCCGGGATTGTCATCAATTCTCTGCATGAAGCACTAGGCTCAATCCAGGAGCAGTTTGGGCATGTGACCTTACATACAGAGCGCGTGCGCAATGATGTCTGTTTTATTGGTGAAGTAGAAGAATTTGATCAGGATTTTCTGGTGCTGCACGAATATGGAACCAGAGAAAACCGCGACAGGAAGCATACTTTGCTTGCCCTGGATTTGATTACCCGCATTGATGCAGAAGCAGTGTATGAGAAAAATTTGAAATATTTATATTCAAGATACTGATAACGATTCTGATAAAGATCCTGATAAATATCCTGATTAAGACACTGATGTGCATCGCATTGGCCGCAATGCCTGAACCGGTGCTGCGTCTGAGCAGATGCAGCGTCACTTACCGTGCCCACTAATAATGCTTATCCTTCGTCAGGCATAAATTTTCCTATTGCCTCGCGCCAATTGAAAATTTTTGTGCCTGTACAACTTATGCCTTTGTTTTTTCGACAAGCCGCATTAGAATTAATAATTAGATAATTTTAATGCGAGCATAAACCGTCTTCTCCTTGCCGCAATCCCTCCGCGATGTTCTAGCCCTTAACGCAAAAAGGATGATCATGAGCACAGCAAGCCACAATGCCAGCAATGCCAGTAACTCCGGTAATTCCAATAGCAATGCCAGCAATAGCAGCGCGCAGCCAGTCAGGCCGAATATCCTGTTCATCATGGTTGATCAGATGCGTTACCCACCGTGTTATGCAGATGACCCGCTGGACCCGCTGTACCAGATTTTGCGATTTGAAGAGGGTAGCCTGGCGGACAATCCGTATGCGGAGCAGTTCCCCGGTTTCGTCAAGCTGCGTCAGAATGGGGTGTCGCTGCAAAACCATACCTGTTCCAGCATTGCCTGTGTGCCTGGTCGCGCCACCATCATGACCGGGCAGTACAGCGCACATAGTGGCGTGACACAGACCGAGGGCATGTTCAAGGTCGATACTGATCCAGCCTTTCCATGGTTGCCGCAAGATGGTGTGCCAACCATGGGTGACTGGTTCCGCGCAGCTGGTTATGAGACGCATTATTTTGGCCGCTGGGATTTGTCAAACCCGCCTGATGGCAGTCTGGAGAACTGGGGCTTTGGCGACTGGGAATATTCAACCCCTTCTGACCAGCGCTTTGGTACACCCAATCTCGGCGTGTATCGCGACAAGACTTATACTGACCTCGTCACCACCTTCCTGCGCCGCAAGGGCGTGGGTGCGGAGGCGAATATGATCAACAGTAACAACCCTACCAATGCCAGCTTCAAGCTGCGACCCTGGCTGGCGGTTGCGTCTTTTGTCAATCCGCATGATATAGGTGCCTACCCTTTTCCGTGGCAACCGGCGGTAGAAACACCTGCCACGCCGCCAACGCTGGGAGACATCATTGCACCTTATGGTGCGCCAGTAAAAGGCACGCTGAGCCAGCCACCTGTATACGGCAATGCCCCCAATCAATTCAAAGCCACTTACCGAGTACCGCTGAACCCTGATGGCTTCAAACTCGGTGATGTCAGGCTGCCTGCCAACTGGCGCGGTGACTTGTCCAGCAAGCCGGATTGCCAGTACGATTATTCCTATAAATTCCAGCTTGCACTGACAACCTTGCGTGGTCAGCACGCGGTCATTCCATCACCTTATCCGTTCAAGATGCAAAGCAATGCCGAGGACTGGTACCGCAACTACCTGGCGTTTTACCTGTACCTGCAATACCTCGTCAATATCGAAGTCAGCACCATACTTGAACGCCTGTATGAAAGCGGTCTCGACCAGAATACGATAGTCGTCTTTACCTCGGATCATGGTGAGCTTGCAGGTGCGCATGGCGGGCAGATAGAAAAATGGTGTGGTGCCTATCAAGAGGCCACGCATATACCCGCCATTATTTCTTCACCTCTGGTCAATGGTGACAAAACCATGCGCACCGTGCAATGCCACACCACGCATGTCGATTGGGTGCCAACCCTGCTGGGTCTGGCAGGCTATGACCAGAACGACAGACAGGCATTAGCCAAATTCATGCAAGGCCATGATGTCAAACCCCTGGCGGGCGAAGACCTGACACCCGTCATCCGTGGCACGGCAAATGAAACAGAACGCCGTGGCGTGTTATTTGTCTCTGACGACAATATCACTGCACCGCTGGATACCAACTATCTGCCTGACAGATATCAATGGTATGTCGATATCACAGAACGCATGACCAGCTCTACTGGCAAGCCTACCGAAAAGCAACCACTGACAGCATCCGGCCCGGTCGTACAACCCAACCACATACAATCGTATTTTGAGAAGCCATGGAAACTCGTGCGTTACTGGGAACCGCAAAATCCCACGAATACCCAATGGGAATTGTATAACCTCGATGCCGACCCGAATGAAAACCACAATCTGCTGCAATGGGACAAAAGCACAGGTGCGCCCATGCTGCGTTCAGGCCAGATCGTTGAGTTGGGGCTGAACCTGGCGCAGACAGAATTTGACCTCGCCTATTTACGCAAGGCGCTGAACCAGTCGCTGATCAAGGCTGGTTATACACCGCAGAACATGCAGGACATGGGTACGGTGGCAGATGGGCAGGCACCGAGCTGAAGTCTGGATTTGTTGTGGCGTGATGTGTGCACCGAGTGTTGATTTATGTTTGTGAGATATTTGCGGGAGTGGTGCGCACGGCGCACCCTACTGCCTGGTGATCATCTTCTGCAGTAAAGATATTCGATTTGGGAGTGCGATGCTCCCATGCGGCGCATTACAATGCGCCCTACGTCACGGCTTTGAATCGGCATTGCCGGGCATTCCCTGTGGATTGGTTCTGGCAATTGCAGGTACTTTCTTGCTGGTGAACTGCCGTAAACTCCTCTCCCTTCAAGGGAGAGGCTGGGTTAGGGATGGGATTCGGATGATCAATTTGAACTGCCGTATGTAGTCCGTGCACGGCGCACCCTGGAAAATTATCACTTGTTTATGCGGTAGAATATGCCGACTTTCTGTTGAACCACTCTGAGTGAAAATTCCCCGGGCAACCTCTTTAGCATGACCCTCCCATTTAAATTTACTGTTACAAATAATGGACCAGATGATCTAGTTGTCTGCATAGAGCCGTGGGCCCACGATTTTACGCTGGAGCCGGGAGATGATATCCAGATCATTTGCGATAGCGCAGAAACTGAACTGGACATGTATAGAGAAGATGGTTATATGCAAATTTACCTGAACTCATCAAACGATTTTATCGTGCAGCAGCAAGGTGCAATCATCCATTGCGGGCATAAGCGCAAGCTCGAGCTGCCACACTAATTCCGGCACTATAGTAATTTGGGCAAAGCATGAAAACCATCCGCACTTACGGGAAGCTACTACTGCTGTCATGTATATGTGCAGCCATTGGCAATGCATTTTCTGAAGTTATCATCGCAATCCTGTTAAGAAAATTTTTTCCAGAAGAAGTGCGTTCAGTATTGTCGCCTTTGGATATTATTCAGCTGTTTGGGAAAGAAATAATCGGCACTCCTGTTTTCCTGATAGTTGTGACAGTGACTGGATTTACCCTGCTTGCCATTTCACTGAAAAAGCATTTGCAAGCAATGCCACTTGCGACCATAGTCTGGGGCAGTCTGATCGGCATTTATCTCTCGCTCGTGCGCTTTATGGCGATGACTGACATTATTGAGAAAATTTTTAGCTATGTTTTGCCAATAAAATGGGATGCTGACTCATTGAATTTCATCTTTTTTATTTTTGTTATTCCGTTGCTTCTGTTAGCGATCATTGTCATGTTTTTTAAAGGTAACAGGCACAAGATTCAATCTGAAGTAATCGTATGAATGAAAAAATGAATGCTTTCTCAGCGATATTCATCAACAAGGGCAGGAATAAAATATATGTCTTTATATTGATGATCTCAATAAGTATTATTGGCTTGATTGCCTGGCTGATGTCGCGCTCACTTGATGAGGATCAGGATGCTGTGAATCTTGCGCGGACTCAGGCATTGCTGAAGCTTTGCGATAATGCCTTGAAAACATGGATTGATGAAAATGGCAGGATACCTGAAGAAAGCGAAGGGATCAGTGTCTTAGAACTCGGGAAGTTTCCGCCACGTGATGCATGGGGAAATGCGCTTGTGTACAAACGCAATAACAATAGCTTGCTGTCGTATAGCTTTTATTCTATTGGCCCCAATGCTATTGATGAAAACGGAGATGGCGATGATGTTCATGCACATTGAATCAATTTTTCCATACACATCTCTTAGATGAAATCAATTCTAATCCCGGAACAGGCATGCTAGCATGCGGGTCGAATTCACATCTGGAGTCATTGTCATGCAACTGGTCGCCTCACGTAAACTTAAAATTGCCTATGCAATTGCGCTGCTCGCGGCGGTGCTTCCTATGGGGCTGGCGAGTTCTGGCTGGGTTGCTCTTGCGATGGGCGGTGGTGTGGGAATTCCTTATGTTGGGCCAATTGTCATGCTGTTGCTTGGTGCTTACCGCGTGATTACTGTCATTGCTAATCCACAGGCCTTGATCTCATTTCCTGTCAAAGGAGTTGCGCGCGTATTGCGCATGACAGGTGTGTTTGCCTTGTATATTGGTGCTGCGGTAGGTATGCTGAATTTGCTGTCGAGACCACTGATGGCCTTGTTCTTGACACAAAAAACTGAATCTGGCGTTGAGTTTTTTGTGGCAGGAATGATTCTGGTCGCATTGGGAGGCATCGGCGTGCTGGGCTTGCTATGCTTTGAATTGAGCCGTCTTCTCGGTTTTGAAGAGCATGCGAGGTCACAGGTGCCCAGGCAGATATAGCATTTAAGTAAAATTATCTAAGCGGTGGGCAGTTAATTTTCAAGGTGCAAATGATTAAGCCGATCAGCTTGTTCTCCTGGCTCTACGATGTGGAGCCCGATCAAAGCGGCATACGTTTTTTTCTCTTCAGAATATGGACGGTTCATCACCTTGATGTTGATAACATCAAGTCGGTGGTAGAAACACATCCATTATTGCCTGGCGCATGGAATACCTATAATTTCAAAAATCGCTTTCTTGGCCGTAGCTTCATGCTTGAGAAAAAGCATGGATGGTTTACGCGGCAAGTATTGATTACACCCAAAGATCCCGAGGCATTTTGTGCCTGGGTAAAACTGAAGAATATCGATATTCGCCTTCCTAAGTGAAACAGTGTGGCAATGAATTGGCAGGTTCAGGGCTTTTCAAACACGCCCGCCAAAAACACTGCCATCGCCTCCACCGTTGTCCCCAGCCATGGATCAAACAACCAAAAGCTATGCGGTGTATCCGGTAGCAGCACGGTATGATTGGCGATGCCAAGAGCATTTAATTTCTCCACCATCTCATCCCGCCCCAGACTGAAGCGTTTTTGTGCGCTGCCTATGAACAGGATGGGCGGGGTATTTTTGCTGACATGCGTCAGTGGTGATGCTGCTTTCCATACTTCGGTTTTTTCAGCATAGGTACCGCCAAACCAGGCACCCGCCGCAGAAGGCTGCTTGCGCGGGTCGTCTTCATACTTGCGCGCTTCTTCTGACGTAAAGTTAGACAGGCCATCGATATTGATGATGGCTTGCACTGCACTGGAAATGGCGCTGGAAACCGCGCTGTGCTGTGCCTGTGGATCAAACTCTGGCCTGTCATTGGTGACACCCACCAGTGCGGCGATCTGGCCGCCTGCCGAGCCACCGGCCACGGCTATGTGCGTGGGGTCTAGCTGGTATTCAACCGCATGCGTGCGCAGCCAGCGTATCGCTGCCTTCACGTCATGGATGGCGGCGGGGTAACGCGCTTCATCTGACAAGCGGTAGCTGATGGTGGCAGCAACATAGCCGCATTCTGCCAGGCGTATCGCCATGGGGGCGAGGTTGTCGCGTGTGCCTGAACGCCAGCCGCCGCCATGCACCAGCACTATGCCTGGCACGGCTGCGCTGCTGCTACTGCTGCTGCGGGCTGGCATGAACACATCCAGTTGCAGGGCTTGGCCCTGATTGCTGACATAGCTGATATTGCGCAAGACCCTGACAGTCGCAGGCGGCTGTTTGCTGGCAATGTGGATGTATGGGTAAGTCCCCGCCAGCTTTTTATAGGTGCTCTCGGCTGTATAGGCATAGTCAGCCGGCTGGGGTTGAGCTGGCTTTGCGCATGCCGTGAGCGGGCTTGCTGCCATGCATACAGAAGCAAACAGGGTGATGATGGCTGGCTTCAAGCACTGCTCCTTCATGTATTTATATCAATATTGCTGCTTGCCTGCAGAAGGCAGGCGCAAGAATTATCGCATAATCACAGAATAAGCGGCTAGTCCACATTGCATTATTGGACAGACCAATTTAGAATGGTCTGACCAATTAAGAGCAATAATATCGCTTCAGGTAATGAGTTCAATAAAAACCCAAACGAGACAAACCAACAAATCTTCCAGGCGGGCGCACATGAAACCAAGTTCTACCCTTATTAAAAACTTTTTGACCAAAAGCTTATTGTCCAGAAGCTTATTGACTACGGTCATCGCATCCTCGTTTTTGTGTGCCACGGCCTATGCTGATGGCGGTTACCGTAACAGGGACAATAAAGACCTCAAGGATGCAGGCGAGGGTACTTATCCTGTGCCTTACCAAAAGCCGGAAGTGGCAGAAATCACCGAAGCCCTGCACCGCATACGCGCGTATATGGAATCAGTCACGCCTACCCGCGTGATCCAGAAGAATACGGGTGCCGAGATCACAGACTTCAGCAAGCCACCGGTTGCCGATGCGATTTTTGAGCCAAGCAAGGGTGACTTTGGCATCCTGGTCTATGAAATGGGGGTCGTGCATGCAGGTTTGATGAAGGCTGCAGAAGTCACGGGCGACAAAAAATTCACCGCCATGACTGAGCGCCATTTCCAGTTCTTTGCCAAGACCATGCCTTATTTTGATGCGCAGGAAAAGCAGTTCCACCTTGAGCGCGCCAACAGCTTTGCCCGCTTCCTGGACCCGCGCTCGCTTGATGATGCCGGTTCCATGTGTGCGGCATTGATCAGGGCCAGGTTTGCCAATATCGGCCCAGACCTCAGTAACATGATCAAGGTGTGCAGCAATTTCGTCGCCAAACAACAGTACAGGCTGGCCGACGGCACGCTCGCCAGAAAGCGCCCGCAGGCATCTTCCCTTTGGGCTGACGATATGTATATGGGTGTCATGCCGCTTGGTGAAATAGGGCATTACACCAAAGACCGCAGCCACTTTGATGATGCTGTCAACAACGTGCTGCAAATGTCTGCCTATATGTTCAACAAGCAGGCGAATATCTACACCCACGGCTGGAATGCGAATAACCCTGACGCGCCGCGTTTTTACTGGGCGCGCGCGAATGGCTGGGCAGTGCTGACCATGTCTGACTTGCTCGATGTGCTGCCCAAGGATCATCCGGGTTATCCCAAAGTACTGGCGCAACTGCGTGCCACCCTGAATGGCGTAGCCGAGTTGCAGTCTGGCCAGGGCCTGTGGCACCAGATGCTGGACCGCAATGATTCTTACCTTGAGACCTCGGCCAGCGCCATGTATGTGTATGTATTTGCCCATGCCATCAACCAGGGCTGGATCAGTCCCACGACTTATGGCTCCATTGCCCAGGCTGGCTGGAATGCCCTGTACCCGCGCATTAATGCCAAAGGCCAGGTCGAAGGCACATGCGTAGGTACCACCTTTGCGAGTGATCAGGTGTATTACTATAACCGCCCGACCAGTGTTGATGCCCTGCATGGCTACGGCCCCATGCTGCTGGCTGGTGCTGAAATGATCAAATTGTTGAAAAATCCGGCAATTGAAATCCAGCACAAGGTGCGCACTTACCACTATCTGCCTGCTGGCAACAGCAAGACAGATTATCGCGAACACCATTGATGCATTACATCTTACGGACACCAACAGGACCCCAACAATGAAATCCATCGCCATGAAACAGACTCTGCATCTTTCTCTGCGCCATCAGATACTTCCGCTTGTATTGCTGAGCCTGTTTGGTGCGGGAACGGCCCACGCTGCCGACAAGCTCACTATTCAGGTCAGCCATGATCTTGAGGCCGCGCGCCCATCTGAAACCATTACGCTGCCCTGGTCAGAAGTCAACAAGGCCTTGCCAGGTGCACTGATACAGCGCATCGCGGTCAAGGATGCCAAAGGCAAAGTGCTGGCGCACCAGGTCACCAATGTTGCACCTTTGTCGAAAGACCCCAAGGGTGAAGGCATTGCTTATGGCGAATTGATTTTCCAGTATGATTTTGCGCCAGGTGAAAAGCAGGCTGTCTTCAGCGTAGAAAAAATCGATACCCTGATACCGGTATTTGAAACCAAGGCCTTTGCCCGCTACATACCAGAACGTCTGGACGACTTCGCCTGGGAGAATGACAAGATAGGCCACCGTACCTATGGCCCGGCACTTGAGGCGCCTGCACCGGCAGGCAGCAATAAAGAAGTCCTGCGCAGCAGCGGCCTCGACATCTGGTTTAAACGTGTGTCCTACCCTATCGTCGATCGCTGGTACAACAAAGGCCACGACCATTACCACAAGGACGAAGGCGAGGGCATGGACATGTATAACGTCGGCCGTTCACGTGGCTGCGGCGGCACCGGTATCTGGGATGGTCAGACCCTGTATACCAGCGCCAACTACGCCACCTGGAAAATCATCGCCAACGGCCCCATACGCACCGTGTTTGAACTCAATTACGATAACTGGGATGCGGCTGGCGTCAAGGTGTCTGAAGTCAAACGCTTCACCGTTGATGCCGGACATTTGTTTGACCAAATGGAAAGCACTTTCACTTTCAGCGGCCCGGCACAACTGAAGGTCGCTCTCGGCCTGAACAAGACGCCGACAGACAAGGGCCAGAACCCCGTCATCAAGCTAAGCAAAAACCAGGCTACGCCATCCATCACCCAATGGGTAGACCAGGCCAGCAACGGTTCGATTGGCACAGCCATTATTTTGCCAACAGCAGAGGGCTATGCTGAAGACAAGCTCAATGACATGATCTTGGCTAACGTCTCATCCGGTAAACCACTGCGTTATTACATAGGGGCTGCATGGGAAAGAGCCAGCCCTTATAACAGCAATGAAAAATGGCAGGCCTATGTGAAGGCCCATGCCGAGAGAATGCAACATCCTGTCAAGATTGTGGCGGTAAGCAAACCTTGATATTGACACTTGTGTCCTGTGTCATTCAAAAAGAACCAGATATGCCGCCATGCATTTCTGGTTTTTTTTCACGTTGCATCTCCTCAGTTGAGCAGCTACCATTGCTATTTTAAGGCAATGCGTCTTTGCATCGTATGGTGCGCCAACAGGAGAAAGTAATGGGACTGGGTATCAGCATAGGCACTCTGGCAGATTGCGATGATGAAGAGCTTGAATGGTCACAGGAGGATTTTGCGGCAATTAACACCGTGCTGGCACAAGCCGGTTTGCCTGCGCACGTAGAACCCAGGTCTTTGCCTGCACTGCAATCCCGTGCGCAGCTTGATGGTTTCCCCTATTCCTTCCTGCATTATCTGCGCCGTGCTTATGCACACCGCAAGGCAGACCCTGCATGGCTAGCAACACCGCTGGCAGACAACGAAGACCCGGGCCAGGACGAGGCATTGCAGGCAGAATATGACAATCTCGATAGCCATCTCGTCTGCCATTCAGATGCAGAAGGCTATTATGTGCCTGTCGATTTTGATGAAGTTCTGTTCGACAGTGAAGAGACTGGTTTGCCAGGCGGCATGCTCGGCTCCACTTACCGCCTGATGGAAGAGTTGATATTGGTTGCACCGGCGCTGGGCATACAGCTCGACAACGGGCAATTGTCAGATGCTGAAGTGGCGCGCATACAGGAACAAACCGAAAAAGAAGCTGCCTGCTACCGTGAGCTGGAAACATGGGTCACACTGTTTGAAGCCGCACGCCTTAGCCTCGAACACAAGACGGCAATTGTGTTCTGCTGAATAATTCATGGCATTTGCCTGATGAGTAGCAGCTTACAATAAGTGCTGACAATAACCCGCTTCTGACAAAGCTTCCAATAAAGGCCTGCCATGAAACCACAAATCACCGTCATTACCCTGGGCGTCGATGACCTGGAAGCATCCTTGCATTTTTACCGCGATGGTTTGGGCTTTGCCACTGAAGGTATCATCGGTAAAGAGTTCGAATACGGTGCCGTGGTATTCATTCAACTGCAAGCGGGTTTGCGCCTCGCCCTGTGGCCACGCAAGAGTATTGCACATGACACTGGCATTGAAGTGCAAACCGCAAGCGCGACAGAAATGACGCTGGGCCACAATGTGGCATCGAAAGCAGAGGTGGATGCCGTCATGGCAAAAGCGGACTCAGCCGGGGCCAGGATCGTCAAGCCTGCGCACGATACTTTCTGGGGCGGCTACTCAGGCTACTTCCAGGACCCTGACGGGCATCTGTGGGAAGTAGTGTGGAATCCGGCCTGGGAGCAAGATGGTGAGCAATAGCAATGAGATTAAGCATCTTGGCGCAATATAAGCTTTGCATGCCTCATCATTTGACTACTTTGTCGTGGTGACAGTATTTTGACCAAACATCAGTTTCCACAACATAAGCAAATCGTTTGAAATGCCATCTGGCTCTGAAAAATCGGCACCTATATATTCAAGATAAACGTCTTCGCTGAGAGTATTGCTTAGAATAGCTTCCGCGAGTAGGTTCTTGAAGTCTGATTCATTGATGCCATGTCTTGGGTCTCTTAGTGCTTTTAATAAGTCGCTGCCAGATTCGGCATCGCGTGATTCGCAATGCCAGTAGTTTTCAAGATCTTTTAAAAAACAGGATAGTCTGGTGTTCATCTTACTCTTGATGGGTATCAGTGATCAGCAAGCGCTGCCAGACTCCAGCCTGCGCTGGAGCGACGTGGCGACTACTATTAGCAATGAATATGATCGACATTATTTGCGCGATCAGTTCTTATGGATGCTTCAAAAAGTATTGACTTATAGGGTACCCACTATCGCAGTCGCGAAAAACATTCCAATGAATCCCCATAATCATGATAATCACGACTATCACGAAAAACTAAACGGCCCTGGCAAGTTCAGATAAGGGCGCCATTGTGCGGCAGGTTCTGGCGGGCGGTATCCCGAGACGGGGGCAACGCTTAACTTCCAGCCGTTTGCGCCACTGAAAAAATCGAGTGGCGTGGTTTCCAGTGCAAAGATGGCCTCCAGCAGTTTTTGGTCGGGTACCGGGCCTTCGCTCTGCATCTTGACGGGCGCACCCACTTCCACGCAGGCATACCACCAGTAGATACTGTTACCCTCGCCCGCCAGCACTTTGCACATCAGGGCATAGCGTGGGATGTGATGCATGAAGGGATCGCCTGGCATGATGATGGATTGTATGCCCTGGCAGACGAGGATTTTCCATTTGACCGGCATCAGTGTCTGATAAAAATTGAGTCGTATAGCGTCGCCTGCGCCTTTGACTTTTTCATAGGTGGTGCCAGGCGTCCAGAACCAGACACCGCTGCGTATGGCCTCACCGCAACCGCTGAGACGGCCCCAGTCTTGCAAGATGGCGGTCTGGTATTCGCCCCGGGCTTTTTCGCTTTGCACGACTAACTCAGTCAGCGTACCTGCAAGTTCTGAACAGGCGATAATCAAAGGGGTATTACCATCAGGCAGCTTGTGCTGTTTGTTCAGTTCATTGATTGCATATTTGAAGCAGGCAACCGAGATATCCACGGCTTCTGAAGTGATGACGGACTTGGCTTTGCTGATCAGTGCACCTTCAAGTTTATCAACCAGGGTATTGAGCAATAGCTCGACCAGGGTTTTGGGCTGTTTTTCGCTATGTTCTGGCAAGCCCAGCATCTGCACCACCTGGTTATAGGTGTTGGTATAGATTTGACCCATGATGCCGTTGAGCAGGGCGACATTGGTCGATAGCGTCGTGACACTTTGTACGTACTCAAGCTCATCGAGTAACTGGTCCTTGATAATTTTCCAGTCTTCTACGCTGAACTTGACTGGGCGTTCGAGTTTATCCAACTTGCTGGACCAGATAGAAAACGCGGCATTGATATTCGTGTATTGTGAACGCAGTCCATTGACATCGGTAATGCCCAGGCTGGCCGAGATGCTGCTATAGATTTCTCTCTGCGCACTGGTCATTGTTGGCCATGTTTGTGCAGGCTGGTCAATCACGCCGAAGGCTGCCCGCTGGAAACTCATCTTGTCCAGGGCGAAGAAATAACAGGAGCGCGAACTGGCAGCCGTCAGGCCGACTACACGCTTATTCAGCTTAAAGCTTTGCACACTAACACCATCGCGTATCAGATACAGATTGCCATCTGTTTGCATGTCGGCAGTGCTATACCAATATTCCTTGTCTTCACATGCACCTACCCAGCGTATACCCTGATGCGGTAATGCATTGTGTTTGACCCATGCGCCATTTTCAAGGCGCAGCAACACATCCTGCCCTTCCTGTTTTGCCAGCGCCAATAAAAAATCGGCCGCGCCCGCGCTAATCTGCCGGATGCTGGTGCCCGCAGGAGTGGTGATCTTGCTCCAGGCATTGTTCAGGTATTGCCAGGCATTGCCACTACGTGCCATCACCCACATATTGCCATCAGATGTTGCCGTAATGAGATAGGGAGAGTCACCATCAGGCAAGGCTGCCAGCATCTTGACTGAACCGGGCTCTGTGATGACATCTTTGTGATATTCCATGACGACAGGGCGATTGTCTTTGCTGCGTATAAAAAACGCCCGCTGAAAATTTACCGGTGCCAGATGCTGCGGAAAGCCAAATGTGCTTTGATTATAAAGGGCGTAATCAGCAATTTTTACCAACTCACCAGTACTGTGACTGAATTGAGAAACGCTGTCACGGGTCAGTGTCCAGATACTGCCGTCTGCAGCTACTGCCAGGCCCTGGTTTTCTGTTGCTTGTGGATAAGACAAAGCCGGGCTGACACCTGTCTTGAACCCCAGCGCAGGCCGCGGCGCATGCGAGCGCAGGGCATTGGCGCGAAACAAACCAGGTGGCAAGGCAACAAGGGCATTAGTCATGAAACATCCTTCAGGTAGGGAGATTGGACGGCATGGAGCTGCAAAAAATGTATGCCTTAATTGTAGGGCAGAATCAGCCAGGCGCAGCACATGCAGACTAAATTTGCTTGCACAAGCAAGCTAAACTGTGGAATTTGCCTGATGTTTAGCCGCCTCCAGATCCCGCGCTGGCGGCAAACCAAACATGCGGCCATATTCGCGGGTGAATTGCGACACGCTTTCATAACCGACGGCAAAGGCGGCACTGCTGGCTGACATGCCTTCTGCCATCAGCATGCGGCGTGCCTCGATCAGGCGCAGTTGCTTCTGGAACTGTAGTGGCGACAGTGAAGTGATGCTGCGGAAGTGATGATGGAATGACGATGGGCTCATGCCTGCAGTGGCAGCCAGACGCTCAACCGGCAAGGGCTGCGCAAATTCTGTCCTGAGCAAGGCAACTGCGCGGGCGATGCGGTGGCTATGCCCCTCCAGCCAGCCCAGCCTGCGTATGGCTGCACCATGCTTGCCAGCCAGCAGCCAGTAATGCAGTTCACGCACGAGTTGCGCATGCAGTACCGGCAGGGCGGCAGGGTGCTCCAGCAAATTCATCAGGCGTAAGGCGGCATCGGCTACTTCAGCCTCGGTGGCTTCAAAATGCAGTGGTGTGGTTGCCACATCAGCCACACCAGGCAAACCAGACACACCGCGCATTTGTCCAATCAGGTCGGCGATGATGGCCGGGTCCAGGTCCATTACCAGCGAGATATACGGTGCAACAATACTGGCCTGGGTAATCTGGCTGACGGTCGGTACATCTGCGGTGATCAGCAAAGAGTCACCCGCATGGAAGTTAAAAGTCTGCGCCCCCATCGTCACTTGTTTGCTGCCCTGTAGCACCAGGCAGATCAGAGGATTGGGTATGCCATGCACCAGCCCGCTAGGTACGGATGAACGTATCGTCGTCAAACCCGGTATCGGCGTTTGGGCCAGGCCACTATCGTCAGCATGGGCATCTGTATAGCGGCGTACGGCGTTGAGCAGGGGAGTGATCATGCTGCAATCTTAATGCATTCTAGTTTTGACGCATACAGCAATTGGAGGATCAGGCAAAGAATGTCGAGGTTTTGGCAATGCTGTCGGCGTCCTCTGCTCCTATCATGAACTTCCCTCAACACAGACAAGCAGGAGTTCAATCATGAGCACAGAAACAAACAAGATTGCCATCGTTACTGGTGCCAGCCGTGGCCTGGGCCGCAATACCGCATTGAGCATTGCCCGCAAGGGCGGTGATGTCATCATCACTTACCACAGCCGCAGCGATGAGGCGCAGGCGGTGGTGGCAGAGATTACGGCCATGGGGCGCAAGGCACTTGCCTTGCAACTCGATGTAGGCAACAGCGCGGGCTTTGCCGCCTTTGCAGGCAAAGTACGCACGGCCTTGCGTGATCACTGGCAGCGCGACAGCTTTGATCATCTCGTCAATAACGCTGGCCATGGTGACTATGCACTCATAGTAGAGACGACAGAGGCGCAATTTGATGGCCTGGTCAATGTACACTTCAAGGGCGTGTATTTTCTGACACAGGCATTGCTGCCTTTGCTGGCAGACGGTGGCCGCATCGTCAATTTATCGACAGGGCTGACCAGGGTATCCTACCCCGGTTATGCCGCCTATGCTGCGGTAAAAGCGGCGGTGGAAATGCTGAGTGTGTACATGGCCAAAGAACTTGGTAGCCGCGGTATTGCTGTTAACGCCGTCGCCCCTGGCGCCATAGAAACCGACTTTGGTGGTGGTGCGGTGCGCGACAACCCTGAGGTCAATAAAATCTTTGCCGACATGACAGCCCTGGGCCGCGCAGGTTTGCCTCACGATATAGGGCCCATGATAGCCAGCCTGTTGTCTGCCGATAATCGCTGGGTCAATGCCCAGCGCATAGAGGTGTCGGGCGGGCAGGGGATTTGATCTGCTTTATTGACTGAGACCAAGCTGCCGTTTCAGATATTGATGGAGGTTCTTATCTCCATCAATATCCTGCCCAGCATATTCTTGCCACGCCCATCACTGCCACAGCCCCAATAGTCATCGTCGCTGGTGTCTTCGACCAGTTTTGCTGCGCCTGTACTTAACAGCAAGGCTGTTAAATCTGCATGCTGCTGGAACTTCGCCATTAACGCATCCCGCATGACCTGCACTTTGACTGACTCCCAATCCGGGCGTAATTTTTCTGTCCGCGCTCGACCCAGACGTGCCGCAATCGCGGGCGTGTTGGCCTTGCGTATTTTTTCGCGATATGCCGCATCTACAAATTTTTGCGCCTGGAAATAATGTTCAGAAGTGGGCCAGGTTTTTCCCTTGATGGAGATGGAATAGCGTGCAAAGTTGGAGAACTCTCCAAACTCGTCTTCGACAGAATAGAATTTGATGGTGGTGTTTGAATTTGCGTCTGGAGTTGTGCTTGATTTACTGTCGTTCAAAATAAATTAATCGCTTTAAAAAATGAATCGAAAAACCGGCCACCATGCATGCGATGGCCGGATTTCAATTCTGGAAATATCAAGCCCGCGTATGCGCGAGAATAAAAGAGAACATATCCAGATGCTTGGCAATGCCGATTTTCTTGGTCGTGGAAAAATGCCCTGAATCATAATCAACCCGCATCAATACCGGGCGTTTTGGGTTATAGTTTTTTTGCATGCGGGCAGCCATCTTGGCGATTTGCCAGGGTTCTACCCGCATGTCGTTGGCGCCGGTCATCAGCAGCGTTGCCGGGTAGCTGGTTTCAGCTTGTACATGGTGATAGGCATCCATCTCCAGCAGGGCGCGGAATTCATCTTCTTTCTTGACCGTGCCAAACTCTTCATCATTGCCAGGGCCATTCGATGTCAGCTCAAAGCGCAGGGTATTGAATACCCCGACTTCACCGATTGCCACGGCAAACAGGTCTGGCCTTTCTGTGATGGCGCGGCCCACCATGATGCCACCGGCAGAGGTACCCCATACAGCGAGTTTGCCTTGTGCAGTCCAGCCGTCCTTGATCATCGATTCTGCCACATCTATCACGTCGCGCCAGGTATTTGATTTATTGGCTTTTTGCCCGGCGATGTGCCAGGTCTCGCCTTTCTCGCCACCACCGCGTATATGGGCATATACAATCACGCCACCCTGATCCAGAAAAGCCAGCATGGAACCCTGGAAGCCCGGGTCAAGTATGATGCCGTAAGCACCATAGGCAATAATCAGCAGAGGGTTTTTGCCATTCAGTTTGGTATTGTTCTTGTGCAGTATTTCTACCGGCACAGCCGTGCCGTCACGTGCCTTGATGTCCTGACGGGTAGTCAGGAACGAGGATGTGTCAAATGCTGCCTTGGGTGTCAAGCCAGTGTCTTTGGCGACCAGGCTGGGCCCTGTTTGCAGAGTACGGGCAGACCAGGTCAGGTCGTCCATGCCAAACCAGGCACCTTCTATGGCAGGGTGGCATTGTATATTCCATACCGCACCTGTCAAAGGCAGTTTCACATCTTCCACCTTGCCGGTGGCAAAGCTGTAACGCCGCAAGGCACCGACCTGGCCGCGCAGCTCATGGATGTATAAACCATCTTTGGCCAGACTCAGGCTGTCGATGACATAATCGCCTTGCTGTACCACCACGACGCGCTTGCCCTTGTCTGCCTCGCGCAGGCTGACTTTGAATACTTCCCCACGCTCAGACTTGCCTTTGGCAAGTACATACACATCGTCACCCACGGTCAGTGCGTGGGTTGCGATATCGTCCTTGCGGAACACTTCTGCCCAGCCGGGCTTGCCTGCCAGCAGGTCATTGAGGCGTGCGACCATGCCATAAGCCGGCCATTCACCATTGCTGTAGATGGCACCCAGCGCCCAGTCGCTGGCAGTATTCACGTGCACGACCGGCATTTCACGTTCTGTCTGGCCCATGGCCGGGCCATCTGACCAGCGGAAGGCCAGGGTGTCTTGCGCCGGGTCTTTATCCATTTTATGCAGCCATGTTGCCGTGTCGAAGGAGAAATCGACTTTGCCCTTGACTGCACCATCGCGCAGGCGTGCATAGAACAGGCCGCTGGAATCGGGCAGCCAGCTTGCTGGCATGCCATTCAAACGGGTGATCAGCACGTCCTTGCCACTATCCAGTGTCAGCACATGCAACTCATGCATCTCGTCACCACCCTTATCGATGGCGTAAGCCAGATGCTTGTTGTCAGGAGACATCAGCACCTCGGTCACGCGCCTGGGTTGACCACCTTTGCCGCCCGGGCCACCCTTGTTGCCGACTTCGGGATCAATCAGCAGGCGTTCTGCGCCACCCGCGTGTGGGGTAGCGTAAATCTTGAGTACCTGCTGGTCTGGCGAGCGGCGAGCAAAAATTAATTGGGTACTCGTGACTTGCCGTATCGCCAGCGTTGTCGTCGCTGCGCTGAAGCGCTGCAGGGATGCTTCTATGGCGCGCCGCCCTGGCAACTTGTCCAGCACTTGTCGCGCGAAAGCTCCTTGCGCTTTGAGGTAGTTAGTGAACTCGGCAGTGTCAGGCTTTTGCTCCATCCAGCGGTAGGGATCAACGATGCTTTTGCCCCACAAGCTGTCGGTCACCGCCTCTTCACGTGCCAGCGGTGGCAAGGGTGGTAGCAAGGGCGTGGGTGTTTTCCTGACCGCAGCATGCACATGCGCACTGAGAGGTGAGAGGGCAAATGCGGACAAAGACAAGGCAAATTGGCGACGGGAAATCATAATCTGCTACCTCTCAGTATTGGACGTGTCAGGGAGTATAGACGGATTTATAAGTCACTTGCAATGAGATCGGTATGTCATTGCAGGTATGCCACAACAGGTGGCCTTGTCGCCTGCTAAGCTGTGAAGGAACGCTCGCTTGGCAGTCTGAACAGTTGCTGCAAACCGACGATATGTTTCATCTGGTGGGCGCGAAGCAGTGCCGCTGTTATTATGCTTGCGTTGCCGATTTACTTTCTAAAAGAGGGAATGTCATGGCTGAAAACAAAACCAAAGCAACAGACTCCAGCGTCGATGCATATCTCGCCGCCATAGGGGACGAGACGCGCCGCAATGACTGCGCAATATTGATCAAACTCATGTCCAGGGCCAGCAAACAGCCCGCCGTCATGTGGGGCAGCAGCATCGTCGGCTTTGGTAACTACCACTATGTCTATGAAAGCGGCCGTGAAGGTGATATGTGCCTCATCGGCTTTGCATCCCGCAAGGGCGACATCAGTCTGTATGGTCTCAATGCCGCACCCAACCATGCGCAATTGCTGTCTGAACTCGGTAAAACCAAATCCGGCAAAGGCTGCCTGTATATACGGAATTTAAATGATGTGAATATCAAGGTGCTGGAGACCTTGATCAAGGAAGCTGTTTCGGCAAAAAATAAGAGAAATACCGACAATATAAGATAACATCCCAAAGCTAAACATATTGTAGGGTGCGCCATGCGCACCGTTTTTTGGGGTAAATTTCTTGTGATTTTCGTGATTAGAATGCTGCGCACGGCGCACCGTACTTACGGTTTTTTTTAAACAGGCCAATAAAAATCTTCATGATGAAATTTCATTTATTCGCTGCTGCAATAAGCGTATGTTTGTTGGCTCAACAAAGCCATGCTGCTGACGTCACCGTCCACCTTAAACTGATCTCTCCACAAACGCTGGAAGTCTCTTACCAGTTGCCAAAGACATGTGATGCCATTCCATTTTTGAACGAAGAAACCTTGTCCAAGTTTGGCAACGAAATCCGCGCAGCATGGCAAGCCGTTGATGATTGTGGCACTGCCGATGGAACGGCACTCACCAAAACCAACAAGGCATGCTCAAACATACGTTTTAATGTGCCCGCAACGAGCAAATTTTATGATCGTGTAGCGCCCGGCTCTTTCCCTATGGGAGAGGGCATGTATGTTCACACGACCAGTTATGCACTCAGCGACAAGTGTGGCAGTGTGGGCTACCAGTTTTCAGCACCCGGCAGCATTGCTTTCAAGGGCCAGCTCTTTCAGGAGAATGCGTCTTACGATGCTGATGGCGGCAACTACATGGCCGTGCTGTTATTGCAAAAACAGATTGCATCAAAATCTGGAACCATCAGTTATTTCAATCCAGCGCTGGGTGCAGAAAATATTCAGTTGTTGCAGAACATGGCCGATCAGGCGGTAGATTTTTATCATCGTGCATTACCGGATGTTGCTTTTCGCAAGCCCATATTGGCAGCAACCATGGAAAAAGACGGCGGCACGCCCAATTTTTGGGGCGATGCCGGTGATGTTCTGCGGTTAGCGCTGTATAACTGGCCAGAGCACCCCACGCCTGATAGTGACGCGCGGCTAAGAAAATTTGTCTGGCATGAATTTGCTCATCGCTTTCAAGCACCCACCGCCAAAGATAGCGAACAGCGTGCGGCCTTTATTGGTGAAGGTGGCGCAGAATATCTGCGCTGGACAGCAAGCTTGCAGAGTAAATGGTCTAATCCTGACGATGCAGCAACAGAACTCAGCACTGCCATTTCCAATTGCGTCTACAGGGCAGCTGGATATAGCTGGAAAACATTACCCAAAAGCCTGGCAAATAGTGGCTCTGTGCCCTATGAATGTGGCCTGGCTTTGCATGTCATGGGCTTGGCAGTAAGGCAGAACGATGCCAGCCCATTGCAGCAAATAAATAATTATTACCATGGATTTGAAACCGGCAAAGTTGCCAGTTTTGAGCAGGCGCTGGAATGCGGAAAAAAGGAAAATTGCACACCGCAATGGCTCCCCAAACTCATGGGTGAGCAAGCGATGTCAATCGCCTGGTCTGATTTTTTTGCCAGTACAGAGCTGGCAAAAACAGCCCCGCCACCGCCCGCGCAATACGCCAATATCCAGCGCATGGCATTTGCATCTCTAATGGAAGAAGACTGCAATGGCAGCGCCAGTTTTTACACTGACAAAGATGCCTTCCTGGTAGGTGAAATCAAGGGCTGTCGTGTCTTTAAAGAAGGTATGAAAATCCAGAAAATGGATGGCAAGAACTTATTTTCTTCATCATTGGTCGCTGATGAAATGATACAAGCCTGTACCTCACAAGGCAAAGTCAGCCTGGGTTTGCAAAGTGGTGAAACGCTGTTCGTGCCGTGCAAAGGCAAGTTCAAGATACCGCAATTTTATGCAATCAATATGAAACGCCTGATGCAGAAACTGGATTTATAGACCAGCCAAGGGTTGCTCTTTTCCCTGGCAAAGATATCATTTTCAAACCGTACCGTGATGCAGGGCGCATTGGAATGCGCCGCATGGTGTGAAAATTTCGCAGTGGATGTCCAGCCGTGCAAGATGCAAGCACAGGACGCAATATATTACGTCCTATTTTTTAGAATTACTGCAATCAAGGCTTGAGATATTCAAATACAAATCCATCCGGGTTTTCTCAAGAAAATTATCTGATGCGAATTTACATCAGACTAAATTGGAAAATACCACCCTCATAGTTTACATGTATGGAATATAAAACTTACTCCTCGACAGCGCGAGGGTAACTCAGTTTCTCAGTATCCCATTTGTTTTCTTCACGCTTGTACCAGGTCAATTGTCCTATCAACTCACCTTCAGGATCATACAGCCTAATATTGGCTGGACTGTTCACACCAGGACCTGGTCCGTTGTATGAGCCAGGCCAAAGGTACCGGGCTTCCATATAACCGAAATCACACTCTGCATGCTTGAACAAGGGCAGGCTGACATCCATGAATTGGTAGTTCTCGCCGCCGCAGCAAAGCGCACGCGCAGCTCGTCTGCGCGACATTCTCCATTGCAGTAAAGTCTTTACCTCATGCAGTGCCGCTTCATTGTCCAGGTTTTCAGTTTCTCTCGGATATTCGACAGTTTTTCCACTGCGAACAGCTTCATAGGCATTCTCAAAATCCCGTATTGACCTAATGTTTTCTGCCATGCAAAGACTTGCACAATCCTTGCACCAAGCCGGGCGTACCGGGATCAGGTACAGATCATCATTATCAACCGGCATGCCTATGCTGATGTTGCCCGTGTAATAGTAATTTTCAGCATCAGGGACGGCTAAACTTTCGTTGCAACTGCTACAGGTATAGCGGCTTGGTATCATTTTTTAATCTTTTTGGTACTCACACTGGTACTCAAACATTCATAACCGCGATATGGTCTTAAAAACCAGGAAGCGATGGCTTAATGGAAAGATATGCATGTGACCTACATGCCCTCTGTTGCTGCGCACCGCTACGCGATAAATTTTTTGACATGAATAATTATCGGTAATCATGCCTATCAAATCTTCTATCCGGGTGACCATGCCTGCCCGCGTCGATTTGATCTGCCTGTTGTCGAGGTCAGTCAAGCCGGCAAATGGGTGCCTCAAAAAGAAAGCATCCAGAGCGATCACCACTTGCCTGCTCCAGGGATCATGAATTTCAGTTATCTCGCCATAGACGTACTGATCTACTGGCGCTTGGTCGAGATGTGATCTTAAAGACCCCAGCAAGTCATTTTCATCGAGATCGAATATGTAGGCGTTAGCAATAGCGTCACCAGGAATTCCATCAATATGGGCCATGGCCATGACATAGCCATTGAGCCTGCTCGTCATCCATTCTTGTACCGTGCTATCCATGCATTATCCCGTTTGAAACATCTTTGCCTTGTTGGTGAGTGTCAAGCCAGTTGCGCAAGTCACCTTACACATGCAGCGCCGTAGCCACACTGGCGCGTATTGCTTCAATAAACCTGCGCAGCCGTGCCGGGTAAAAGCGGGCATATGGATAAACCAGGTTTACCGGCAGTGGCGTGGCCTGCCATTGCGGTGCCAGTTGTATCAGGTGTCCTTTGGCGATGTCGTCGGCCAGTATCCAGGTAGAGCCGATGGCGGCACCCAGGCCTTCAAGGGTGGCGATGCGCAGCGCATACAGGTTGTCGGTGCTCAGGCGCGGGGTGAAGGCCACGCGCTGGATTTCGCCAGTCTGTACATGGTGCAAAAATACTTCGCCGCGGTAAAAGGTGCGCAGCGACAGCCAGGGCAGGCCGACCAGGTCGATGGCTTGTTGCGGCATGGGCCTGCCAGCCAGGACGGATGGTGTAGCCACCACGATGCGCGGCACCTCTGCCAGTTTGATGGCGACCAGGTTGGTATCTCTGAGCTCGCCTATCTGTATGGCGCAGTCTATGCCCTCAGAAATAAAATCCTGCAACGATGTATCGTCATGCAGCAGCCACTCTACCGACACACGCGGATAGCGCCGCAGGTAATCTGCCAGCGGCCTGACCAGGCGTTCCTGGCCAAACGCATGCGGAGCAACGACGCGCAGCACGCCTTCAGGCTCGTCATTGGTGCCACGCAAGTCAGATTCAAAGGCGGCCCAGCCTGCCAGCAGGTTGCGCGCATGTTCATAGCAGCGCTCGCCATCTGCAGTCAGGCGCATGCTGTGGGTGGAGCGGTTCAGCAGGCGCACACCGAGGAATTGTTCCAGCGATTGCAGTCGGCGGCTGACCGTGGGCTGGGTCGTGCCCAGTTGTGCCGCAGCAGCAGACAGATTACCCGCCTCGACGATGCGCACAAAGGTCTGCATGAGCTCTATGCGGTCGCCCGCGCCAGCCATGAGGGCGGCTGTGGCAGAGTTGTCCGGGCGGCTGGTCAGAGTCTTGGTCATACGTCAAATGTATAACAAATCTGCGTGACATGCCACTACCGTTTGAAACGCGAGAGTTTTACACTACCAGACATCAGTTAAAGCAGAGAGAAAGTCATGTCTTCCATTCAAAATTCGCATAGTCATATAACTGACATAACTCGGGCGACAGATACCCAGGTACATCAGCAACCATCACCCGCACTGGTATTTTTGCTGGCTTGTGGCGCTGCCTTGTCAGTGGCATCGCTGTACTACAGCCAGCCCATGCTGGGCATACTGGCGAGTGACCTGGGTATCAGCAATGTCGCGGTTGGTTATGTGCCCACGCTGACACAGCTCGGTTATGCACTCGGCATCTTGCTGCTCGCGCCACTGGGCGACAAGCATGACCGCCGCAATATCATCCTCATCAAGGCTGGTTTTCTGGTGGCTGCATTGCTGGTGATGGCTGCCGCACATTCCTTGAGCCTACTGCTGCTTGCCAGCCTGGCGATAGGGCTGACAGCGACGATGGCGCAAGATATTGTGCCAGCTGCGGCCACTCTCGCGCATGAATCGCGCCGCGGCAAGGTCGTGGGTACGGTCATGACAGGCTTGTTCATGGGCATCCTGTTGTCACGTGTTGTCAGTGGTTTTGTGGCTGAGCAGTTTGGCTGGCGCAGCATGTTCGTGCTGGCAGCGGTAGGTGTCACCCTGATTGCTGTGGCGGTCTGGCGTGGTCTGCCACACTTTGCACCAACCACCACCATGAGCTATCGCGCCTTGCTGGCTTCCTTGCTTGATCTCATCCGCCGCCACGGCAAACTGCGCCGCGCAGCACTGGCGCAAGGCTTGCTGGCGACGGGCTTCAGCGGCTTTTGGTCCACCCTGGCCGTCATGTTGCATGCCGAACCCTTCCATATGGGCAGTGCAGTCGCAGGCGCCTTTGGTCTGGCCGGTGCCGCAGGTGCACTGGCAGCACCGCTGGCTGGACACCTGGCAGATAAGCATGGGCCAGAGCTCGTCACCAAGGTCGGTACCGGCATCAGCACTGTATCGTTCGCCCTCATGAACCTGAGTCCGCTGTTCCCACCCACCGCACAATTGTGGCTGCTGGGCATAGGCACGGTAGGCTTTGATCTTGGTGTGCAGAGCACGCTGATCGCTCATCAAACAATAGTCTATGGCATAGACAACGCCGCCCGCAGCCGCCTCAATGCTGTGTTGTTCGTTGGTATGTTCATCGGCATGGCAGCCGGTGCCACCCTCGGCAGCGCCCTGCTGGCGCAATGGGGCTGGATAGGCGTGACGGGCATGGCAACAGTCACTTCACTGGCAGCTTTGGCGGTGCGGTTTTGGCGGGTGGCATAAGCAAAATCAAAATGCAGAATCAGAATGCAGAGTTAGAATGCAGAGTTAGAATGCAGACTGTGGTATTGCCGATGATATGCTCCTGTAATTTGAATGCAAAAAATTAGACAGGAACATCATGGGCAATAAGCTTTCCCACCTTAGCATTTCACGCCTTAACACCGCAGAACGCCTGCAGTTTTTTATCAATACCGGTTTTTATTTTTCCATGCAGATTCGTGGCAAATATAGCTTGCATGACTTGCATGCCCAGCATGAAGACCGCGAATACCGGGCCATCAACGAGTGTTTCCACCGTATCTTCCAGTGCTTGCGTGGCATAGGCGATAGCCATGAACCGCGCATGCCAGATGACACCGTCCTGCTCATGCTAAACGACATCGCCAAAGAGGCAAACCTGCAGGAAGAATTAAATTGGGCAATTGAAGAAGCTACAAAGCTGCTTGCAAATATTTAATCTTCGGAAATTAATCTGTAAAAAACCTTGGCGTGTGAATAATCACGCCTTATTCAGCAACGCTTTTCAGGCTACTCTGACTATTGATCAACCCATCTCATGGAAGCTGATCAATAGCACAGACCAGATCTATCCTTTTGCATAAGCGGGGCGGCTGCCGTCAGCCGTATTTTCCAATTGCAATTGCATATCCGCGATCACAAACTCATGCATGGTCTTGATCACTTTTTCAATAAAGTAAGATGAAATCAGCCTTGGGGCAATGCGGTTGTCATAGTAGGTAAGCATACGAACGATACTCTGCTCACCGTCAAGCTGTTCCACTTCTATATACCCGCCCAATAGTTTGATCGTGTCTTTATAACGGATACTCTGCTCGATAATCTCAAACTCGATACGGCTTTGATCGACAATATTGGTAATTCTTTTGGTCAGGTAGCCACCATCACTATATTTGCAGCGGCAGGTATCGCCTACAGCCGCATACTTGCCTTCCACTTCCTGCGGCACCGGCAGGCTTAATTTCAACAACCATGATGCCGGTTTTTTGACATGTTCATAAAAGCCCACTTTTTGCCAGACATCCGCTTTATTCGCCTTAATGATGCTGCTGGTCACTGCACTGCTGGTAGTTTGCTGTTTCATGATTTTTCTCGCCTGTTGATTTATGTTATTTGAAAATGCCTGCTTCATTTAAACGGGGTACTTGCGCTAAACAATGCTATGCATCCGATGGTGCTGACTTCAACGTTCTGGAATCGCTTTTCTAATGCTGACTTCAACTGGCCCGCCGAATCCTGATCACCATTGATTACCTTGAGCCTGTGCAACACTGCATAAACGCAGCGGCTGAGCATGGTTTTTGTAATGTCCTGATTCAGAATGGTGTAACCGAATACCTGAGTGTCGGCATGCATCAGCGGCCTGATGGCATCAAACACCGCGCCTTTTTGCAGCATGTCACCAGGGATGCAATGCAGAATGCCGCCCAGCGCAATTGAGTCGAAACGTGCGGCAGAAGTTTGAATTGGTTCCAACGCATTGCAGAGATAAGTTTCCGGCTCAAACCGCGCAATTCTTGCAGCCGTAAAATTCAGGCAGTTTTGCTGCAAATCGAACAAAGCTATGCGCACCTCGCCAGACTGGTAGTGACAGCGGTCTAGAAAATAGCCGGTACCAACGCCAATATCCGCGTGATTGCGCGACATCATGAGGTGATAGAGGTCAGCAAAATACCTGCTCTTGCAGCGCCAGACATAAGGTGCCAGCAAGTGGTAAATCAGAATGTCATAGCACCGAAGCAAAAGCCTGCTGTAAATGCGAACCCCGTCATCGGTCGTTCTGCTGGTAATGGTGCTCATCATGCTTGTCTCTTTTAAATAGATGGTCAGGACCCGGATGCCTGAAAGGAATTCGCAATCCAGACTCGTACCCTGAACTATGCAATGGGCATGCCAATTCAATAAATCTTCCAAGTTGCTGTTTTTAAAGAATATTATTTTTTCGGATGAGCAGGCGGCTGTAAGGTATCTGTACATTGCGGCAAATTTCGCTGTAAAGAAACTTTGCAGCGAAAGCGATTGGGCAGATTTCATTTGATCAAAAAATGGCTGGCCCGTCCCAGAAATACTGCGTGTCTATTCATGACATCAAACGACTCATGCCACAGAAAATAATTTTATTGACATCCAAATTTCGTCTGATACTATATCGATAGTCGATATATCGTTAAGCGATGCAACATCGCCCGATATAGGTTGAGCGATACAAGCTGAGCAACATCAACAAACCAGCAAGCCTGAAAGGCGCGGATGGAAGCAATTAATTATTCAAAATACCTGCCATTGTCAGAAGCCACCTTTTACGTGCTACTGGTACTGACGGAGCCTCTGCACGGCTATGCCGTCATGCAAAAGGTAGAAGACATCAGCGAGGGCAATGTCGTCATTGGTCCCGGCACCTTGTATGGTGCGTTCTCAACTCTGGAAAAACAGGAGCTGATCAACAAGGTCGGGGAAGAAGAGCGGCGCAAGTATTACCAGCTCAGCGATAAGGGGCGGCTGGTACTGGCCGAGCATATCCGCCGCCTGGAAATCATGTACCGCAATGCGCAAGTGGCGCTGCCACAATTAACAAGAGGAGAGGCAAAGTGAGTGAGACATTGATCAAGAAATTCAAATGCTTCTGGTCGTGGGAACTCGAGCAAGAACAGCAATGGCTGCGGGAAATGGCCAGCCAGGGATGGCATTTGAAAGCCCGCAGTTTTTTCGGCGTCTATAGCTTCGTCCAGGGTGAACCTGCCGATATTGCCTATGCTCTTGATTACACACCCGGTTTGAATATGGAATTCGGAACAAGACTGGAGCCAGATATTAATTACGAGCAGTTCTACCGCCAGATGATTATTGATGCTGGCTGGGAGCATGTGCTGGCATCGCTGGGATGGCAATACTGGCGCATACCAGTGCGCAATGGCAAAGTGCCGGAAATTTTCACGGACACTGCTTCCAAAAAATCCAAATACAAGCGACGCCTGTTGGAGATGTGCATCTTCAATTTCGCGCTGTTCCCAACCGCGATCTATCCTCCGGCCATGCTCAGGCAATGGGATAATAGTCTGGCGGCGTACATTATCATCTTCGGCCTGGTCATACCCACCTGCCTCTACTTTTCGTATGCATCCATACGTATATATTTGCGCATGCGTGAAATGCAGAAAATTTGATTGCTCGCATATAGTCGCGATCTTGCCTTGCTCATTTATTTTCTTTTATTTCCATTCATTTTCCACGGATATCATGCCCGAATTGCTCATCAAGAAAAAATTTCTCTTCCTGTCTTTCCTGCTCATTTTATTTTGCACAGCCGGATGCTCCTATAAGATTGAAATTACACCTTTTGAACTGCATGCCGAAAAACCGATATTCGTTTTCTCAAAACCAATAACAGCATCCCCGATAGGGGAAATGAGGATAGTTCCCTTGAATAGCTTTAAGATCGTGCAGAAAAAAAATGATCGATGGGATCACAACAATCCACTATGGGCTTTTGGATTGCCACCAGGAGCTACTTTGGATGTGGAAAAGCTCCGCTATGCCAGCCTTCCCGCAGGTTATGTTGAGACCGTCAAAGCAAAAAAACTGGAACGTGGCGTAGCGTATATGGCGATTGGATTTGGGCCGGGTTCCAGTGGCAGTGTTGAATTTAGTTTGGCGCCTTAAGTTGGAAGGCCGCCTAGGGAATGCGAATGAAACGAATACTACTTTATATATTTTAGTCATGAATGTCGCAGCCTGGCACAATTGCTTTGCTGGCACTGAGTTCGATCAGAAGCCGGGAATTATTCTTCCAGGAGCCCTGGTCAAAGCAACAGCACTTGCTTATGCACAGTTTGAGCAAGAGCTTGATAAGAAAGGCAAAGCAGCGACGAATGATTTCGCACGATCCATGTCAAAATTGGAAAGCTACGATGCAAAAATTTCTGTAGAAAAAAGGCATTACATAATTCGTTTTGCTCCTAAAGATAAAAACGTGCGTGGTGGCGAAATTGCGTACACTATTAAAAAAGATGATTTTTCTATATCCGATATTGAATATTCTAAATAAGTACTTTGGTTTTAATTCGAAACGCGCAGCCCGTAATCCTTGATCATGTGAATGAAGCTTCGAGTTCAGAAGTATCAAACTATAAGAGTTTTAAGATGAAAGCCAGGGCTTTGAAGTCGATAATGATGTTTCATTCCAGATCAGATGTGACGCAGGTTTGTTACGATCTGGGGAAATTGACTGTTACGGTTGAGTCATCGCAAGAAAATAAAAGCTATCAAGCGAGCTTTGCAGAAATCTGTGGATTCCGTCTTTTGGATGAAGGTGATTTACTTGAATTTTGGCCTACATGTTCGGATTCTGAACACTGGGTGTTTCAAATTGAAGAGTGCGGCTGGTATGCGCAAGAATCATTGCGGCCCGGTTTTCTGAGAAAGGATAGCGCCGCCATCAAGGAATTTTTAATCACCAGCAGCAATGGCTGTGTAAGCGTGTTGGCCTGGGAAGAACCAGAAATCAAAAGTTGCCAGGTCTAAAGCGTAGCCAGGGCATTACAATGTCAGTTATCGTTTTCACAAACAGACTGGCGGTTACTGATGACAGACCATTCTTTTTCCACTTTAGCACAGCGCCCTGCGCAAAAAGCATTTTTGCCGTGGCTGCTTTATGTGGCTTATGTGGCTTATGTGACCCTCGCATGCGCTGCCCTGTCGCTGTCACATCCTGCCCAGGCACAGAATGCCAGCGACCCGCGTCTCGTGCGTTTGATGGGGCTCATGCAGCAACGCCTGAATCTCGCGCAAGATGTCGCCATGTACAAGTGGAACGCCAAGGCAGCGATTGACGACCCTGTGCGTGAACAACAGATACTGGATGCACTGGCGCAGCAGGCAGCTCAATATGGCCTGGCACCCAGACAGGTACAGAACTTTTTTACTACGCAGATAGTGGCGGGCAAGATGATACAGACGGCCTTGTTTGCAGAATGGGTGAGCAAAACACAGACCCCGTTTGACAATCCGCCTGATCTGAAGACCACAATTCGCCCGGCACTCGACAAGCTGACGCCACAGCTATTGACTGCGTTGGCCGAGGCACAACCGGTTTTGCAGGCTAAAGACCGCCAGCAGACAGTGAAGCAGGCAGCGGCAGATACCGGCGTGCGTGCAGGTGTATTGCAAACTGTGCCTGGCTATACTACTGCATGGGAGTATGCGCTTGGGGATTTGGCTGGCAGGTAAGCAAGGTATGCAGGTAAAAGCCGGACTCAATAAGAAAATAGCGGAATGAATGTAATGACGACAAAGAAGCAGAGGGAATTTGCAGTATCGTTAAGGATGACGCATCCAGAAATGGATTTACAGGCATTTTGCGATTTGATTGAGCTGAAACCATGGAAGTGCAATTTGGCCGGAGAAGTGAGACAGACTTCAGACGGCAGGCTATTGGGCGGGGTACATAAACGATCTTTTTGTACCTGCAGTTTTGAGTTTAATGAAGATGTTTCTTTGGACGCTGCCATCGATGATACGCTTGATCTGCTGGAGTTGAAAAGAAAACAGATCGCTGAGATGACCTCGTCAGGCGGTGAGATGCATTTTTTTATAGGATGGTTTTTTGAGGGAACTGCGGGCATGGTACTGGATTGGAAAACCTTGCGCAGGATGTCTGATTTGGAGATTTCTTTTCAACTGGATGCCTATGGGGCTTTTGGTAAGTAGTCTTCGCGGGGAGATAGCTTGTGCCGCTGGTTCTCTTATTCCTGTGGATGGAAAACAAGTGATGGTAAGACGCTATAAATTTTCGTGGTCGATAAAATTGAGAAAAATGTTTCCATGAATAGAGCTTTTTTATTTTGCATATTGCTTGTTCTGCAGATTTCTGCGTATGGAAAACCTGTGTGGTATCCCCCGGTATTTTTGGATGTACCACCTGGTTGGCACGTACAAAAAAACAGATCGCCCGATAGTCAGGCATTTAGCTTGAGAAAGGGATTACAGCTCATTACTTTTGATTATGGACTACGGGTGTCAGATCACCAGCTTGATTGCGAAATTTCTGATATGTCTGTGATGATCACATTGGATGATCTGAAATGTATTTCGTCAGAGCGGCATCATCAAAAAATAAAACGAAAAATTTCAATCAAAGATCCTAAAGACGAAGCTAACTTTAAATTAATTATTTTTACCATCTCTGGATTGTCTGAAGCAGATAACAGAGAGTTGGTGAGCTTATTGAAAAGCCTTCGATTTGTAGGCAGCATCGAAAATCTGAAACTGGTTTCAGTCGATTCTCGCAAGCGACAAGCAACAATTGTCGATGAATCAGGTATCGCTCGCATAGTCAGAAAGAATGATTTTATTGCGAGAAATTTTGGAAATGTCCGCGAAATAAAGAGTGACCATCTGTTGATAGAAGAGTGGGAGCCTGATGCTAGAGGTGAATACAAGCCAAAACAAATAGAATTGCATTTATCGCGGTAGTTGTGATGTTGCGTGGCCAGATCGGCTTGATGCAGGCTAAAATTGAGTGTGCATAGCCTCTGGAAGGTTTGCACGCGCATGGAAATAATTTAATTTGTGAGAATGCCGTGAAAAAATTAGCCGTAGTGATGATGCTGCTTTTCCTGTCAGCGTGCGCCGGACGGGATAAGATGATATTAGAGTCGCGGGACGTGCAAGCCTTCGAAGTTGCCGAGCACGTCACTGCGAAGTCATCTTCAATTACAATATCTGGTCTTGCATTTCATAGCGCATTAGCCGTGCAAGAAGTAAGAACAATACCAGAGGGAAAAACATTGCATGTTTATGTGCATTTGGCACCAGCGCATGCAAATTCATCTGGCAGTTTTTCGTCTGAGATCGTTATTCCGGCAACGGTAGAGACTATATATTTCGGTCTTGAAAAAACCGTGATCTGGCAGAGAAAAAATCCCTCTGAAGCAGGCTGAGCTTGTCAGTGCAGATAATATGATCTGTAAGTCTTGATAGTCTCTTATTTCTCACTGTGGCTTCTGACCAACATGCGGCGCATTGCCACGTACGCTATGTTACTTCGCTAGAAGCTGATGAACCAAATATCGAGAGTTTATTTGAAGTCATATATTCCCATCCATCTATTCCAGGGCTATATCAATGCAAGAGTTATTTGCTTATGAAGATCTTACTGATTATTCGCATTTAATCAGTCCCTACACATTTGTTGGCGTGAAAAATGTTGAATGGTTAAACTTGAAATCTGATTTTCAGAAAGGAGAGTTGCGAAGCTCCCTTCTAAGAGGCTGTTGCGAAATTAAAACGACTGAAAAAAAGTGCTGTTAACTTTTCATGAGTAGTGTTAACTTTCTATCTTGTTTTGTCAGGGTGGAGAGCGATGCCAAAAGAACTGATAGATGACCAACTG